>DATJPX010000065.1:0-56680 GCA_035506155.1 Anaerolineales bacterium
AGTATTCAGGGAGCGCTTCATCTTTCCTTTATCTCCATTTATCATATTATTTGTAATTTTCACATAACTAGATTAATCGAAAGTTAGAATCGACCTTACTCTTCTGTTATATGCCTCAAGCGGGTTCCGCAAGTCCGGCAGAAAATATCTCCGGTCTCGGCGCGCTTGCCGCACTGCTGGCAGTAGATCAGATCTTCGTCTTGGAGATCTCCTGCTGCGGCTGCCGCCGTCCGGTGTCGCCGGACCCGCTTCACCTTGCTCCCCCGCCTCCACATCACAAACCCGAACACGCCGGCAAAAATCAGCAGGATGCCAAGGCCGCCCAATACCCAAGGCAGTACACCGACTGCCGACTGCTGCCCGGTGCTTGCCGCTACCGGTGTGGAGGCCGGTTGCACCGGCAAACCTGCAATCCCGAGCGTATCCGTTAGCCTTTTGTAATCGATCGTCAGGGTGTAGTCCTGGCCGGCCGAGAGGCTTCCGGCTACGATATGGTCGTTGATCAACCCCTCCTGTCCCTGGCTCGAGCTCTGGGGGCCCGGATTCAAATTAACGTCGAACGCCCCGGTCGGCTCCAGAAAGTTGACCTCGAAACTGTCGGACGAGTAATCGCCGGTCCATTCAAAAACGATGTGCCGCTGGGTGCCGGTCTTGTCGAGGGCATCATAGTATTCCACCTGGACCAGAAGGGAATCGGTCGTGATCGCCAGGGTCGCCCAGCTTCCTTGGACCGTGCGGTCGTATTGTGCATTCAACAGGCTGCCGTTATTATCCTGAAAGGCCACCGCGGAAACCTCTGCGCGGGAGGGTACGTGGATGGTCAGGACGGCCGGGAGCGGGGTGCCCTCCGCCAGGGTCAGATGGTAGATCACTAAAACAGCCGGTTGGTCATACTCCGGCCAGATATCCACGCTGGCGCTTTTCAGGTGAAGCGAGCTCTGGGCTCCTGCCGAAAAAGGCGCAAAAACGATCGACAAGAAGAGAACGACCAGCATCAGTCGCCGCATCCAAAACCTCCATTTAGCATATAGCTTCATATCTTACCACGAACGGGCAGCGCCTTGACCAGCGACCAGATGATCCGGTTGACCGGTGAGGGGACCCCCTCCCGCTCGGCCAGCCGAACGACGGCTCCATTGATGGCATCCACCTCTGTCCGGGCGCCGCGGAGCACATCCTGATACATCGAGGACCGGTTTTCCGCCGTACGGGATGCCACGTCTTCCACCGCCCGGACCGGATCCGGATACGGCAAGTGGATCGACAGGGCCGCTGCGACAGCCGCCGTCTCGTGGGCCAGCTCGCCCAATAACGCCCGGGCAGCAACGTTATCGAGCAGTTCGCCATTCCTGAGGCGCAGGAGGGCTGTCAGTGGATTGATGGCGGCATTCACGACCAGCTTTCCCCAGATCGAGGGCTCGGCATCATTGACGATCCTGACTTTCAATTTGGCTATACGCATAATGTTTTCGAGGTCGCCCAGATCGGGGGACGCCTCCAGGACGATTTCCCCCTCCCCTCCCGACCGGACCAGCCCGGGCTCGAGCAGGGCTGCTCCCTGGGTGGTGATCCCGCGCACCACATGCCTCCGGCCGAGGCTTTCCGAGAGGATCAGGTCGTTGCCCAGGCCGTTTTGCAATGTGGCGGCCAGCCCATTCCCAGCCAGACATTCCATCAACTGGCCCGCCGCCCTTTCGGTCTGCCAGGATTTGACCAGGACCAGGGCGTTCCGGGCGTTCCGGCATTCGGCCGGATTATCGGTCGCCCGCACCCAATAATGGCTGCCGCCCTCAAGACGGACGCCGTTTTTCCTGAGAGCATCCAGGCCTTCCCGCCAGGTCCCGAGCATGCTGACACTGACGCCCGCGGCCGCCAGGCGATAAGCAAAAAAGGTTGCCAGCGCACCTGTGCCCACAATAAGAATCGAATCCGTCTGCATTTCAACCTTGCCTGACCCAAAAGTCGGGGCTCATTTCCGCCTGGTTTTCTTCTCCGCGGGGAGGCTTCCAAGCAGCGCAGTCCACTCGCCTTCAGACATCCCGACAGAGTGCTCCTCAGCCGGGAAACGCCCGCCAGCTACATCCGCCACGTATTCGCAAAAGGCGCTCTGCATGGCATTCTGCAAATCGGCATATTTCTTGACAAACTTCGGCGTGAAACGGTCGAACATCCCCAACATATCGTGCACCACCAGGACCTGTCCATCGCAATTTACACCAGCCCCGATTCCGATCGTCGGGATCGTCAGGCGCTTGGAAACCAGCCCAGCCAGCCGGGCCGGAACGGATTCGAGGACCAGGCTGAAACAACCGGCCTCTTCGAGCGCCAGGGCGTCTTCAAAGAGCCGTTTGGCCGCAACAGCCGTCCTGGCCTGGGGTTGGTAGCCGCCCAGCATGTGCACGGACTGGGGAGTCAGGCCAAGGTGACCCATGACCGGAATGCCCGCGGCGACGATCGCCCTGACAGCCTCCAGGCGTTCCCGGCCGCCTTCCAACTTGACCGCGTCCATGCCGCCCTCGCGCAGGAAACGCCCGGCATTACGGACCGCCTCTTCGACTGAAACCTGGTAAGACATGAACGGCATGTCCCCGATGAGCAAGGCGGACCTGGCGCCGCGCGCCACCGCCCGGCAATGGTGGAGCATCTCTTCCATGGTCAGCGGCAGGGTATTTTCGTACCCGAGGACGACCATCCCGAGGGAATCACCCACCAGGATGGCATCGAGGCCGGCCCGGTCGAGCGCCAGGGCAGTCGGATAATCGTAACCAGTCAGCATGGTGATCGCCTCGCCGCGTTCCTTTTTATCACGGAACGTCATGATGGTCACTTTTTTTCGGGTTGCAGGCAGCGGGGAAGCAGGGGAAACAGTCGACATGGTACCCTCCAGTGGTAGGGGCCGAATGAATAAATATCCGATCAGCATGCCGTCGCACTCACTCGAGAGGTCGGAAGACCGGGATATGCGCGGCAAAGCCCATTATTCCATAAAAATAGTACCGAGGCAATCTATCGGAAGGAGTCATTTTGTTCTATAATGGAAATATAAATTTTATGTTTCACCAGGAGGTTTTATGCGACGAGCTCTCAGCTTTTTCATCGGCGTGACGATTGGCGGATTGATTGGGGCGACGGCAGCATTACTTTTTGCCCCTTCTTCCGGTGTGGAATTGCGCGCAAAGCTAAATGATGGCGCTCAAACATTCGCCGGCGATATCCGCCAGGCTGCCAACACGAAACGGATCGAACTGCAGGAACGGTTGGAAAATCTACGCGCCCCCCGGGCGTAATGGAAAACCGAGGCGATCGTATATTCCCGTGATCACGGGAGTAGACGATCTTCCGCAAGTAATTTCCGGTAGAACGCCTCCGCCTTTGCCATCTCCCGCCGATAATCGGCGCGTTCGGCAACGGTGTGGGCGTTTTCGTTTTTCGCTCTGGCCCGCAAGGCCGGGTCCATCAGGGCAGCGACCATCCCTTCGGCCAGCGAACGGGCCGAGGCGGCATCCACAAGCAGGCCGTTGGAGCCCGACTTTATCCATTCCCGCATCGATTCGATATCCCCGACCACCGGGAAACAACCGCATGCCATGGCTTCCAACAGCGAGTTGGGAGTCCCGTCATGGACGCTCGGGGAGACGAAGAGCAGGGAACGCTTGAACAATGCCAGCATCTGCTCACGATCCAGGCGAGGCCACAAGCGCGTACTCCTGCGAATCCCAAGGGTTTCCACGCGGCGTTCGGCGTCCAGGTCGCCGGCCAGGGACGGGCAGATGAAGACAGCGTCAGGGATTTTTTCGAGGATTGCAGGAATCGACTGGAAGAACACATCCTGACGAAGGCTGCCGGGGCGCTGCCCGCGTGGGTTGACGACGATCGGGCCGGGAGGCAGCTCTTCAGGGAAAACCACGCCCTCCCCCTTTTTCCGAACCTCATCCAGCCGGATTCCGCCGCCGCCCGGAACGACCAGGGTGGGTTTTTCCGAAGGCAGGCCCCAGGCCTGCGCCAGGCGGATATCCCGGGAGGTATCCGCCAGCAGCCCGTCCACGCGCCGGAGTATCTGGCGCGTCTGGGAAGCCATCAAAAAAGAGCCGGGCGCATGGAGAGTCAGGTCATTCCCCCAGATCGAAACCAGCAATGGAATTCCCGGCGGCGTGGCCGCAGCCAGCATCCCTTCGAAGGGAATACGGAGGGCGTGCACCAAGTCGGGACGAAGATCGGCAACCAGGGCGCGAAAACGCGTCCGGTCGCGACCCAGGCTGAGCGGTCCGAGATAGTAACGGAGTGGGCGCAAAAGCCCGCGCAGACTGGCGATCCACCCGGGCCGGGACGCTCCGCCAATCGATTTTGTAGGGTCGGAACGGGCAATTCCGGCCAAAGCAACTGGTAAAATAACGAAGGATTTCAATCCGCCGGGCGGTACACAAGGAAAAGAAGAAACAAGATGGACTTCATGCCCCGCGCCCACCCAGTAATCGATCCAGGACAAGGCCGTCGGGGAGCGTCCATCGGCGACAAACAGGATTTTCATCAAAAATAATATACCATAATCTTGTAATGATTTAGCATCAGAAGAAACGACGGGTTTTGTGTATAGTGGGACATATTGGAGAAAGTCTTTATGGAAAAAAAACGCATTCTGCTGGTCGAAGACAACGTTGATAATTTCGAACTGGTCCGATTTCTCCTTGACCGAGCCGGCTGCGAGGTGATCCCCGGCCACACCGGCCGGGAGGCCATTCAATTGGCCAGCCAACACAAACCCGATATGATTCTATTGGACCTTTCGATCCCTGAAATCGACGGCTGGGAGGCAGCCAGGGAAATCAAGGCCAATCCTGAAACCAGCTCCATTCCCCTTTTTGCATTGACCGCCCACACATTACCTGGCGATCGGCAGCGGGCCAAGGAAGCCGGATTCGACGGCTTCATCTCCAAGCCGATCGACGTGGCGGGTTTCGGCGAAAGCATCAATAAGGCTCTAAAAACCAAGTCATAGCGCCAGAATACCACAAGCAACCTTTCCAAGGCAAGAATCCTGGCAGGGCCGGTCATTGCAATGGCCGACCCTGTCTTTCTTTTTTTCTGGTATATTAGGATGGCTAGCACCTGAAATCCAAGGAGAATACATGAAACAGATTTGTGTCGTCGGTGTCGGCTACGTCGGGTTGGTCACCGCGGCATGTTTTGCCGACCTGGGGAATCGAGTCATCGCGCTGGACGTCAACGAAAAGCGGATCGAGAACCTGAATAAAGGCATCCTCCCCATCTACGAGCCGGGGCTGAAGGAATTGGTCGACCGAAACGTCCACACGGGCCGGCTTTCGTTCACGACATCCTATCCGGAAGCGCTTAAGGGGACGGAATTTGCTTTCATTGCAGTAGCCACTCCTTCCGGGGTGAACGGCGAAGCGGATTTGCAATACGTGGCATCCGCCGCACAGACCATCGCCGAGAACATGACTGGATCCTTGATCATCATCAATAAATCCACCGTCCCCGTCGGGACCGGGGACTGGGTGGCCGATATCGTCAAAAAGTATCAGCCCAAACCGATCGTCTTTTCAGTCGTCTCCTGCCCGGAATTTCTGCGTGAAGGCACGGCCATCAACGACTTCCTGCAGCCCCACCGGACCGTCCTGGGATCCTTCGACCGTGAAGCAGCCGAAAAAGTCGCCCAGCTCCACCTGCCGCTGCGTGCGCCGATCGTCATCACCGACCTGCGAACGGCCGAGATGATCAAGTACGCCTCGAATGCATTCCTGGCGACCAAGATCTCATTCATCAATGAAATTGCCGATATTTGCGAAGCGCTCGGAGCGGATGTGAAAGAGGTGGCCGCAGGCATGGGCTACGACAAGCGCATCGGACCGGCCTTCCTGGATGCCGGATTGGGTTGGGGCGGGTCTTGCTTTCCCAAGGATGTAAAAGCCCTGGCGTTCATGGCAGAAGAGAAAGAAGTAATTCCCGCCATCCTCAACACGGTTACCGAGACCAACTACGCCCGCCGGCAAGTCGTCGTCCGGCACGTCGAGGCGATGACGGGCGGGCTGCGCGGGAAGACCGTCGGCCTGCTTGGCCTGGCCTTCAAGCCAAATACCGACGACATGCGCGAGGCGCCATCCGTAGATATCGTCAAGGAACTCACCACCTGCGGCGCGACGGTTCGTGCTTACGATCCGGTTGCAGCGGAAAACGCCAAAGTGTTGTTGCCAGCCGTCCAGCTCTTCGACGATCCTTACGCCATGGCCGAGGGCTGCGACGCCTTGATGGTCATCACGGAATGGAACGAATTCAAGCAACTCGACCTCGAGCGCATCCGGACTGCGATGAAGGCGCCGAACATTTTCGACGGGCGTAACATCTACAATCCGGACGAGATGCGGAAGATCGGGTTTTCTTACCGGGGCGTGGGACGCGGATTCGACGGGAAATAAGATGCCGGAAGAAAAACGTCCTCCCGTCTGTGACTATGAAGGCTCCGACTACCAGGCGCGTTTCTGGGAAAAAGGCGAACGCGATTACGAAGATCGCTGCGAAGCCATTGCCCTGAAACGCCTCCTGCCAGCCCGCGGGAAATCGATGCTCGAACTGGGTGCAGGCGCCGGGCGGAATACGTCCAGGTACCAGGATTTCGAGCGCATCGTCCTGCTGGATTATTCCCGAACGCAACTCCAGCAGGCGCGCGCCCGCCTGGGAAGCAGTGAAAAATACCTGTACGTTGCAGCAAACATTTACTGCCTGCCTTTCGTGGACGGCTTGTTCGACGCCGCCACGATGATCCGCACCCTTCACCATATGGCAGACGCCCCGGCCGCCCTGCGGCAGGTCTGGAATGTCCTCCAACCCGGTTCACATCTCATTCTCGAATACGCCAACAAGAGGAACGTCAAGTCCATCTTGCGCTACGCGTTGCGCCGGCAGGAATGGAGCCCGTTCGACCGTGAACCAATCGAGTTCGCCCCGTTGAATTTCGATTTCCACCCGGCCGCGATCCGGTCCTGGCTGGAAGGGACCGGATTTCGGATCGAAAAAATCCTGACGGTCTCACACTTCCGCGTCGGCTTTATCAAACGGGCGATTCCGGCAACGATCCTGGCCGGGCTCGACTCATTGCTCCAGTGGTCAGGCGCTCTGGTCCAGCTTTCGCCGAGCGTATTCCTGCGGGCTGGCATCGATCACAAACACGTGACGGCACCCGCCGGTGCATTCTTCAAATGTCCCGAGTGTGGAAGCTCGCCCCTTGAAACCAAGCGGGACCATCTTTTCTGCACCGGCTGCAAGCGTAAATGGGCAATCCATGACGGGATCTACGATTTCAGGGAGGCGGTTCCATGAAACGAAACAAGCATTTTGCCATCGTGGCCATCCTGTTTGGCGCGCTTATGGCCTGCACCTTGCCAAGCCTTGGAGGCCAGCATCTTTTTGTAACCCTCAGCCCGGCCGCAGGTGAAACCGCTGACGCCGCATCCCTGAGACAGGCGGGTGATACGATCGGGAAACGCTTGAATAAAAATGGCATCTCCTCCCGGACCATTCTCCTGGGGAAACAGATCGTGGTCGTCATGCCGCCTACTACCAATTACACGACCGTACTACCGCTCCTGACAGAAGAAGGTCGGATCACCTTCGTCGACTCGATCAATTCTCTCCTCGTCGGTTCGGATATTTCCTCAGACCTGCCGGTCATCCTTACGAATGAGGACATCAAGTCAGCTACCGTGGAAGATGGAAGTCAGGTTAACGCCGGCCCCGGCTTTATCATCGTGATCTATTTCAATGAAGCCGGGGCGAAGAAACTGGCTGATTACAGCCGCACAAACGTCGGTCATTATCTGGTCATTGCCCGGGATGGCAGGGTAATTTCGTCCCCGTATGTGAACACCGCGATTACCGGTGGGAGCGCGATCATCCAGGGCAACCTTACCGAGCAATCGGCCCAGGAATTGGCCGCTTTCATCTCCACCGAGAGCCTGCCGTTCCCTATGCAAGACACCAACCATGAGACAAAGTAGTAAACCCCCCGGGGATCTTTCGAAGAACGCTCCAGAATTCGACCGATCGGGAACCACGATGAGCCGCCGCATCCTGATACCCGCCCTGATCGCTTTGAATATCCTGGTAATCGCCTACTTTATCGTGCAGTACACGGCTGCCTCGTATCCATTGGTCGGGCACGATTTTCGTCTCTACATTCCACGTCTCATCGACTCCCACCTTTATTACAAAGTGAATGGATTCGGCATCGAGTGGTACACCCCGAGCTTCGGCGGCGGGCTGCCGGCCTACCCGAATCCGCTCCAGATGCAATTTTCCATCCCCCAGCTCCTCACCTGGTTCATGAACCCGTGGGTGGCGATTCTCGCCTCGACGGTCATCTACGTCGCGGTCGGCTTTTTGCTGATGTTTTTCCTCCTGCGGGACTGTCTTGAATTCAAACCGTTGACGGCTGTGTTGGGCGGGGTATTTTTCGTCGCAAACGGTTTCTACGTCGAGCATGTCGTCGTAGGGCATGTTAATTTCCTGACTTTTCCATTGATCATCCTGCCCGTCTTCGCCTTCGCCAATCGGAAACTGCCCAACTGGCTTGCGGGGGCCTTGATCGCCATCACCGGCGCCGTCCTGGTCAACTCGGGAGGCGTCTACATCGGCGTCATTTGCGCCTTCACCCTGTTGCTCAGCTTGCCGGTGATTCATCTCCTGAAGCCAGGGTTGATGAGCTGGGAAAAAGGATTGGCAGTTGCTGCCTGGGGAACGATCCTGACCCTGCTCCTGTGTGGGTCGAAAGTCTATGCCATCAATGCCCTGATGCAATCCTTCCCTCGTGACGTACAGGATGTTTATCACGTCTCCTGGATCTCGAGCCTCGAAGGCGTCGTCATGCAGTTGGTCGGATCGATGACCGTTCTTCCGCTGCTCAAATTGATCGGCAAGAGCAGCCTGGACTACGTGGTCCGGCTGACGAATTGGACCGGCTCACCGTACGGTTTCTGGGAGCTGGACATCTCCCTTTCGCCACTCCTGACCTTCCTGCTCCTCTGGGGATTGGGAAGACTCTTCTTCCGAAAACCAAAATTCAATAAAAAAGAAGTGATCCATAAAATCATCGCCGGGATCATCCTTCTTTTCTCCATCGTCCTGGTGATCCAATTTGCCACTGCCCGAGGTTTCCTCTTCGACCATCTCGACCATCTTCCAATTCTGAAATCCATGCGGACGAATTCGCGTTTCATTGCAGCATTCATCCTCCCGCTCGCGATCCTCGGAAGCCGGGTTTTCGACGGCTGGATGAACTCTCTCCCCGGTCGGAAATCGGCGATCCTGTTTACCGCTTTCAACGTGATCTCGGTCGCCGCCCTGGCAACCTATTACCTCCTGCCCATTAAAGTCCAGGAACGGACGTTCGACACCCAGGAGCTCTTGAAGGCCTACGACCAGATCCAGGCCGGCCAGGTCTTCCCGGTCAACAAGATCATTCCGGATGCGAACGATTATGAAGTGTTCGTTGCCCAGGCTAGCAACACGACCCATCATTACGATCCACTGTACGGGGAAAATTCCTTCCTCCCCAAGGTCCACGAAGGGTCGGTCTTCGACGTTCAAAATGGCTTTTACAACATGACCGATCCGACCGGTTATGTTTACCCCCAGGTGAACAACTCAAAGCTCTTCTCGCTGATCCCAGTATCCGACAAAGCCAAACTCATCGATTTCCTCAACCGGCGCAAGTCGGACTGGAAATTGCCCTTTATTCAGATCATCCTGGACTGGGCCGCCGGAGTGACCTTCGTGGTCCTCCTGCTGGCCATCCTTCTCTATTCGCTCAGGAAATGGATCCCCGTCCGATTCCTAGCCGTCCCGCCATTCGCCGGGTCGAAGAGAGCCTAATTCCCAGCTTCCAATCGAGACACGCACCAGCCGGAGGGTCGGATAACCGACCGCGGCAGTCATCCGCCTGACCTGGCGCTTGCGCCCCTCCGAAAGGGTGATGGCGACCCAGGCGGTCGGAAGGTTCGCCCGATAACGGATCGGCGGATTGCGCGCCCAAAGGTTCGGTTCGGGAATCCGTTCGACACGCGCCGGGCGGGTCAGGCCGTCCTTGAGACTGACGCCTTTCGACAACTGTGCAAGGGCGGATTCGGTTGGAATCCCTTCCACCTGGACCCAATACGTCTTGGGCAATTTATGCTGCGGATCGGAGATCCGGTGCTGAAGCCCTCCGTCATCGGTAAGGAGAACCAGGCCCTCCGAATCGTAATCCAACCGGCCGGCAGGGTAGACATCCGCGGCGGTCAGGTAATCCGCAAGGGTTGGGCGTCCGGACGGATCGGTGAACTGGCACAAGACCAGGAACGGTTTGTTGAATAGGATAAGGCGTGACATTCTAAGCTAATTATAATTGCCTATCCTTGCAGGTTTTTCCCTTGTGTGCTACAATTTCGTCCACGATAGAACCAATACCGAACGCATTGAAAAGTGGGCGACCCCCACTTTTCTGCGTGTAATAGATAGTTCGGGGAGCAGGTTGACCATGAAGAACGAATTTGCCTTAGCCTTCAACGAAGTCCTGGAAGAAAAACAGTTGCCCAAGGAGATCATCCTTTCGGCAATCGAATCTGCCATGGTGTCCGCCTACCGGCGGGCAGTGAACGCATCCAACGCCCAGGCCGTCGAAGCGAAAATCGATCCGGAAAGCGGCGCTGTGACCATCTTCGCCGAGAAGGAAGTCGTCGAGGACGTGCAGGACGAACGCACCGAGGTTCTCCTCGACGAAGCCCGAAAAGTCAACCCGGAAGCCATCCTGGGTGACATGGTGATCGTAGAAACCACGCCCAAGGATTTTGGGCGCGTGGCCGCCCAGACCGCCCGACAGGTCATCCAGCAGCGCATCCGCGAAGCGGAGCGGCTGATGCAATCCGAGTATTACGAAAAGCAGGTCGGGGAGATCATCAGCGGCGTGGTCCAGGCCGTCAATATGACCCAAGGCGTGACCGTCGGCTTGGACATGAAGGCCGAGGGCATCATGCCCCCGAACCAGAAGATTCCCGGGGAGCGCTTCAAGGTCCATGACCGGGTGCGCGCCATCATCCTGGAAGTCAAGGACAGCCCGCGTGGGCCCCAGATCGTCCTTTCACGCTCGCATCGCAATTTCCTGCGCCGCTTGCTCGAAAACGAAGTTCCCGAGATTTATCACGGCATCGTCGAGATCCGGGCAATTTCGCGCGAACCCGGGCAGCGCGCCAAAGTGGCCGTCTCGGCCACCCAGCCAAATGTCGACCCGGTTGGGGCCTGCGTCGGGATCAAAGGCGTGCGCATCCAGGCCATCGTCAAGGAACTCCACGACGAGAAGATCGATATCATCGAGTGGAATCCCGATCCGGTGATGTACATCTCGAAAGCCATCAGCCCCGCCAAAGTTTCGGGCGTATACCTGAATGAAGCTGAAAAGACCGCCACGGTCGTCGTCCAGGAAGACCAGCTCAGCCTGGCGATCGGCCGGGATGGGCAGAACGCCCGCCTGGCCGCCAAGCTGACAGGCTGGCGCATCGACATCAAGTCCCTGGCCGAGGCGGCTGCGGACTCCATTGTCAAAGTCCAGACCGATCCGGCGCTGGAAAACATTGCCGAGATCGAGCGCGGCCACATCCCCGCCATCGAAGAAATCCTCGCCAAGAAGAGCGAAAATCGTCCGCTCACCCCGGAAGAATTCCTTTCCCTCATCCAATTCGTCGACCGCATCGAGCGGCGCGCCGTGGAACAGAAAAAGGCCGAGGCCGAGGCGGAGGAAGAACGCGTCTCGAGCGCCCGCTCGGGCATCCCCGAAGCCGCCTTCCAGGCCAACATCGAAACTCTCGAGTTGCCGGACCATGTTTACACCATCCTGACCGAAGCGGAATTCCGCACGGTCGGCGACCTGATGATGGCAATGAAACTCAGGCCCGACAGCGTCCTCGGCCTGGCTGGCATTGGCCCCAAGGCCATGCAGTCCATCGAGGCCGCCCTGGCGAACGTCAGCTTCCCCGAGCCGGAGAAACCGGTCGAGGTCGTCGAGGAAGTCAAGCCCGAGGTTCCGGCCGAGGCGGTTCCCGCGCCGGAAGCCGAACTGGCCCCGGTCGCGACCGAGGCAGCCGTCCCGGTTGCGGAAGAAGCGGTTCAAGCTACGGCTCCTGCAGAGGAAGAGAAAGATTTCGAGAAGATCTTCTCACTGCAGAACGTCATTGCAGCCCCTCCGGCTCCGGAAGAGGAGAGCGAAGAGGCGCGCAATAAGAAGAAAGACAAGAAGAAAAAGAGCCGCGAGTTGGAATTCGACGAAAAACGCGGCGAGGTGGTCGCCCACAAGAAACACAAGCGCGGCGACACCGATATCGAAGAATGGGAATAACTCGTTGGAGCGGATGGAATCTTTCATCGTTCCGTCCGCCTGACGGATGAGCTAAGGTGTCTGGCAAACCTGTAAAACGACCCAAACATATTCCCCAGCGCACTTGTGTGGGCTGCAGGACTGTCCTTCCCAAACGGGCGATGATCCGCTTGGTCCGCCAACCTGAGGGTGTGAAGGTGGATCCAACCGGGAAATTACCCGGGCGAGGCGCCTACCTGCATAATCTGCACTCGTGCTGGGAAAAGGGCATCAAGGGGCCGTTGGCTCGTGCGTTGAAGACAGAACTGACGACTGACGACTTGGAACGTCTCCGCCAGTTCATGCAAACCCTGCCAGCGGGCGAAGAGCAAGCGGGTGAATCAGGATAAAGCCGTCATGGACTGACCAGAAGTCCATCGCTCCACCGGTACCCTGCTTGCCGCATTCGAACACCCATCCCGGGGTGTCACCCATGCCGGCTTCCGCCGCGAAGGTTTGCCCACAGGTATTATAAAAAGAGGTGCCGTATGAGCGATCCAAAAACTAAAAAAATCGAACTTCCTGCCAATATCAGCGTGCGTGATTTCGCTCAGATCATCGAAGTCAGCCCGATCCAGATCATTAAGAAATTGATGACCAATGGCGTGATGGCCAGCATCAACCAGAGCATCGATTTCGACACTGCCGCCATTTTGGCTGATGAGATGGGCTTCGAAGCCTCACTGGAACGCCAGGATGCGCCCCAGGAAAAAGAGAGCGGGCAGATCCCCAAGTGGCGCCAGGTCATCGCTGAAGAGTCCGAAAATTCATTGATTGCCCGTGCTCCCGTCGTCACGATCCTCGGACATGTGGACCACGGCAAGACCTCCCTGCTGGACGCCATCCGCCACGCAAACGTTGCGGAAGGAGAAGCCGGCGGGATCACCCAACACATCGGCGCGTATCAAGTGGAACTCAAGGGCCGCCAGATCACCTTCCTGGACACACCCGGTCATGCCGCCTTTACCGCCATGCGCGCCCGCGGCGCCCAAGGTGCGGATATCGTCGTCTTGGTCGTGGCAGCAGACGACGGCGTGATGCCGCAAACCAAGGAAGCCATTGCACACGCAAAAGCGGCGCGCGTCCCGATCATCGTCGCCCTCAACAAAGTCGACAAATCCAACGCCAACCCGGAACGGGTCAAGCAACAGCTCGCAGAAAACGAGCTCGTCCCGGATGACTGGGGCGGGAATACCATCGTCGTTCCGGTCTCAGCCAAACAGAAACAGGGCATCGAGGATCTTCTCGAAGCTGTCCTGTTGGTCGCCGACAATACCGACATTCGCGCCAACCCCAAGGGGGCCGTCATCGGCACGGTGATCGAATCGGAGCTGGATAAATCCAAGGGGCCAGTCGCGACGCTCCTGGTCCAGAACGGGACGTTGAATTCAGGCGATATCGTAGTCGCCGGAACTGCCTACGGCCGGCTGCGCGCCATGTTCGGGTTCCGCGGCGAGAAGATCGAAAAAGCCGGTCCGTCCGTACCGGTCTCCGTCATGGGGTTGAGCGAATTGCCCTCCGCAGGCGACATCTTCCAGGTCGTCGAGACCGAAAAGGAAGCCCGCCAGATCATCGAAGAACGCAACCTGGCCTCCAAGAAAGAGGCTTCGACCTCCAAGAAGATGACCCTGGAAGAATTGTTCTCCAAGGTCAAATCGGGCGAAGCCAAAGAACTGAACCTGATCCTGAAAGCCGATGTGCAAGGCTCGCTCGAGCCGATCATCGGTGAAATCAATAATATGAGCAAGGGCGATATTGCTGTCAACATCCTCTATGCTGAAGCCGGGAACGTCAGCGAGAATGACGTCCTGCTGGCCTCGTCCTCCCAAGCCATCATCATCGGTTTCAGCGTCCAGGCAGACACCGCTGCCCGTCGTCTGGCGGAGAAAGAAGGCGTTTCGATCCGCCTTTACGATATCATCTACCGCCTGACGGAGGACGTGGAAAAAGCCCTCAAGGGAATGCTGGCCCCGGAATTTACCGAGAAACCGGTCGGAAAAGCCGTGGTCCTGCAGGTCTTCAATTTGTCCAAGGGCGGCAAGATCGCCGGCTGCCGCGTGACCGAAGGCGAAATCCGTCGCAATGGCAAATACCGCATCTATCGAGGCAAGGATATCACCTACGAAGGCGAGATCGGTTCGCTCAAGCACGAGAAAGAGGACGTGCGGGAAATGCGCCAAGGGTTCGAATGCGGCATCGGGTTGAGGAATTTCAACGATCTAGAAGTAGGAGATGTCATAGAATGCTACGTATTGGAAAAGACCGTTGTTGAAAAGAGCTAGTCGATCGGGTTATGCCATCTAGCGTCCGCCTTCAACGCATTGCAGATCGGATCCGCCAGGACATCTCGGAGATGCTCATCCGGGAGATCAGCGATCCGCGCCTGCACCAGATTTTCATCACCGATGCCAAGGTGGACCGCGAGCTGGCTTTTGCCGACATCTATGTATCAGCAGTAGAAGGCGCGGCCCGCAGCAGCGAGATCCTGGCTGGTCTGGAACACGCCAGCGGCTTTCTTCGCCACGAGCTATCCGCACGCATCGAATTGCGTACTTTCCCGCGCTTGCGCTTCCACTGGGATCCAACTCCCGAAAACGCCGATCACATCGAGCGGCTCATCGCGGAGCTCAAGAAAAATGAACGACCTGCAGCAAAAGATTAAAGGGCGCCTCCAGGCGGCCAAGCGCGTCCTGATCGCTTCACACATCCGCCCGGATGGGGATGCCATCGGCTCAAGCCTGGCGATCGGCCTGGCCTTGCAGGATGCCGGCAAGCAAGTCCGGGTCGTCTTTCCGAAAGGAGTCCCAGACAACTTTGGGCACCTCCCGGGCATAGACCTCGTCCATACCCGATTGGACGGAGAATTCGACACGTTCATCTGCCTGGATTGTTCCGGCTGGGAACGCCTCGGTGAGACGTTCAGCGGCCTGCCTGCCCCCGATCTCGTCATCGATCATCACGAGACTGCCGATAAATTCGGAAAAATAAACCTGGTAAGGCGGAAGGCCGTAGCGACCGCCGAGGTTTTATTCCTTTACATGCGCTCCTGGGGGCTGACCGTGACACCGGCCGTAGCAGCCAACCTGCTGACCGGATTCATCACCGACACGATCGGATTCCGCACTCCCAACACCACTCCGAAGACTCTGCGGCAGGCGGCCAAACTGGCCGACCTGGGTGCAGACTTGAGCAACCTGTATCTACATGGCCTGGTGGAAAAATCCTACCCGGCAGTCAAGTATTGGGGAACCGGCCTGAGCACGTTACAGCGTTCAGACGGCATCCTTTGGGCCAGTTTAACAGTTGCAGACCGCAACAAATCCGGGTATAAAGGAAATGACGATGCAGACCTTATCAATCTGCTCTCATCCGTCAACGATGCCGATATTGCGATCATGTTTGTCGAACAAGACGAAAGGATGACAAAAGTATCCTGGCGAGCATTGAAACCCTACATCGACGTGTCACAAATCGCCTGTCAGTTCAAGGGCGGCGGCCACAAGGCTGCCGCGGGCGCGGAAGTCTCCGGAAGCCTGCCCGAGGTCCGGGAATGCGTTTTGGATGCCACCCGCAGGTCTTTGGCATCCATCCAAGGAAATACTCATTACTAGCGTAACTTGACTCGATGGGGGCGGGTTATATACACAAATTGGAGGAATAGGTCTATGGAAAGTCAGGATATAAAGAATGCCATTTCCGGAATACTGGTGGTCGATAAACCGGTCGGCTTAACTTCTCACGACGTGGTCGATATCATCCGCCGCGGTACGAACATCCGTCGCGCCGGTCACACCGGCACCCTCGATCCGCGCGCTTCCGGCGTATTGGTCATCCTGATCGGCCCGGCGGTAAGGTTGAGTGAATTCGTATCCGCCTCGGACAAACGCTACCAGGCCATCCTGCGCCTGGGCGGCACGACCGATACCTACGATGCCGATGGGCGTTTTACCCACCAGCAGGCTTCCACGCCGGTCGATGTGACCGAAGCCCAATTCAACGAGGTCCTGCAACGCTTTATCGGTGAAATCGAGCAGACTCCGCCCCCCTACTCCGCCGTCAAGGTCCACGGCCGCAAGGCGTACGAGATGGCCCGGGAGGGCGAGGAAGTTGAGTTGGCCCCGCGCAAGATCAACGTCTATCACCTCGAGGTCCTCGAGTGGGCTCCCCCGGAGGTGGTCATCGACGTACACTGCTCCTCTGGAACATATGTCCGCTCGCTGGCGAACGACGTGGGAGCCGCCTTGGGCTGTGGGGCTTACCTGGTGGGCCTGCGCCGTACCAAGAGCGGTCGGTTCAGCCTGCGGGACGCCACGCCCCTGCGCAAGCTGCAGGAGGCTTTCACCGCCGGCAATTGGTACCAGTACCTGATCCCCGCAGCGGAAGCGCTCGCCGAATGGCCGGCCGTGGAACTCAACCCCGACGAAGTCGAGGAAGTCAAGCATGGACACCGCGTCAAGGCCGCCGAAGGTGCCACCGCCGGCATGGTCCGGGGCGTAAGCATGGCCGGGGAATTGATCGCCATCCTGGGATTGGACGAAACCACCCACGAGTGGCAACCCAAGAAAGTCTTCTTCTCCTAAGAAAACCGACAGGGCGGGCCAAGAACCCGCCCTGAAAATTCATCCCGCGTGACTTCCTACTCTTCCCTCGATGAGCTTTCCGTCCACGATGCCTGGCTAACGATCGGCATCTTCGATGGCGTCCATCGCGGCCACCAGGAGATCCTGCATCGGTTGGTCGCGGGCGCCCGCCAGGCCGGCGCGCCGGCCGTGGTGCTCACTTTCCACCCGCATCCGGCGGTCGTGCTGGGCGGGAAAACCGACTTCAAGGCTTTGTCCACTCCCGAGGAGCGGATCGAGTTGCTGGAATCCTTCGGGGTGGATCTGGTCGTAAAGCAGACCTTCGACCAGGCGTTCGCCAACCAGACCGCAGCCGATTTCATGCAACGCATTTCCCGAACTCTGGGGTTGAAATGTCTCGTCCTGGGATACGATTCGGCCCTGGGCCGCGGCCGGGAGGGCAACGCCGCCCGGCTGACGGAGATCGGCCAGGAGTTGGGCTTCGCCGTCCAGGTCGTCCCGCCGGTCGCCGACGAGCGTGGCATTCTCTCGTCCACCCGCATCCGCGCCGCGATAGCGGCAGGGCGGGTCGATGCAGCCGCAGCCGACCTTGGACGGAATTACTCGGTCAGCGGACCGGTCGTCCACGGCGATGGACGCGGGCACCGAATCAATTTCCCTACCGCCAACATCCAGGTCCCGGACGGAAAAATCCTTCCGGCCAACGGGATTTACGCCTGTTGGGCCTGGGTGGACGGAAAAAAGATCCCGGCGGCCACGAATGTGGGCGTCCGTCCAACCTTCACACCCGACCTGCCTGCGCCAACCGTCGAAGCATACCTCCTGGACTTCGGCCGGGACATTTATGGAAAAGAGATCAAACTCGAGTTCGTGGATTACCTGCGTCCCGAGGAGCGGTACGACTCCGTCCAGGACTTGTTGGACCAGATCGCCCTCGACGTGTTGGATTGCCGGAAAATCCTGATGGTGAAATAATCTAGACAAGCCGCCCCGATTGACGACCGGGGCTTTTTGGTCTATAGTTGACAGAATATTAATCGCGCCGAAAGCGGATCGAATTCCGCCTTGCGAAGACGTCCACCAACCAGGCAGGCAGAAAAGCCTCATGGACAAGAGCAACCTGAACCGCAGGATGAAGAGTGGGGCCGGCAGTTTCTACTGGATCGCCGGGATATCGATCATTCATACCGGCATTTTCATTTTCTTCGGCCCGGTGGTTGTCTTCGTGGTCGGTCTGGGTATCACGTATGTTCTGGATATCGTCGCCCTCGATTTCGCCCATCTCATGCCAAATTCTGCCCTGCTGATCCGCGGGGCTGGCGTCTTCCTGGATCTCATCGTTACGGGCACCTTCGTGGCTTTCGGTTATTTTGCGACCCGCAGGCAACGCTGGGCATTCATCGCCGGCATGATCCTGTACGGGTTGGATACCCTCCTGGTCATCCTTGATAAGAATTATTTCGGCCTGGCTTTTCATCTTTTTTTCCTCTGCTTCCTGTTCGACGGGTTGATGTCGTTGAACCAGTTGAGGAATAACGAATCCCCGGGCAAACCCGAACTCTTCCCGCCAAAGGACATCCATTTCTAATCCCATGCTTACCCGCCGTATCTATCTTCTCTCTCCGAAAAAACTCTCGCCCGAAACGATCGCCGTTGCATTCGCGAAAACTTCCCGCTCACCCGAGTCCTTCGATGAGATCGCAGCCGGGTTGAGCGAGGAAGCCAGTACCAAATTCCATGAGAAATGGGTGGTCGGCTATGGCCATGCGTCGGTCGCCGAGCACGCCATCCTGCACATTGCCTTCGAAAATGTCTCGCGCCTGGCCGTGGAATGCATCGAATCCAATCGCCTGGCCTCTTACACTGAAAAATCGACCCGCTATCAAAAATGGGATGCGGATCTATACCATGTTCCGGTCGAGCTGGACGGCCATCCTCTCCAGGGGGAATACATCCGGACCTGCAAACTGCTCTTCGCCACCTACGCCCAGTCCCTTCAACCGGTGCGCGCCGTGGTGGAAGGCCAGAACCCGCGGAAGGAAAACGAAAGCGAGGAGGCCTACGATCGGCGCATCCGCTCCCAATATGTGGACTCCTGTCGGTTCCTCCTGCCGGCCGCTTCGCTGGCCAACCTGGGAATGACAGCCAACGCCCGGGTCCTGGAACATTCGATCCGGAAGATGCTCTCCCATCCCCTGGCAGAAGTGCGCCAGATCGGGGAACAGGTCAAGCGGGTCGCCCAGGCCGAGGTCCCGACCCTGGTCAAATATGCGGACAAGGTCCCCTATCTGGTCGACACGGCATCTGCCCTCGCAGAGCAGGGCCAGACATCAACCAACAAGCCCGACCCAAATTGGTGCAAGCTGGTGAATTATGACGAGGCGGGGGAAAACCGCATCCTGGCGGCAGCGCTCTACCGTTACAGCGGGGCTTCCTTTACGGAGGCATTTGAACGGGTCAAGGCCGCCTCGTCCCAGGAACGACTCCTGTTGGCGGAAGCGACGCTTGGGCGGCTGGGACCGCACGATATCCCCCTCCGTGAGCTCGAATACACGACGTACACCTTCGACCTGATCTTCGACCAGGGAGGATATGCCGAGTTCAAGCGCCACCGGATGATGACCCAGACTCCTCAAGAACTGACCCCCCGCCTCGGCTACGCGACCCCGCGCCGGGTCAGCGAGGCGGGTTTCGAGGCATCCTATTGCGCGGCGATGGACGCCGCCGCAGATCTTTACGAAAAAATGGCTGGCTGGAATTCCCACGTCGCAAGCTATATCGTCCCGAATGGGTTCAATCGCCGGGTCCTATGCACCATGAACCTGAGGGAAGCATTTTCCTTCTGCCAGCTGCGCACAGCGCCGAACGCCCATTTTTCGATGCGCAGGGTCGCCAATGCGATCGCCGGGGAGATCCGCCGGGTCCACCCCCTGCTTGCCAAATACATGCAGCTATCCCGGGAGGATTGGCAGGAGATCGAAACCAGATCGTTCACTAGCGCTTGAAGACATCCGCTGGCAACCCATCCCCATAGCATCCGGACGAACAGAATGACCAAGTGCCCCGGTTCGTATACCAGGGCACTTTTGATATCAATACAAGCCGGATTTCAAATCACATGTTCAGGACAAGGAGACCTGAAAAACCGCAAGTGACGAGGAGAACAAGGATGCCGATCACCAGGCCGATGATCCCCATCACTTTGCTGGTATCCTTCTGGAAAATCGCCGCAATCCCGAAACCGACGCCTCCGACCGAGAATAATCCCGATCCGCAGAGCAGGGCAATTATTCCCAGTCCCAGGCCGGCCAGGGCTTCCCGCGTCATCATAGTGGGATTGAAGTTGGATCCGCTTCCAACCGCGACGACCGAGAGCGGCATGATGCAAAGCAAGATCAAGCTGAGGATGGCGGAAATTAGTGAAACGATTCCCATCACCGGCCTTTTTTTCGGCTCGGCAAAGGGAGGAGGAGGGGGTGGGGGCGGGGTAAAAGTGGGCTCGTACATAGCATTCTCCAATGGACGAAAGTTTGGCGAAATCGGAATGGGCGATAGTCCGATCACCCATTCATAAAAGCCATTAGCTTGAATTTACTCGTGGAATTCCTCGACCTGGTAAACGAACACGTCCAGGTGTTTTTTTCGCCAGCTATCCGGTGATGCACCCATTTTGTAACATAGGTTGGCCAGGAATGCAGCTTTGTCAGGAATCTTTTCCCAAACCTGTGGAAGGAAAGTCGCCCGGCGGAAACCATCGCGGAGGATCACACCGTCCACGTTGGGGCGCAATTTCGAGAGCAGGTCATCCGGATCAGTGTATTCCAGGGGAACTGGCGCCGTGAGTCTCGAGATTTCGATGGCGATCCCTGCCAGCTCGTCCTCCTGCACCTGGGGAAAGCGGTAATCCTCCATTGCGGCTGCAACGGCATGCTCGCGCACATCCTCGGCCAGCGGCTGGTAAGCTTCCAATGCACCGATACAGCCGCGCAGGTCGCTTCCCCGGGTAAGAGTGACGAAAGAAGCTCCTTCGTTTTTCAATACCGGCGTCAGGGAAGCCTTGTCCAGGGGCGGTAATGGCTGCCCGCGCACGCCGCATTCCAAGGCCTGGCGCGCCAGTCGAAGGAGGATCTTTTTTTCATCGGAAGTAAGCTGGGCTCCCATATCCAATCTCATCATACAATTGCCCGCGGGATGAGTCAAGTGACATTTCGATAACAAATCTTTCGAGCGCCAATCCAGGCCCCTTGGGGCTCTTTCCCCATTCACTTCCGCTTGATGATCAACTCAATGAGAAAAAATACCCCGGCCAGGACCAGCAGCCAAAAAGCACTGACGAGGAATGCCCCCAGCCAGGCAATGCGACCACCCGGTTCGACGGTCTCACGGGCTCTTGTTCGTGCTTCCGTCAGAACGGCAGGGGGGATCATCCTTACCGCCAGGGCGATACCGGCCGGGACGAGAATCAGATCGTCCAGGTAGCCAACCAAGGGGATGAAATCGGGGATCAGGTCGATCGGGCTGACAGCATATCCCAGGACCAGGGCAAGCCAGGCTTTGGCATACCAGGGTGTGCGTGGATCGCGGAACGCCAGCCACAATGCATGGATCTGGATTTGGAGCTCCCGCGCCTGGCGCTGAAGGCGTTCCCTCCAGGAAACGGGATCTTGTCTCCCGCCTTTATTCTCCCTCCCCATCCCCACCTTCTTCCGCCCCGGCAGGCTGGTCCAGACGGACGACCTCACCATGTACGTTGATCACCACTTTGAACCCCGACATTCCCATATAAGCCCGGCTCTCTTCCGGTATGCCGGTCTCGAGGATGGCGTCGAAGGACTTATCGATATTCTTCAACTGAGTCTCGAGCATGGCTTTCGAAAAAATATCCTCGGTCCCCAGCATCTTGGCTGCCTGTTCGCTTATCATATCTTCGTTGCCGGCGATCTGCTTGCGCATCATTTCCAAGACTTGACGATCGACCTGTTCCGAAGGGATATGACGGAGAAAGCCGGCATCATCGACAACATAGCAGGGCTCGTCGCCCACGAATGCCGTCCCGACCGGACGGTCTGCCTCGTCCACGACGAGGCCGGAAAATACGGGTTGGCGAGACACAAATAACTCCTTTGATGAAAGATCAGGCCTGGGAGACCCGCACGAGGGTCCCGACGCCGGGTTCGAGCTTTAGCCGTTCACCGGCCGGAACGGTCGGGGTCGTCCAGCGATAAATCCATTTGGCGTCCTGCGGCTGCATGTTTACACAACCGTGACTGTGGGTGTGCCCAAAGTCATTGTGCCAGAACGTGCCGTGAAGCGCTGCGCCGTTGTCCGTAAAATACGAATCCCAGGGGACGCCGGGCAGGTCGAACACACTGGTTATATCTGCTCCGCCGGTCATGTGGTAGGTCGGACGTTTATGGAAGGTATGGAAGAGACCGGAAGGAGTCTCGTAGTTTTTTTGGCCGGTCGCCACGCGGGCCGCATAGACCAACACGTCCATCTCGAATGCCATGAGGACCTGGCGGTTCAAATTGACTTCGATGTGCTTTTCGTTTTCGGGCACCTGCGCCGAAAGCGGCGAGAGCTCTTCCGGCGAGAAGATATGCACCCACTGCGGACGGGTGTAATAATATGAATTGAACAGGTTGTCGTAGGCTTTATACCACAGGCTGCCATCGGTCCGATCGGTGACCAGGGCGGTAATCCAATGGTTGGTGGCGTAATACAGCCGCGGTCCAGGAGCCGGGCTGCGGTTGACAGCCCAGAGCGAATCCGCATATGGGATGGTCACCTGGCCCAGGATCCCGGTCTCGGGAATATTCGTGACGACCTCGTTCAAGGTCTGCTGGACAGGCTGGACCCCACCGGAATAGACATATTCATTGTTTCCCAGGTGATACCAGACCCGGTTGTAATCCCCCTCCGTCCCGCCTGCCACTTCGTCCACGATATCGATGACATTATCCCGCTTGTAGGAACGGACCTTCTTCCCGCTGAAGGCCGGCGCATCCCGGACGATCAGGCTGGGATAAAGGACGCGCCCAAGCATGGTTGCAGGTGCAGCCCGGACTTTGTCGAGGTGGAGCTCCGAAAATAAAATACCGAGCAGCGTTGCGCTGCTCAGCTTCAAGAAATCGCGCCTGGTTAGAATTCGATTGGGGATATCCGGCATGGGATTACCGTTGGCAGATCAATAATGGATGTTCACAAGTGTGCCGACGGAGGCCCAATAGAACATCCACTCGGCGTCAGGCGTATACATGTTCACGCAGCCGTGGCTCATCGGGTGCCCGAAATTATGATGCCAATAAGTGCCGTGGATGCCGTAGCCTTTGTAGAAATACATCGTGTACGGCACGTTCGGCAGGTAATACCCCGGACCCGACATGTCGGTATAGACGTATTTCACGTAAATGTGATACTGGCCGGTGACGGTTGGAAAAGCCGGCACCCCGGTAGAAACCAGGAAACTGGCTACGATCGTGCTGCCTTCGTAGGCATACAACATTTGCTGGGAGAGGTCCACGTCGATCCAGCGGACGCCCCCTCCGCCCGAGACATCCGCCATCGGCTGCGGGGTGTCCGTCGGCCAAGGGACGGGTGTGAAAGTCGGCCAAAGGATATCGGTCGGGAGGAGGGTATCGGTGGGAAGCGGGGTATCCGTCGGGATGGGTGTGTTCGTCACCGAGGGAGTCAGCGTGAACGTCGGGCTCGGGGTATAGGTATCGGTGGGGGTATACGTGGACGTGAATGTCGGGGTATAGGTGGGTTTATCGACCGAAGCTAAGATTCCCGGCAGCCCCTGGGTCGGCTGGGAACCGTGCAGGAAGGCCAGGGCCGGCGAGGCATTGCCATTCCAAAATGTAAGCGCGACTCCAACGCAGACGACGACCAGCGTCAGGGTCAGAAAGGACCAGCGATATTTGGAAAGCGAGCGGATGGAAACCGGGGCGGATCGCGCCACCGTACTCGGCAGAGGCGCCTTGCCGCGTGGCTGCGTCTTTGGTTCTGAATCGGCCCGGCGTCCGCTTCGTGTGGGCAGGGCGGAGGACGGGCTGTTTTTCACAGGAGAAGTTGAATCCCCGTGCCGGAGTCGTTCAACGGCCCAATGCATTCCCTGGCGGGCCTGCTGGCTGCGCGGATTGATCTGCAGCGCCCGCTCCAGGTAGCTTACGCTGGCATGTGGGCTCGCCAGACTCGCCAGGAGCAACCAGGGCTCTTCCCGATCCGGGGCAAGCGCGGCTGCTTTCTCGGCCAGGCGGCGGGCAGTTTGCCGGTCGCCGCGCTGCATGGCCTGCTGGGCATTCAATAGAAGCTGGTGGAGACCTACCGTTTCGGGTTTCATGGCGTAGGAACTACGACCGGACTGACGCTCTGATTCTTCACGAAGCACAGGATGCCTTCGACGATGCCGTCTGCGACCAGGTCAGGCTGCCCGACCAGGATCTTCTTGTCGAGATAGAGAAACCCGGTCTCGATGATGGCGGCCGGCGTGGCCGGATTTACGGCCCGGAAGGCATGGTAATCGGTCATGTTTTCGGTGATCCCGCCCGGGTTGAATTTCAAGCCGGTTACGGCGGCGTAATGGTTATCTAGGCAAGCAGTCAACCGGTTGGCCAGGTTGGCGTCGTGGCTGTAGGTGGAGCTGGCCACTTTGAAACCGGTCGCCTGGTCGTTGATGGCGTCGCAGGTGTCCGTGTGGATGGCAAGCAGCACTTCTGCGTTATAACCGTCCAGACGGGAGTCGAATTCCTGCAGCAGATCCACCTGGTAACCATAGGCCTCCAGCTTTTGCCGGACCAGTGAGGCGATGGCTAGGTTGACATCGTGTTCGTTTGCGCCATCCGGGCAGACCGCCCCCGGATCGTCACCATTCCCCCAGTGGCCCGAAACGATGCCGATCGGAAGTTCCGCGCTCTGGGTCGCGTAGGCGACTGGGGCGCCCTCCGGCTGCTTGTTCAACCCTGCCGAGATCAAGGCAGTCAGATTGGTCGAAAACATCTTGGGAGAAAAGAATACGAACAGGGTCGCCAGAAGGACGGCGACGCTGAATGTAGTTTGGAGCACCCGTACGGTACGCAGACCAATGCCCGGGCGGGGTGAAGGAGGTTGTTGGACCGTCATATCGACCTAATAGTACCCTAATTCGGTTAAAAAATACAAGGTATTCTGTTCCCTTTCCCCTACAAACGGATGAAATTGACCATTAAGTGGGCCGTGGGAATACTAATTTTGTATAGCCCAAGAACATCCGTGCTATAATATCCTTTCTGCAACAACGCTCCGGAGGTACAGCCATGCTTCTCATCGTCAGCGACATTCACCTGGGGGACGGCACGTGCGGCCAATCCATATCCGCTTCCGCTTTCAGTCTCTTCGCGGACCGGTTGGCAGAGCTCGCCTTCAATGCCTCCTGGCGTGCAGACGGGAGCTACCAACCACTCGAGTGCATCGATATTCTCATGCTCGGTGACATTCTCGATCCGCTCCACTCGGTCACCTGGCTCGAGAAGGATATCGACAAGCCCGGCTACGTGCGTCCCTGGACGGATTTCCGCGCCCCGGAATACGCGGCGGCCCTGCACACGATCACCCGGGATATTCTGGAGAATAATTCCAAAGCGATTGGCATCCTGCACAGCATGGCCCGGGAGGGAGCCCTTACCCTGCCCCCTGTCGGTCGATCGGGTAAGCCGGATATGAATGCCCGCAGGCAGGCCCCGGTCGCAGTGCACCTGCACTATATGGTTGGCAATCATGACTGGTATTATCATCTGCCGGGACCTGCTTTCGATCGCATCCGGCAGGAGATTATAGATGCGTTCGGCCTGGTCAATCCGTCCGATCCGTTCCCGCACGAATTACGGGAGTCGCCCCTGCTCCAGGAACTTTTGGATGGATATGAGGTCTATGCCCAGCATGGCGATCTTTACGATACCTTCAACTACGACAAGGAGAAAGGCCGCGATGCAGCCACCCTGGGAGACGCCTTCGCCGTCGAGATCATCAACCGCTTCCCCATCGAAGTGGAACGGCGTCTGCAGGGTGAGCTGCCTCCTGCCATGCTCGGGAACCTCCACGAACTGGTCAACGTCCGGCCGGCCCTGGCGACCCCGCTTTGGATCAGCAGCCAGCTCAGGCAGAACAAAGTCGGCGAAGAGATCCAGCAGGATCTTAAAAGCCTGTGGGACGATGTCTGCAGCGAGTTCCTGGCGCTGCCCTTCGTCCAAAAAGCGGACAAGCCTTTCAAATTGGATGCAGTGGACGGCCTGGAGCTGGCGATCCGTCTGACCGACCGGTTCTCATTCAAGACGATCGACGACATCGTCGTCTGGGCGCGCAAGAAATTCAACTCCGACGAAATCACCTTCGCCCGGCACGCCCTGAAGGAGGAAGCTTTCCTGGACCGCAAGGCCCAGTTCATCGTCTACGGCCATACCCATCATCACGAAATCGTTCCCCTGGATACCATTCCCCACGCCAACCATCCGACCAGCCAGATGTACCTGAACTCCGGCACTTGGCACACCTATTTCGACCTGGCAGTCTACAAGCCGGAAGAGCAAAAATTCGTCCCCTACCAGGTCCTGACTTACCTTACTTTCTATAAAGATGGCGAACGGAACGGGCGGCGTTTCGAGACGTGGTCCGGGGCATTCTCGGAATAAAGCCATGCCTGAATACATCTACCTCATTCATCCTTTCCGGGACGGGTTCTTTGAAGCGCCCACCCCTGAAGAAAACACTGCCATGGATGAACACTACCAATACCTCCAGGCGGCCTTGGAGGCCGGCGCCCTCGTGCTCGCCGGTCCGTGCCTGGACGAGACTTTCGGGGTCGTCATATTCAAGGCCGACGACGACGAAGCCGCACAGGCTTTCATGTTTGCCGATCCGTCCGTCAAGAAGAACGTCATGATGGCGGAACTCCATCCGATGCGCATTTCCCTAGGAAACAAATGACCATCTATCCCACCTCCGCACTGCGGGCGGTTGCCCTGCGCGCCCAGGGACTCCATACCGCCAACGGGAGCGAATCCGCTCCGACGCGCCAGCGCATCTACGAGGCCGTCGATGGGGTCGGATGCGTCCAGATCGACACGCTCCACATGGTCCGGCGTAGCCAGTACCTGGTCCTGTGGAGCCGGCTGGGCAAATACGATCCGGCCGATTTCGACGCCCTGACCTCCCCGGCGGACCGTCGGCTCTTCGAAGGCTGGCAGCATGCCGCCACGATCATCCCGCTGACGGAATACCGCTACCAGATGGTCCGCCAGCGCCGGGTCCGGGAGACGCCTGCTACATACACCCAGCGCTGGATTGGCGACCCAGGAAATGCCGCCCTGGCCGAGGCGGTTCTGGAGCGCATCCGCAAGGAGGGCGCACTGCGCACCAGCGATTTCGAAGGCGATGGCCGCGCCCGCAATAGCTGGTGGGACTGGAAGCCCGCCAAGCACGCACTCGAACATCTCTTCGCCACCGGCGACCTGGCCATTTCCGACCGGACCAAATTCCAGCGTCTCTACGACCTGACCGGGCGTGTCCTGCCGGAATGGGTTGATCTGACCGAGCCGTCCATCGAAGAGCGCGACCGCTTTTGGGTCGAGCAGGGTGCCAAGGCGCTGGGCGTCTGCTCGCCACGTCACGCCGGAGATTACACCTGGATGAAGGTGACCAGTTCCCGTCCCAGGGTCGCCGATCTACTCAGCGCCGGCGCGCTCCTCCCCATTCAAGGCCGCCTGGCCGATAGAACGGTTGCCGACCTGATCGTCCACAAAGATAACCTGCGGCTTCTGGAACAGGCCGCCGACGGCGGATTGCCGTCTGAGCGAACCACCTTCCTCAGCCCGTTCGACAGTCTCTTCTGGGCCAACCGGCGGGACGAACAATTCTGGAACTTCCACCAATCCCTGGAAGCCTACCTGCCGGCGCCGAAACGGACGTACGGCTATTTTTGCCTCCCCATCCTGCATCACGACCGGTTCGTCGGCCGATTCGACCCCAAGCTCGTTCGCAAAACCGGCACGTTGATCCTGCGGTCGCTCTACCTCGAACCGGGGGTAAAATCGTCGGAAGAGCTGGTCGAGGACGTCGCCACCGCCATGCAGGATTTCATGGCCTTCCACGACGCTCGGGAGCTGGTAATCGAGAACAGCCAGCCTGCCATCTTTGGAAAAAAATTGATGAAAGCACTCTAACCATGCCCGATAAAAAACAGCGCCTGAACAAGACCGAGCTGCTCGGTCAGATCCACTCCGAATGGGACCTTTTCCAGGAATTCCTGGCCGGGTTTACCCCTGCACAGCTCGCCCAGGCCGCGTCCGGCGAGTGGTCGATCAAAGACAATCTGGCCCACCTGACCGCTTGGGAAAACCGCATCTTGACCTGGACCGGGATGATCCTGCACGGCGAAATGCCGGCCGGGCCAAAGGATGAGGACGAAATCCAGCGTTGGAACGCCGAGGCGCATGAGCAGGATAAAAACAAGAGCCTTGCCACGGTGGTGGAAGAAGCGCGCCAGGCGCATTACGCGCTGCTGAAAATGGTCGAAAGCCTCAGCGAGGGACAACTGCAAAAAGAATATACCGCCCACTGGCCGCGGGCCGCCTTGTGGCGCGGGATTGCCGTCGATGGAGCCTGGCATTTCAGGGAACATCGCGAAGACCTGGCGAAGCGGCTGAATCAGGGTTCTTAGGAGATCGAAGCATGCCCACCTATCCGCTGCTCGCCCTGGCCCGCACCGCCGGCAACCCGGTCGTATCGGGGGAAGTCGTCACCTTTCTCTGGCAGGGACCGTCCGCTCCCTTCCTGATCGACGAGCGCCACAACTGGGACGAGGCGCCCCAGAAACTCCAGCGCGTAGGGACCGAGCTGTGGTCCTATTCGATGCCTTTACCAGCGGACGCCTACCTCGAATATGCCTTCGTCGATCCCCGGAGCGGGGAGCGAATTCCCGACCCGTTGAATCCCAACCGCGTCGACAACGGGATGGGCATGGATAACCATTTTTTCTACATGCCGCAGGGACGCCCAACCCCGCTCGTCCGCCCGATCAAGGACCGGCCCCAGGGGACGATCACCAGGCTATCGGTCCTGACCCGAGAGTACGCCGTCGGGGCGAAACGGACCGTTCACCTGTACCGCCCTCCGGCGGCAGGCCCCGTCCCGTTGCTCTTCGTCCTCGACGGGACCGATTACCTGAAGCGCGGCAAACTGAACGTCATCGTGGATAACCTGATCGCTGAGAAGCGCATCCGGCCGTTCGCCATGGCATTCGTCCAGAACGGCGGAGCCTCCCGGACGGTCGAATATTCCTGCGGGGAATCCGCCATCGGTTTTCTGATGGAATGCGTCCTGCCCACCGCAAAGGAACACCTCGATCTCGAACCGGTCAAAAATGGAAATTACGGGATCATGGGGTCTTCGCTGGGCGGCTCGATGGCCCTCTTCACCGCCCTGCGATTTCCGAACGTGTTCCAGAAGGTGCTCAGCCAATCGGGGGCGTTCATCGCCCCGGACTACCAGTTCGTCGTCGTCGACCTGGTGAAATACGTCCCGCCGCCGAAGATCGACATCTGGATGGACGCCGGCCGCCTTGAGTGGCTGCTGGACGGAAACCGTCAAATGTATGCGCTGTTGAAGGAAAAGAAATACAGGGTGAACTACCGCGAGTTCTCCGGCGGGCACAACCACACTGCCTGGCGGAACGACGTCTGGTACGGACTGGAAGCGTTATACAGAAGGTGAGAATACAAAATCCGGCCCGCCAGGTTCTCCTGGGCGAGCCAGATTTTTCTTTTATGGTTACCGGATCAAAATTTGATGAAGAGCGTTGCCAGGGTGAAGAGGGAAGCAATGGCGATCAAAATGGTACAGGCGATCGAAAAATATTTTTGGAAGGCATTATTGACGAATTCCCCCATCAGCTTCTTGTCACTGGTAAAGCGGATCAGGTAGTAAAAAATCGGTGGAAGAGTAAAGGCGCTGATCACCTGGGTGGCGATGATGATATTGAAAAGGGAGACCTGCGGGAACAGGACGATCCCACCTGCCAGGATAAGCTGGAAAAGATACATGATATAGAACGTCTTGCTCTTTTTGAAATCGTCGTCCAGGCTGCCGGAAACGCCGAAGAACTCGGCGAAGGCATAGGCGGTCGAGAGCGAAACCACCACCAGCCCCATGAAGCCGGCGTTCAGGATGCCAACCGCGAACAGGGTCCCGGCCAGGTGGCCGGCAAAAGGCTCGATCGCCTTGGCCGCCGCGGCCCCGTCGGTCAGCGCAATATGGTTCACATACAGGGTGGCAGCCGTGGCGACGATCATGAAGAACGAGAAAAAATCGGTCAGGAAGGCGCCCCAATAAGTCTCGAGCTGGGAGTAATTGACCTTGCCCTTCTCGATCTTCTTATCGGAGGAGAAGCTGCTGATGAAGAACTGGCCCCACGAAGTGACCGTCGTGCCCAGGACGCCCATCCCAATCACGAGGAAGTCCCGCGTATACTTTGCATCCCAGGTCACGCCGTGGGGATAGAGGAGGTTGCTGAAGGCCAGGCCCCAATCTGGCTGGGCCTTCAGCGCAGAGACGATGTAAACGAGGAAAAAGAGACACGCGATCAGCATGAAATATTGCGTGAATTTATAGTTGCCCTTGACGACCACGATATAAGCAATTGCGATCACAACGATGACTGCTGGCGCAGTCGGGATATGGAACAACTGGGCAGTCACTTCCACGGCAGCCGCGTCCACTACCAGAATGCCCAGATTGGCGATGAACAGAGCGGCAAAAATGAACGTGGAAGCCTTTACCCCGAAGCGCTCGCGGATCAGATCGGCCAAGCCCTTGCGGGTGACGACCGTCAGGCGGATGCCCATCTCCTGGGTAATCCCCAACAGGATCGTCACGATCAGGAGCAAGAACAAGATCGGGTAGCCGAGCCTGGCGCCTGCCACCGCATAGGTTGCCACGCCGCTGGCATCGTTATCCGCCATGGCGGTGATCGTAGCTGGCCCAAAGACGGAAAGAAAAAGAAGGATTTGTTTCCAGGAACGAGAAAAGAAGCCCCGCCTGGTTGGCAGTCGAATCTTATCCATGGCAATCTCCCGTATGGATAGTTTTTGTTAAAGTTTTCGGAAGCCCAGCTTAGGAGTTAGACTTTGAAGAAGAAGGTGGCAACCGTGAATATCGAAGCGATGACGATCAGGATCGAACAGGTCACGGCAAAATACTTCTGGAATTTGTTGTTGACGAACTCGCCCATCAGGCTGCGGTCGTTGGTCAATTTCAGCAGGTAGTAGAAGACCACCGGCAGGGCAACGGCATTGATCGTCTGGGTAAAGACTGCGATCCTGAAGAGTGAGATGTTCCCGAACAAAGCTACCGCCGCCGCCGCGACCATCTGGATTCCGAAGAGGATGTAAAAGACCTTGCTCTTCTTGAAGCTATCGTTCAGGCTGCCCGAAACGCCGAAGAACTCGGCGAAGGCGTAGGCGGTCGACAGGGAAACGACCACCAGGCCCATGAAACCGGCGTTGAGGATACCGATGGCAAATAGTTCGCTGGCCAGGTTGCCGGCGATCGGCTCGATGGCCTTGGCCGCCTGGATGCCGTCCAGCAGGGGCTTGCCGCTCCCGAAGAGGGCCGCGGCGGTCGCCACGATCATGAAGAAGGAGAAAAAATCCGTCAGGAAGGCGCCCCAGTAGGCTTCCAGCTGGGAATAGTTAACTTTGCCCTTCTCGATCTTCTTGTCGAAGGCAAAGCTGCTGATGAAGAACTGGCCCCAGGGGGTGATGGTGGTCCCCAGGACGCCCATCCCGATCACGAGGAAATCCCGTGTATATTTCGCATCCCAGGTCACGCCGTGGGGGTAGGCCAAGTTGCTGACTGCCAGACCCCAATCCGGCCTGGCCTTGATAGCCGAAAAGATATACGCCAGGAAGAACAGACAGGCGAACAGCATGAACGTCTGGGTAGCCTTGTAGTTTCCTTTTACGATCAAGAAGAAAGAAACCACGACGATGACGACGACTGCCGGGATGGCCGGGATGTTCAGCATGGCGGCTGTGGTCTTCACGGCCGAAAGCTCGGTGACCAGGGTGCCCAGGTTGGCGATCAGCAGGCAGCCGAACATGAACATGGCGGCCTTGACGCCGAATTTTTCCCGGATCAGGTCGCCCAGGCCTTTGCGGGTGATGACCGTCAGGCGCATGCCCATCTCCTGGGTCACACCCAGCAGGATGGTGATGATAACCAGCGGGAAAAGGATCGGATACCCAAGCTGAGCGCCTGCGATGGAATAGGTGGCAACGCCGCCAGCATCGTTGTCGGCCATGGCAGTAATGGTAGCGGGACCAAAGACGGATAAGAAGAGCAGGATGCTCTTCCAATAGCGTGCGATGAAACGGCGACGAACGGGAGCGGCGGATAAGGTCATGATTCACGATTCCGATCAGCGATAAAAGCGCGGCAGGCGTTTTTTCCAGGCCGTCGGGATGATCTTGTCCAGGGCATCGTCGGCAGTGACGATCCCGTGCAGGCGATTCTGATCGTCCACCACCGGGACGGCCACCAGGTCGTATTTCGCGACCGTCTGGGCGACCGTTTCCTGATCGTCCGTCAGGTTGACGGTGATGATCCGGCTCGACATGAACTCGGTGACAAGCTGGCCGGGTTTGGCGAAGATCAGATTATTGAGCGAGAATGCCCCGATCAGCCGCTCCTCTTCATCCAAGACATAAACGTAAAACATGGTTTCCACGTCCTCGGCCATGCCTCGTAAAGCCTTGATCGCCTCGGAAGCAGTCAGGTTGGCAGGGATGGCAGCGTAGTCGGTCGTCATGATGCCGCCGGCGGAATCTTCGGGATAGGCCAGCAGCTTGCGGACGTCATCTGCCTCGTCCTTTTCCATCAGGGCAAGCAGGTCTTCCTTGCGGCCTTTGGGCAGGTCGCCCAGGAGGTCGGCCGCCTCGTCCGGTTCCATCTCCTCCAGGACGTCCGCAACCTTCTCGTCGGTCATGTGCTCGACGAGCTCGGCCTGGAACTCGGGCTCGACTTCCTCGAGAGTGTCGGCCAGGTGCTTTACGTCCAGGCTGTCGAGGAGCTGTCCGCTCTCCATTTTATTCAGGTCGCTGACGATCTCCGCCAGATCCGCCGGATGGAGTTCGTGCAGTTTTTCGGCCGGCACGCGCAGTTGCATCGACTGGTCGCGCCGCATCAGTTCGACGTCGTCCCAGGCGATGCCCTTTTGGTGCAGGTGCCCGGCCAGGAAATGAGCCAAACCTGGCAGGCCCAATCTCCGGATGATCCCGATCCAGGAGACATCCACGTTGCTGATATAAATCGTACCGTTGACCCGGACGAGCTCGACGTCATTGACGCGCACCACCCGGGCGCCGTCCGTATCGATAATTTGCTTGTCGAGCACATCGCGTGACAGGAGCACATCCTGATCCTTCAAATCGAAGGAAGGAGTTTCGTCCGAACGATATTTCAAAGGAATGACGGGGGAAAGGAGAGCCGCGACTGCCGAGAATGGCAGGAAGTTCATCTCACCCTTGATCTCGATGGCGACCCCCTCGATCAGCGGATGCGGGAACTCCGCCCAGGGCCGGACGATCACATCCTTCAATTTGCCGACCGCTTTCCCGTCGAGGTCGGTGACGGGACGCCCGATGATTTCGCTCAAGTAAGCCATAATCCACCTCCAAGATGAGTATGGCGGAAATAAAAAACGCCGCCTGCGTTACCAGCAGAAGGCGGCGTTTGGATTTCTTCGGATCTTTGAACCCGTAGGAGTGATCAGTGGACGCGTTCCACCAACCTGCCAGAAAAACCGCACATTCTGCAAATTCGACTGATAACTTAGCGGGATGCCGTCTGCGTCCACAAGATCACCTCCTTCCATAAAAAAATAAACTCCTGGCCAGGTTTTGCCAGGAGGATAGTCATACGAACCAGCTCCGCAGGGTTTCTGCGGGCACCTCCTGGTCGAGCTTTGGCACTGCGCGTCGTAGGGACTTGCCTTCCCAGCCACTTTGAGCGGGGCCTTAAGCCGGCCCGGCCTGGTCTATCCCTTGGCGTCTTTCGACGTTTCGGGACAATGGCCTGTTTAGCACGCAGACGCCTCGCCTAACGAGGTCATTCAATTCGGCGCAACTATACTACACAGCTAAAGAAGCCGTCAAGGAAGGAACGCTTACATTTTCGTGACAAATTGCCCCCCAGCTTGTCCGGATTCCGAAGTCAGAGACTTCGAAGTTCCGACAGCAGGAGTCGTCGGAGTCCGACAATGGGAATATTAAAACGAAAACCGCCGATCGGGAGTCGGCGGTAAGAATATGGTCGGGGCGCCCGGATTTGAACCGGGGACCTCTGCGTCCCGAACGCAGCGCTCTAACCGGGCTGAGCCACGCCCCGAACAGGCCCCACTTCAGTGGGACAAGCAAGGCGGGATTATACCCGCCCCGTCCCGATTTGGCAAGGCAAGCCAGCATAGGGTATAATCTTCGGGCTATTCATGAAACCCCGTAGGGACACAGCGCCGCTGTGTCCCTACCGTGTGAGGATAATTATGGCAGAACCCGAAACCCCCGGCCAGACCCCGGAACCCGTCAAACAGATTATCGGCAGCGTCCAAATGGCGGACATCGACGAGACGATGCGCACGGCCTATCTCGATTACGCCATGTCGGTCATCGTTGCCCGCGCCCTGCCGGACGCCCGGGACGGCCTCAAGCCCGTCCACCGGCGCATCCTCTACGCCATGCAGGACATGGGCATCCGGGCCAACTCCGCTTACAAAAAGTCCGCCCGTATCGTCGGTGAAGTGCTCGGCAAGTACCACCCGCATGGCGACGCCGCCGTCTACGAGTCGATGGCCCGCATGGCCCAGGATTTTTCCATGCGCTATATGCTGGTGGATGGCCAGGGCAACTTCGGTTCGGTCGATGGCGACGCCCCGGCCGCCATGCGTTATACCGAAGCTCGCCTGGCCCATATGGCCGAGGAAATGCTCGCCGACCTGGAAAAGAACACCGTCGACTTTGTCGATAACTTCGACAGCTCGCTCCAGGAACCTTTCGTCCTGCCCTCCCGCCTCCCCAATCTGCTTCTGAACGGCTCCTCCGGCATCGCCGTCGGCATGGCCACCAACATCCCGCCGCACAATCTCAAGGAAGTGGCCACTGCCATCAATTACCTGATCGAGAACTACGATAATATGGAGGAGATCCAGGTCGAGTCGCTGATGAAATTCGTCCCCGGACCGGACTTCCCGACCGGCGGTATTATCGTCGGGACCGAGGGGATCGAATCCGCCTATGCATCCGGGAAAGGCCGGATCGTCCTGCGCGGCAAGGCCCATATCGAAGAGATGGGGGCCAACCGCCACCGCATCGTCGTCACCGAGATCCCCTACCAGGTCAACAAGTCCACCCTGATCGAGCGCATTGCCGACCTGGTGCGTGACGAAAAGATCGACTCCATTTCGGACCTTCGGGACGAATCCGACCGGCGCGGGATGAGCATCGTCATCGAGCTAAAACGCGGCGCCCAACCCAAGAAGGTCGTCAACCAACTTTATAAATATACCTCGCTGCAGACCACCTTCGGGGTCCAGATGCTTGCCCTCGTGGACGGCGAACCCCGCCTCCTGCCGCTCAAGAAAGCCCTGCAAATCTTCATCGAACATCGCCAGGTGGTCATCACCCGCCGCACCCAGTTCGAACTGGAGAAGGCGCGCGCCCGGGCGCACATCCTGGAAGGCTTGACGATTGCAATCAATAACCTGGATGCAGTCATCCAGACCATCCGGGAATCCCCGGATGCAGATACTGCCAAAGAGCGCCTGATGAAGCGCTTCAAACTGTCTGATATTCAGGCCCAGGCCATCCTCGATATGCAGTTGCGGCGCCTGGCGGCCCTCGAACGCCAAAAGATCGAGGACGAGTACAAGCAGGTCAAGAAGCAAATCGCCGACCTGGAAGACCTGCTCGCCCATCCAAAGAAGATCCTGGCGCTAATCCAGGAAGACATGCGCGAGCTTACGGAAAAATACGGGGACGAGCGACGGACCCATATCGCCGCAGAAGCGGTTGAAAACCTGAGCGAGACCGACCTTGTGCCGGACGAAGCCGTGCTGATCTCGTTGACCGCGCGTGGCTACATCAAACGGATCGCCGCCAACGCCTTCCGCCTGCAAGGATCGGGCGGGAAGGGCGTCACCGGGCACGCCACCAAGGAAGAGGACGAGATCGTCATGCTCCTGCCCGCCCGCTCCCTCGACACCATGCTTTTCTTCTCGGACCGCGGCAAGGTCTACTCCGAAAAGGTCTACCAGATCCCGGATGCAGATCGGACCGCCAAAGGCATCCCGCTGGTGAACGTCCTGGCCGTTGAGGCCGGCGAAATCATCACGGCGGCTGTTGCCGTGCCCGATTTCGAGGCGGCAGAATTCATTACCTTGGCTACGCGAAATGGACGCGTCAAGCGCATGGCCTTATCCGAACTGGCCGCGGTTCGCCCCTCCGGGATCATCGCGATCGGACTGGAAGACAAAGACGAACTTGGCTGGGCCCGCCTGACAACCGGCAAGGACGATATCATCCTGATCACGGAAAACGGGCAGGCATTGCGCTTCAGCGAAGAGGAAGTCCGCCCGATGGGCCGCAGCGCCGGAGGGGTCACCGGCATCCGCCTTGACTCGGAAGACAAAGTCACCAGCATGGAAGTCGTCGAACCGGATGGTGACCTGATGCTGGTCACCACGCAAGGGTACGGGAAACGCACTCCCCTGTCCGAATACCCCGTCAAGGGACGCGCCACCGGCGGCGTGCAGACGATCGCCAAGGATGCAGCCGATAAGATCGGCCCGATCGTCTCCGCCCGGGTCGTCCAGGAAGCCGATGACGTGACATTCATTTCCGCCAACGGAATGGTCCTGCGATTGAAAGTCAAGGATGTCAAGCAGTCCGGGCGCGCGACCCGCGGCAATCACATGATGGATGTGAAAGAAGATGACCGTGTGGTCTCCATCGCCCGGATGGCGACCGCCGAACTCAAGCGGGCCGGCGCGGCCACCAACGGCGATGCCGGGGCCGAACCCGGATCCCAAATCGAATTGCCCCTGAAATAGACCGTAAAAAACCCCCCGACTTTCGAAAGTCGGGGGGGTTCATTATCCACTTTTATCCGCCGATGGGAAGGATTACTTTTCCCGTCAAAATCAACAACATCGATCCGAGCAGGCAAACTATCACCAGGAGCATGAGCGACAGCATGAAACGCTGAGGGGCTGTCATCCCCGTAATTTGGTCAAGCGTCCGGCGCCTCCTGGGCGGCCTGGCCTTCTTGTTTTGAGGCGCACTCAGCTGCTCGGGTTCTTCTTCATCCGGCTGGAAGGATGTCTGGTCGCGTAAATTGTCAAGCATGGTCACCTCACATAAAAAAGTATATCACACAACCGGACGGAGGTGAACTTCCCCATATTGTACTGTCTGGACCGAGCCCGAGCCGGTCTTTAATCGCAAGCTCCCGTCTTTTTCGAGCCCAGCGATTTTTCCAACTACTGAAGGCTTTCCCTCATTAAAGATTTCGACCTGCTCGTCGAAGAATGCTAGGCGCGTCTCCCAGGCATGCAGGAAAATTTCCGTGGCAACCAAGCCGCGCCAGTACATCAACGCCTGCAGGATCTGGCGGAGCAGTGCAAAACGGTCAATCGGACGGGTGGCGCCGGACTTGCCCGCCTGGCCTGCCTCATTTTCCACGCTGGTTGCCGGGAACGCCACCTTGCCGGGCGGAACGGCCCCCGAATGGACATTCAGACCGACCCCCAGAACGATGCTCTCCAGCCTCCCCCCCACCCAGACCGCTTCCGGGAGGACGCCGCATACTTTCTTGCGATTCAGCAAGACATCATTTGGCCACTTGATTTCCGGATTCAAATCCAGGGCACCCAGGGCTTCGCATACCGAGAGGGCTCCAAGCGCGGAAAAACGGGCAATCGCCTGCTCCTCCCCCGGGAGCGGTTTCAGGATCAGGCTGAACGCCAAGGCAGCTCCAGGCGGGGTGAACCAGGAATGCCCGCCGCGTCCGCGCCCGGCGGTCTGCTCTTCGGCGAAGACCATGGCCAGGTCCGGGGCACTCCCCGAGGCCCACTGCAGGGCAATGTCATTGGTCGAGGCGGTCCGTGCAAAGAATCGCAGGCCGCCGAGGGGAATATCGGAGAGGGTTTGTCGGAGGGTATATTCGTCCATATCAACAAAACCCGGTTTCCGAAGAAACCGGGTTTCCTTCAAGTTTACGGAGGCGGCAGGACAGTATGAGGGTTGACGAAGCCGCCGTTCAATCGCACCTCGAAGTGCAGGTGTGGACCGGTCGAATTGCCTGTGCTGCCGGCGAGCCCGATGAGGGTCGTCCCGCGGTAGACAGCCGCGCACAATGACACCTCGATCTGGCTGAGGTGGCCGTAGACGGTCGAGTAGCCATTGCCGTGATCGATCATCACAACATTGCCATAGCCGGAATTGCTCCAGCCTGCCACCACAACCACACCGCTGTCCGAAGCGTAGACTGGTGCGCCCAAGCCGGCGGCGATATCGATTCCAAGGTGGGTGGAGGAGAAGTCATTCCCGGACAGGTAGTGATTGGCCGTTGGCCAAACGAATGCACCGCTCCCGATCGGCCCATCGCAGGTGGCGCCGCCAAGGCTGGCAGTGCCCGAACGTCCACGTGCAACGACCGGTTTGATCCAATCCACCAGCTCACGCTGGCCGCCCGGGATCATGATATACGTCCCGGGTTTGACGGTGGGGTTCGAGAGATCGATATTGTTCCCGGGCCAGTTCAGGATGTCATCCACGTTGGCCTTGAACTGCTTGGCGACAGAATCGAATGTGTCGCCATCCTTCCACTGGTAATAAACGCCGTCGGTGGGAGGTACGACCAGGGTTTCGCCGGGAACGATGTTATCCGGGCTATCCTTCAGCACGGTCGAATTTGCCCACAGGAGGGTCTCCGGCTTGATGTTGAACTGCTTGGCAATGCTGAATAAGGCATCGCCGGATTCGACCGTATATTGGGAGATGTCGAAGTTGGGCTGCTGGGTGATGCTGGTCTTGAGCCAGACCTGCCGGACGATGGCCTGCAACATGTCGCCCTGGGAGGTCGGAATGGCAAGCGTAGTGGGCACGCCCTCCCGGGTCGGGGTCGACAGGGCCGCCGCAGAACCTGTTGGAGATTGGGTTTTCCAAAACCCAAATCCGAGGATGGAAACAACCAAAACGGCTGTTACTCCCCAGGAGAAACCGTTAAACAATCGGGGAGATTTGAGGATTTTACCGATAAAACTCATATACCTTCCGTGAGTGTCTCCAGGAATTCCTGGTTGCTTTTGGTCTTCCCCAGGCGCTGCATGAGCGCCTCGGTGGCGACAGCCGAATCCATGCCAGCACCCTGCGGGGGCGGGGAAACCATTTGGATGTACATACGACGCATGGTCCAAACCCGCTGCAAAATATCCGGGCCTAGCAAGAGCTCTTCGCGGCGGGTGGACGAGCGCTCGATGTCCATAGCCGGGAAGATGCGCCGTTCCTGCAGCTTGCGGGCGAGGTGCATTTCCATGTTCCCGGTGCCCTTGAACTCTTCATAGACCACGTCGTCCAGGCGGGAACCGGTATCCACCAGGCAGGTGGCAATGATCGTCAGCGAGCCGCCCTCTTCCAGGTTGCGGGCCGCGCCGAAGAAGTGCTTGGGAGGATACAAGGCGGACGGGTCCATACCGCCCGAGAGGGTTCGCCCGGAAGGATTGACCACCAGGTTGTAGGCGCGGGCCAGGCGGGTGATCGAGTCCATCAGGATGACCACGTGCCGCCCGATCTCGGTCAGGCGTTTGGCGCGATCGAGGGCAATTTCAGCCGTGCGGACGTGCGAGGTGACGGGTTCGTCGAAGGTGGAGGCAATCACCTCCGCATCCACCGAGCGATCCATGTCGGTGACTTCCTCGGGGCGTTCGCCGATCAGGGCGACCATCAGGTTTACGTCAGGATATTGTGTGGAAATGGCATTGGCGATCTGCTTGAGGATGGTCGTCTTCCCGGCTTTTGGCGGGGAGACGATCAGCCCGCGCTGGCCGCGTCCGATCGGGACGAGCAGGTTGATCAGTCGGGTCGCCAAGATATCGGACTTGGTCTCCAAGTCAAAGCGGCGATCGGGGAAGATCGGGGTTTGGTCTTCGAAGCGGGGTCGGCGACGGGCTTCCTCCGGGTCGATCCCATTGACCGATTCGACCTTGATCAGGCCCCAATGGCGTTCCGACTCGCGCGGCGGCCGGACCTGGCCGATGACCATGTCGCCGGAGCGCATCTCGTAACGGCGAAGCTGCGCCTGGGAAACATAGACATCGTCTTCGCTGATGCTGTATCGTGCCGAGCGCAGGAAACCGATCCCTTCGCTCATGATCTCGAGAATACCGCCGCGCATATCGATGCCTTGCTGGGCGGCCTCCTCCTGACAAATCGTAAGAATGAGTGCTTCTTTTTTCAGGCGGTTCGCGTTGGCTATGTTGAACCCTTTGGCAATGGTACGTAGTTCAGCCAGGGGTTTGTTTTCAAGTTCTAGTATATTCATGTCTCTTTCTCAAGGTTGTGGGATGATGGTAGGGTGAATGGACAAGCGCCCCCAGGGCAGGCTTGTTGATCAAATTTGGTTTTAAGGGGTTGGGTAATTGTTCGAATAAATCAACTTGTCATCCTGACGGGGATGATTCAAGCCAAACGTCGTAAGGATTATAGCACGCAAACCGGAGGCCCGCAAGCAATTAGCTGGCGATTTCATCGGGGATTATCCGATTCTGGAGATTCCACAGAAAGCCATAGAGGCCCCCGGACCTCGACAGGTCTTCGTGCGTCCCCCGCTCGACGATCCGCCCTCGATCCAGGACGAGGATTTCATCCATTCGCTCCAAGCCGATCAGGCGATGGGTGATCAAAAGAAGGGTACGGTCTTTGGCAAGGACATGAAGCTCATCCAGGATCGAACGTTCGGTGACCGGATCGAGATTGGCGGTAGGCTCATCGAGCAGCAAGATCGGTGCATTCTTGAGAAGGGCACGGGCGATCGCAAGTCTTTGACGCTCCCCTCCGCTCAGGCGGAAGCCGCGCTCGCCGATGGCGGTTTCGTACCCCTTTGGTAAGCCGGAGATGAACTCGTGAATGTGGGCTTTCCGGGCGGCAGCCTCGACCTCGGAACGGGTCGCCGACGGCCGCGCCAGGAGCAGGTTTTGGAGGACGCTCCCGCTGAAGAAGAACGGACGCTGCGAGAGGACGCTGAACAGGCTGCGGACATCCGCCTGGGCGAATTCCCGGAGGTCCCGACCATCGAGCAGGATCCGTCCACCAGAGACGTCCCAATAGCGCAGGAGCAGGTTCGCCAGGCTGGATTTGCCAGCCCCGCTGGGGCCGACGATCGCCAGCTTCTGCCCGAACTGCACGGCCAAATCCAGCTCCCGAATCGCCGGCTGAGGATTGCCAGGATAGGAGAAGGCGACCCGGTCGAACTGCAGCATCGGTCGAGCGGAGCGGACCGGCGCGGCCGCAGGCGGATCGACAACCGCCGGATCGGCATCCACGATTTCAAAAAGGCGGCGGGCAGATTGGAGGCTGGAGGCGAGCGTCTGGGCGGCCAGCGGCAGGGGCATGATCGCCTCGAAGCCAGCCAGGGCAGCCAGGGTCAAGACCGCCAGCATGACGCCCGGCAGCCGCCCGTCGACAACCTCGGGTATGGCAAGGGCCAGGATCGCCAGCATGCCCGCATTTACCAGCAGGGTCGTCAGGGCTGTCGAGAGCCCGTTCAGGAATGCCAGCCGACGCTGTGTGCTTGCAAACGCCTTTCCGTCCTTCATCAAGCCTTCGACGAAATCCCGACCGCGCCCGAAGACAAGCAAGTCCGGCAGCCCCTGGATTCCATCCACCAGGCGGGCCTGGAGGCCGGCGCGGCGGGTGACAAGCTCCGCTCCCGGGCGGCGGGACAGACTCCACGACAGGGCCGGAACGCCCAATCCCAGAAAGGCCAGAAAGGCCAGGTATGTCCAGGCCAGGAGTGGTTCGTAGGCGGCGAAATAAAGGCTCATGCCCGCCGCAATCAGCCCGGCCACGAGCGGCGGGGCGACCACCCGCACGTAGAAATTCTCCAGGCCGGCTATATCGGTGACGATCCGATTGAGCAGGTCGCCCGAGCGGTACTGCATCAGGCGGGCCGGGGCAAGCGGCTCGAGGCGGGCGTAGAACCAGGCGCGCAGGCGGGCGAGCAGGTTGAATGTGACGGTATGGGAACTCAAACGCTCGCCGTATCGGAAGGCTCCTCGGGAAAGCCCGAAGAAACGGACACCCACGATGGCAACCTCCAGTGCGCCGAGTCCCGGATGAAGGGCCGCGGCCGAGATCAGGAAAGCCGAGGTGCCCATCAAGCCGACATTGCTGCCCACCGTCAGGAACCCCAGCAAAACCGAAAGCGCCACCCAGCCCCAGGAGCCTTTCAGAAAAGCCAGCAGGCGCAGGAGGACTGGTCGGTGATTGGACGAGGCTGGTCGAACCTCCGTTGGTAGGACAACTGCATCCTCGAACCGATGGTTGTTCCTGGAATGTCGAGGGAAAGAAATCAGGCTGGGTAGATTTCCAACAGGTCGGACCAGGCGGGCATACAAGCCATTCCTTGCCAGCAATTCCTCATGGCGGCCGGATTCGACCAGGCGACCCTTGTCGAGGATGTAGATCCGGTCCGCGGTGAAGGTCGTGTTCAGGCGATGGGCGATGGTGATGACCGTCCGCCCCTGCATCAACCGGCTGAGGGATTCATCCAACAGGGATTCGTTGCCAGGGTCCAGGTTGGAAGTAGGCTCGTCCAGGATCAACAGCGCCGGATTCTTGAGAAATGCCCGCGCCAGAGCCAGGCGCTGGGCCTGGCCGCCGCTCAAGCGCGCCCCATCTTCGCCAACGACCGTTGCATACCCGTCCGGGAGGGACTCGATGAACCCATCCAGGTGTGCGGATCGGGCGGCTGCGCGCAGTTGAGCCTCCGTCGCCTGCGGATCGGCGAGGCGCAGATTCGCCGCGATCGTATCGTGGAACAGGTGGGGATTCTGCGGCACCCAGGCGATTTGCTCGCGCCAGGCTGGCATGGGGATTTCCGCCAGCCTTCGGCCATCCACGCGAATGGATCCAGAGTCAGGCTCCACGAAGCGTAAAAGGACCGACGCCAGGGTGCTCTTCCCCGCCCCGCTCGGGCCAACCAAGGCGACGTGTTCCCCTGCCCTGATCTCGAGGCTGACCTTTTCCAGCGCCGGCTGGGATTCGCCGGGATAGGTATACGTGAGATTCGAGATGGACAATCTCGAAAATGGCTGGGGTTCGCCCGTCGACGGGGCACGATCCTGGCCAGTCTTCTCCGGCAGATCGAGGATCTCGAAGATCCGCTTTGCGGCGGTCGTCCCAGACATGCCGGCATGGAACCGCAAACCCAGCATCCGCAGCGGGAGGTAGAACTCCGGGGCAAGCAGGAGCAGGAAGAGCGCTTCCTGGAACTCCATATGTCCATATAGAAGGCGTAAGCCCACTTCAACGGCGACGATGGCAGTGCTGATGGTCGCCACCAGTTCGAGCACGAGGGCAGAAAGGAACGTGACCCGCAGGACGGTCAGGGTGACGTCCCTGAACCGTTCACTGGATTCGGCGATGGAACGGGCATGTTCCCGGCTCCTGCCCAGCTCCTTGAGGGTGGTCAGCCCCTGCAAGCTCTCGTAGAAATGGGCGCTGAGTCGGCTCAAGGTATCCCATTGGCGCTTGGTGAGGGTTTCTGCTGTCTTCCCGATCAAGTACATGAATACCGGGATGAGCGGCGCGGTCAGCAGGAGGACGACCCCCGAGAGCGGATCGTGAGGGAATACCGTCACCAGGATAGAGAGCGGAACCAGCGCGGCCAGGACCAATTGGGGCAGGTATTGGCTGAAATATGCATCCAGCGCTTCGACCCCCTCGACGGCTGCGTTGGTCAGCTCACCGGTCCGCTCCCCGCGCGTGTATGCCGGACCCATGCGAAGGATTTTTTCGAACAACCTGCGTCGCAGGTCGCCTTTGACCCGCACCGCCACGGTCACCGCGCTGACCTCATTCAACCAGGCCAGGCCGGCCCTCAGGCAGACGATTAAGAGGAGCAGCCGGATGAGCCCGGCGACATCCCCCAAGGTTTTCCCATCCAGGAAAACCCCGTCCACGACGCGGCTCAAACCTGCCGCCTGGCCGATGGTCAGCAATCCAGCCAGGAAGCCTGAAAGGATCGTGGCTGCCAGGGCGAGGCGGCTGTCGCGGGCAAGGGTCAGGAGTCGGCGATGCATATCAGGTCCATTATAAAGCGAGGAAACGAAATAAAAAGTGGAGGCCCGGTATTTTCCAGGTCTCCACTTTTTCCAAACCAGGGGCTGATTAGTGAACCACCATCGGCCAGAAAGATGGAACGAAGATGCGCAGGAGCACGTCCGCCAGCAACCCGAGGATGAAAAGGTTGCTGAAGAGGCGATTATGGTAGAAGGCGAAACCAGAGAACCAGGTCGGCCAGCCTTTCCACTCCTTCGGAGGCTCCGCCGGCCTGGGCTTGGTGAGGACGCCGATCGCCAGCAGTATACGTTTCCCGGTCAGGAAAACGATCAGCATGACCGGTGTGAAGAAACGTGGAACGAAGATCAAATACAGGATGACCAGGTAGATCAGGGCAATAATTGCAATATTGATATAGCGGGCGGCTTTCTCGCCGATCCGAACCGGCAACGTCCCGACCCCCTTCTGGCGGTCCTGGACGGATTTGTCGATGTGCTTGCCCATGTTGATGCTGACCACGCTCAATCCAAACGGGACCCCTGCCAGGGCGACGTTCCAGATGTTGGCCAGGGAAGCATGATGCCCCAGAGTCAGGACGATGTAAACCCCTGCCACCAGGATTGGTCCCCAGATCAGGAAGATCGCGAGCTCGCCCAAGGCCAGGTATTTTAGCGGCCAGGTATAAAAGAGCAAAACCAGGGAGCCGAAGGCAAAGAGGCCGATCACGACAGGCGAAAAATGGGTATAAAAAAGGGCATAAACGCCGGAGAGAAAAGCCAACACCCCGCTGATGAAGAACCAGGTCAATTGCTGGCGTTTGGTCCAGAAGTTCTGGACCAGCGGATGTACGCCATACTGGGTGCGGAAATAATTGTCCTTATCAACGCCCCTGCTGAAGTCTGTATAGTCGTTAAGAAAATTATTCGTCCCGTGGGCGATGAAAAGTCCGATCGTTGCGATCACCCAGGGCAGCCATGAAAAGTGGCCGTCCCGCCAGGCCAGCAATCCGCCGATGGCGCAGGAATAAAGCGTTACCATGGTCACCGCCGAACGGGTGGCGATCAGCCACTTGGAAACGACATCAAGCTTGTCCCATTCTTCTTTTTTATCCATCTTGACGAGTGAAGACAATGCTTGTCCCCACATTGAAAAATTAATTCCCATCATTCACCTCCTTTTGACCGGTCCTCCTCGGGGCCGATCTTGAATAAATAAAATATACCTTACCTGTCCTATTTATATTCTACTCCATTCGAATCAAAAAAGGTGTCAAAATGACACCCTTTTTGAAATAATCTCATCACGCTTTAATACGTCAGGTCCTTGGGCTTGGTGGAAATACGTTTGCGAAAGATCCAGTAAGTCCAGATCTGGTAAGCCAATACGACCGGGACGAAGATCAAGGCAACAATGGACATCACCTTGAGCGTATACGGGGACGAGGAGGCATTATAGATCGTCAGGCTGAAGGCCGGATCGGTGCTGGAGATCATCACCCGCGGGAACATGATCTGGAAACAGGAAATCAACGTCAGAGCCAGGTGAGCACCCATCATCCCGAAGGCCCAGCCATTCTGTTTGCGGTAGATGAAATAACCGGTCAACAGGAGCGCGGCGAACGAAGCGATCGGGATTACGCCCGGATCCACGCCCAGGTGGGCCAGGATGTCGGTATAGATATAAGTGGTGACCAGCAGGGCCAGGATCAAAACGACCGCAGGGATCCAGAGTTTCCGGGCGGCAGACTGGGCACGTTCGGCCAGCGGCCCGCTCGTCTTCAAGGAGAGGAAGATCGCCCCGATCAGGAGGAAACCGGCGGTATTCGAGAGTCCGCCGATCAACGCATAGGGATTGAGCAGGGTCCAAAGCGTGCCCGTGAATCTCATCTTGGCATCGATCGGGACGCCCTTGGCCAGATTGGCAAAGGCAACTCCGAGCAGGAAGGCTGCCAGGAAGCTGCCAACCGCGGCTGTCCAATCCCAGAAGCTGCGCCAGTTCGGGTTGGTGTCCTTGCTGCGAAATTCGAAGGAAACACCCCGGATGATCAACGCCAGGAGGAGCAGGAACAAGGCTGGATAGAACCCGCTGAACATGGTCGCATACCAACGCGGGAAGGCTGCAAAGGTCGCCCCGCCGGCCGTGATCAGCCAGACTTCGTTCCCATCCCAATGGGGGCCGATGGTATTGATGATCGCCCGGCGCTCGTTGTCGTTCTTTCCCAGGAATGGCAGGAGCATCCCCACTCCGAAATCGAACCCTTCCAAGAAAAAGAACCCGACGTATAAAACCGCTATCAGGATGAACCAGAGGATATTGAGATCCATGATTTCCTCCTCTTCTATTCCAGCGCAGCGGATTCGGTCTCGGCGGCTGCCGGACCGGCCTTGGCATACTTTGTCAGCAGGTAGACATCGGCGCCCATCAAGGCGGCATAGACCAGGGCAAAACCGATCAGGCTGAAAAGAATCATTCCGGACGTCAAGCCGGGGGACATGGCGTCTTCCGTCTTGAGCAAGCCATAGACGATGAACGGTTGCCGGCCCATTTCTGTCAGGACCCACCCGCTGGTATTGGCAATGTATGGCAGGGCAATCGTGAATACGAAAAGACCCAGCCAGCGGATCTGCGGACCGACTTTGTTCCGCATGACATAGTAAAGAGTGTATCCCGCCAGGGCCAGCATGGCGAACCCGGAGGCGACCATAAAGCGGAAGCCCCAATATGTGAAAACGGCCAGGGGCACGTAATCGCCGGGCCCGTATTTCATTTGATATTCTTCCTGCAGATCGTCCATGCCGGGTACTTCGCCGGTGAACTGGTTGTAATACAGGAAGCTGAGCACGCGTGGGACCCGAATCTCCCAAACCTCCCGGCGGCCGCTCAAATCGCCGATGGTCAGGATCGAAAACGAGGCCGGGTCTTCTGTCTCCCACAAGGCTTCGGTGGCGGCTGCCTTCATCGGCTGGTTCTTCAGCAGCCACAGCCCCTGTTCGTGGCCGCCGATGATGACCAGGACGATGGCGATCGTCCCGACGATGGACGCCAGGCTGAAGGAACGCTTGTAGAACTCGACATCCTGTTTGCGGACAAGATGATAAGCGCTGACGCCCAGGATGAAAAACGCCGCCGTGGTCAGGCCGGAAGCCAGGGTGTGCTCGAACATGATCCAGGCCTTGGGATTGAAGACCAGCGCCCCGAAATCGACCATCTCCGCCCGGCCATTGTTCAGCACGTACCCGACCGGGTGCTGCATGAAAGCATTGGCGATCAGGATCCACAATGCCGACAGACTGCTGCCGACGGCTACCAGCCAGATGACGGCCGCATGCAACTTTTTGGAAAGCTTATCCCAGCCAAAGATCCACAGTCCCAGGAAGGTCGATTCGAGGAAGAATGCCAGCAGGGCTTCGATCGCCAGAGGCGCGCCGAAAATATCCCCGACATAATTGGCATAGCCGGCCCAGTTCATGCCGAACTGGAATTCCATGACAATGCCTGTCACGACGCCCATGGCAAAGTTGATCAGGAGCAGCTTCCCCCAAAATTTCGTCAGCCGCTTGTAGGTCTCATCGCCGGTCCGGACGTACATCGTCTCCAGGATGGCGACGAACCAGACCAGGCCGAGGGTCAAAGGCACGAAGAAGAAGTGGTAAACGGTTGTCAGGGCAAATTGAAGCCGTGACAAGATGACCGGTAACATAGGCCCCTCCTTTAGGCAGGATGATTATTTTTCAGGCAGAACGATATCGCTCGTCTGTCGCCTTAAGTATACCGGATAGCCGAAAAATAGCAATCCTGTGAAGCAAAACCACATGGCCGCATACCCCTCATTGGTATCCGAGGCCGACAGGTCCGGCTCGGGAAGCAAGCGATATGGCATCTGGTCCTGATTTGGATCGGGGGCCTGCTCGAGGTAAACAGGCAAGATCGGGTACGGGATTTGTTTTTGCAGGCGGGGAATGTCGATCAGGTTCCAGAACTCCAGGCTGGTCTGGCCGGGCGACAGGGTCGGGTCTGGCACGCCGCCGATCTCCGGCCTGGCCGGCAGGCGGATGATCCCCGAGACCGTAACCAGACCGGGCTGATCGAACTGCCTCCAGGAGGCAGGTGTGTCGTCCTCTTCCGGAATCCAGCCCCGGTCGACCAGGATGGCTGAGCCGTCCTGGAAAACCAGCGGCGTAACGAGGATGTAGCCGGTGGCATTTCCCCAGCTCTGTGCCCAGATCTGATTGCGGACGGCAATTTGGCGACCGAAATCGAACGTGCCAGTCGCCAGGATGGCCCGGTATTCCATGCCGGTAAGATCGGGGGGACCCGCCGTACCGCTTACGGTCAAAGGTGCGGCCGCTTGCATGGCAGTCAAGTGATCGGCAAATGCCTTATTTTCATTATAGCGATCGATCTGCCAGATTCCCAGGCGGATCGTGAGGCCGATCCCGGCCAGCACCAGCAAGGTCGTCCACCACCAACGGCGGGAAAACATCAAGCGAAACATGGGAAATAATCAATTTCCTTGAATGATTCAGGCTGTTCCGGGAGGCGGCGTGTTCTTCCCGAATTTCAAAGGCCGCAGGATTAAACTGTAGAGCGCAAGCAGGATGCCTAACGGGATTCCGGCAATGACGATCCCCTCGATGCGCGTCGCCGTCGTCAGGGCTTCCTGCACATCCAATCCCTGGTAACGGGTGGGCTGGAAGGAGCATACGAAGGAGAACCCCCCAAGATGGTCCAGGGCCATCCGGGCGGAGGCGTTCGGGGGAATGAAGAGGGGCCCGAGAGTATGGGCGATCGAGTCGTGATTGTTGACGACCAGGATATCCCCCACCACAAACGTCAAATCCTGGGGCAGGACACTCTGTCCCTGGCTGACTTTTTGTGCAGTCCCCGCTGGGATGTCAATCGTGATCGTCTTCGGGGGGCGGCTGGTGTTGTTGCCCTGAAAATAGAATGCCAGCTCACTCAAGGGGATGGCGATCAGCAAACCAATACTGATGCCAATCAGGAATCGGGTGAGCAGGGCTTTGCGTTGGGTCATTTTCGTCTAAAAAGGAGCTGGAGGTCGGCCGCGATCTGCTCGGGAGTGCTCGGATAGGGATAGGTCAGGCGGAGATTACCGGCCGGGTCAATCAGGTAGACATAACTGGAATGGGTTTCGCCACCGTCCTCGACAGTCACCCCGTAGGATGCCCAGACCGGCTGGAGTTCCGCCAAAGTTCCAGTGGCACCCATGAAGGTGGGATCGAAGCGGGCGAGAAATTCACCGACCGCCTGCGGAGTGTCGCCAGCCGGATCGGTCGCCACGAAAAGCACCTGGACGTCCCCGGCCCTGTCTCCGAGCAGGAGGCGGGTTTTCATCAAAATGGCCATCGTGGCGGGACATTCGTTGATACAGTGAGTGTAACCAAAGAAGAGCAGGATGTATTTGCCGCGATAATCCGACAATTTCACAGGCTGGCCGGACTGGTTGGTCAGGGTGAAATCGGCCGCCGGGCTGGGCGGATTGATGACCGAGCCGTTAAAAGCCCGGTTGGAGCGCAAATAGAAAATCGTTGCGGCGGTGGCGAAGATCACCAATGCCAGGATGGCCGTCCCGACCCACAGGAATTTCTTTTCCATACACGTACGCTTTCAAACGAGGCGGCTGATCGGATCGGCCGCCAAGGAGGCGATCAATGCGGCAGTGTTCCAATCAAATATAACGCCGGGTAGAAAAAGATCCAGACAAAATCGATGAAGTGCCAGTAAACCACCGCAGCTTCCACTCCCCAGTGCTTTTCAGCCGAATAGCGTCCCCGGACCAGGTTGCGAATGACAATCGACAGAAAGATCACGCCGGTCAGGACGTGAAAAGCGTGGAAGCCAGTCATCGAGTAAAAGATCGCGCCCTGAACGCCGTCCCCCGGGCCGAAAGGAGCGATCCGCCACTCCACACCCAGCACGCCGACCAGGAAAAGCACGCCCAGGGTGATCGTGACAACCAGGCTGGCGATGGCCTGATTGCGATTGCCGTGTTCCATGGATACTTCCGCCCGGTTGGCAAAGAACGATGAGACCAGCAGCACGGATGTGACGGTCACGCCGAGCAGTTGGTTGACATCCGGGCGGGTCAATCCGAGCAGATTGAAGCGTGAGATGAAAAGCCCGCCGAAGATAAATCCGTCCGAGAGCATGAAGAACCACAGCCCCAGGCGGTTGGTCGCCAGCTTGTAGGCAAACGATTCGCGATTCTCATCCTTCTCCGCCTCGAACAGCTTGTAGATGTGCATGTAGTAATACATGACCAGCCCGCCCTTCAGGATCGCCATCAGGGCCAGCAGGAACCAGATATTGAAGTAAAGGGCGAAGGCAAACTCGACGGCCGTCAGGACCGCCAGGACGACGAAGACCAGGAAGCCAAGCCGCAAAGTCGGCGGGGTTCCGGTCTTGGAAATGCTCTTCGATTCCACCATGTCAATCCTCTCCCTCGAATTTCACATACCGCGACCCGGGCAGGCCGTAATCATACGGCTCCCCGACCACGACCACCGGCTTGTCGTAATTATGGACCGGCATGGGCGAAGCGACCTGCCATTCCGGCGAGCGCGAGCCCCAGACGTTCCCCAAAGCCACTTCCCCACGCTTCATCGTCAGGAAAACATTGATGAAGAAGATCAGGATGCTCAAAGCCACCAGGTATCCCGAGAGAGTCATGGCGATATGGTAGGATTGGAAGCCCAACGCCGGATCGTAGTCGGCCACCCGCCGGCGCATGCCCAGCAACCCGACCCGCATCATTGCCAGGGTCAGGATGAGCATGCCGGGGCCCATCAGCCAGAAGTGCAATTTGCCGAGTTTCTCGTTTAGCCGCTTCCCTGTCATCTTCGGCCACCAATAATAGATCGAGGCGAAGAACGGGAAGACGTACCCCCCGAAGAGCGTATCGTGGAAGTGGCCGACGATGTAATAGGTATTGTTCAGGAGCAGATCCGTCGAAACGGTCGCGTTCGGGGGGCCGGAGAGGCCGCCCAGCAGGAAGACGACGATCCCGCCCAGGACGAACAGCATCGGCGTCGGGAAGGAAATCTTGCCCTTCCAGATAGTTGCCACCCAGGAGAAGAACTTCACGCCGGTCGGCACCGCCACCAGGAGGGTGCTGTACATGAACGGCTCACGCAGGTACTCGGCCATCCCGGAGGCGAACATGTGGTGGCCCCACACCAGGAAACCGGTCAGGGCGATCCCCAACGAGGACATGGCCACCCACTTATACCCGTAGAGCGGCTTGCGGACGAAGACCGGCAGCAGCTCGCTGATCACGCCCAAGCCGGGCAGGACGAATACATAGACTGCCGGGTGCGAGTAGAACCAAAACAGGTGCTCGAACAACACCGGGTTGCCGCCCTTGACCGGGTCGAAGAAGCCCATCCCGAGCAGGCGCTCGAGCATGACCATCTGGAAGGCCAGGCCGATTAGTTGGGTGGCCGTCAGGCTGATGATCGAGGTGGCGATGGCCGCCCAGACGAAGATTGGCAGCCGGAAAGGCGTCATCCCCTTGGCCCGCAGCCGGATCACCGTGGCCAGGATGTTCAACGCACTCAGGATGGACGAAAAGCTCGAGAGCGAAACGCCCAGGAAGAACATCTGCATCCCGAGCGGCGCCCGCACCGAGAGCGGCGGGTAACCGGTCCAGCCGGTGTCGAATCCGCCCAGGAACAGGCTCGAGAGCAGGATGATCCCGGCTGGCACAGCGATCCAAAACGAAAAGGCGTTCAAACGCGGGAAGGCCATGTCGCGCGCCCCGATCAACAGCGGGACGGTGTAGTTCATGAAGGCCGAGATGCCGATCAGGATGCCGACGATCATGACGATCCCGTGCAGCGACATCAGCGTGTTGTACTCGAGCGGGGTCAGGAACTGCATGCCGGGTTTGACCAGCTCGGTGCGGAAGATCAGGGCAAAGGTGCCGCCCACCGTGAACAGGATGAGCGCCAGGGTAAGGTACTGGATGCCGATCACTTTGTGGTCCTGGGAAGCGCCAAAGTACCGCCGCCTGCCCAGGCCGGTTTCGTCCACTTCCTCATCGGACGTCTCTTCGCCATTGGCCCATTTCAGCCAATCGTCCAGGACCCCGACTCCATACAGGAAAAACAGAGCGCCGAACAGCGCCCCGACGACGACCGCCGGTTCGGCCTTCCAGGCCGGGAGGCGCATCAGGGCGCGGACGCCGGTCACCAGGCCGATGCCGAAGGCAGTGCCGATCACCTGCCAGATGAGCCCGCGTACCAGGCCCAGGGAAAAGAATTTTCTCATGCCGACTCCATTACTTCAAGCTCTCGATATAAGCAATGATTGCCTGGATCTGAGAATCGTCCAGCGTCTGCCCGAACGTCTGGGGCATCACGTTCGGGGAAAACCCTTTGACAATCTGCAAGTTCGGATTGATGATCGAATCGGATATATATTTATCGTCGGCGGTCACCTTCGTCCCGTCCGCCAGGGTGACCGAGGACTCGTACAAATGCTGCCAGGTCGGCCCGACTTTCTTCGAGCCGTCGACCGAGTGGCAAACCGCGCACCCGAACTGCTGGACAAGCTGCAGGCCATGCAAGGCCGGGTCCTGGGAAGCGGTGGCGAGTTGTTTGGTGACCCAGGCCTGGAAATCCGCCTGCGAGACGACGACCACGTTGGCGATCATATAGGCATGGTTGGTCCCGCAGAGTTGAGCGCAACTGACCTTGTAGCTGCCGATGACCGTCGGGGTGACCCGCAGGTCGACGGTCCGGCCGGGTAGGATATCCTGTTTGAGGCGAAACTCGGGGACGAAAAACGAATGGATGACGTCATTGCTGGTCATCTGGAGATCCACCTGCTTCCCCACCGGCAGATACAGGTCGCCGGACCCGAATCCGTAATCCGGGTACTGGAACTGCCAGTACCACTGGCCGGCGACCACCTTGACCACCATGGCGGAGGGATCGACCCGGCGCGTCTCCCCCAGGGACTTCCCGCCCAGGTAAGCCAGGTAGAAGACGGCGAGCAGCGGGACGACCGTCCAGGCGATTTCCAGGTTGGTATTGCCTTCGATGTGGGCGCCCTCTCCGGTCTCGCCTTTCCTGCGCCGAAAAACGACCAAGCTATAAAGCAAAATCACGACGATCAACGAAAAAACGAAGGCGATCGCCCAGGTATAGATGCCGAAGAGCTGATCGATGGAGACAGCCTGGGCGCTGGCCTGGGCCGGCAGGAGCCCGATCGAACTCAAGCCGGTGTGGATCGCGAACGTGCTCGCGATCACCAGGATGGCGATGATAAAGATATGCTTCATAAACTATTTCCCTCACACACCATAACCATTTTATATAATTCCTTAAAAACGCCAAATTTAGTATATCACCATGGTCACTTAATAAGAATATTTAGACCTTATTAGTTAATGAAATTATAATACAAGAACAACAATAATTGGACAATTCATACATTTGATGTATAATTTCATTGCCCGAGTAGTCCACGAAAAGTTTTCCCGCTCGCAGGCAAACGGACTTATCGAACCAAAGCAGGTTTTCTTCAGAAAGTGACAGGATACCCGGGCGGATACGATCCTAAACCAAAGCAGTGGGCAGAATCCATTCGGGGAGGCTACCTCCGGTGAATCTGGCCCAAGGTCAACTGCAATGGGATACGAGGAATCTGCATGGTCAAATCAATCATCGAACTCTTGAAAAAGCCTCTGGTCAAGATCGGATTGGGCCTGGTCGGATTGCTCCTCATCGGGGGCGCCGTCTGGGGAATCCACCTGACCCAAACCCCACCTCCCCAACCCATCCAATTTCCCCATAACCTTCACGTAAGCCTGGGCATCCAATGCCTGTACTGCCATCCGGGCGCCCTGCGCGGGCAATCACCCGGGCTGCCGACGGAAAGTAAATGCTGGGCTTGTCACCAGCAGATCAGCGTGCGCAACGCGGACATCGACACGCTGATCAGCTACGTCAAGGCAGACAAACCCATCCCGTGGGTGCCGGTCGCCATCCTGCCGGACTTCGTCTATTTCAGCCACCGCCCGCATATTGCAGCCGGCCTGAACTGTGAAGACTGCCACGGCGAAGTCAGCCAGATGACCGTTGCCGTTCCGCAAAAAATGGACATGGGCTGGTGTCTCGCCTGTCACCGGGCGCGCTTCAAGAACGATCCGGTGATGCTGACCAAATTGACCGATTGTGTCACCTGCCACAAGTGACCGGGGATGAAAGGAAACACGGATGAGCGATAAATTATCCAGGCGGGATTTTCTCAAGGTTGCTGGGGCAGGGATTGCAGCCACGGCCATCCTGACCGGCTGCGGGCCGGACTCCCGTTACGTCGTGCGCGAGCCCTACACCAAGATGCCGGAGTACACCTATAACGGCTTGAGCACCTATTACGCCAGCACCTGCCGAGAGTGCCCGGCTGGATGCGGGATCGTCGTGCGGACCATGCAGGGGCGCGCCCTGAAAGTCGAGGGGAACGCGAACAATCCGGTCAACTTGGGCAAGACCTGCTCACGCGGACAGGCTTCGCTGCAGGGCCTCTACAACCCTGACAGGATCCAGAACCCGCTCAAGCAGCAACGCGGTGGCGGTAGCCAAAGTGTCATCACCTGGGACCAGGCCGTGGCGGTCGTCCAGAATGCCCTTGGCTCGCACAAGCCCGGTGAAATCGCTTTCCTGCTCGGAATGGCGCCCGATCACCTGGCCGACCTGGTCACCCTGATCACCACATCCACTGGCAGCCCCGCTCCCTGGCGATACGGGGCATTTGCCCTGTTCGAAGGCCGTTCCACCCTGGCAAAAGCCGCCGGAGAGGTCTTCGGAATTCCGTCCATCCCGTTCTTCGACATGGGCAGCGCCGACCTGACCTTTTCCTTCGGCGCCAATTTCCTCGAAACCTACCTGTCTCCGGTCGCTTACGGGAGAGGCTATTCATCCATGCGCCGGGCCGGCCGGACCGGAAAGCGCGGCTACCTTGTCCAATTCGAGCCGCGCCTCTCGCAGACGGCCGCGGCCGCAGATGAATGGATTCCGGTCGTCCCGGGCACCGAAGGATTGGTTGCTTTTGGGATTGGACGGGCGGTCGCCGACTTGCGCGGCGGGAATACACCGCTGGCATACCAGAATGCCGACCTCAGCCGGATCGCCGAGGCGTCCGGCGTCAGCCAGGACACGATCAAGCGGCTGGCAGGTCTTTTCGCCAGCGCCTCCCACCCATTGGCCATTCCCGGCGGCTCGGCCCTGGCAGCCAGCAACGGACTGGAAGCGGGCCAGGCAATCCTGACCCTGAACGTCCTGGCGAACAACCTCGGCCAGGACGGCGGAGTCTTCCTGACCCCGGCGCTGCCCGTCCACGATGCAAACACCAACCTGCCGCGCACCTTCACGGATATCCAATCCCTGGTCAGTTCGATGAAATCCGGGGCAATCCAGGTGCTTTTCATCCACGGAGTTAATCCTTTGTTCGAGTTCCCGGAAAGCCTGGGATTTTCCGATGCCTTGGGCAACGTCCCCACGGTCATCTCCTTCGCTTCCTTTCCCGACGAGACCTCCCGGCAGGCCGATTACATCCTCCCCGATCATACAGGCCTCGAATCATGGGGCTATCAAAAGATCGTCACCGGCAGCGACCGACCGGTTATTTCCGGCGCCCAGCCGGTGGTGGCGCCGTTCTACAACACCAAGGCCACCGCGGACGTCCTCCTGGCAGCCATCCAGGCGATCGGAGGCTCGCTCGCCGCGGCAGTGCCCTTCAAAGACGAAATCGAGTTCCTGCAGGACGCCGTCCAGAATCTGGTGCCGCAGAACGGATATTTCAATGCCCCGGACCCCCTGACGTTCTGGGCGGAATGGCAGCAGTACGGCGGTTGGTGGAACGGTCGGGCGGGCCTGAGTGCTCCGGCCGCGCCCGGCATCCTCAGCCAGCCCCTTGTTGCGATCTCCCCGGAGTTCGACGGCGAAGGCGAGTTTTATCTCTTTCCCTTCCCCTCTCCGATCCTGGGAGACGGCTCGGGAGCCAACAAACCCTGGTTGCAGGAAACGCCCGATCCGACCACCACTGTCATGTGGAATTCCTGGGTGGAGATCCACCCCGACACCGCCGCCAAGCTGGGCGTCACGGACGACGACGTCGTCAAGATCACCTCCCCCTTCGGGGAGATCGAATTATCCGTTTACCGGTATCCCGCCATCCGCCCCGACACGATCGCCATTCCGTTCGGACAGGGCCACACCGTCTACGGGCGCTACGCTGAAAATCGCGGCGCCAACCTGGCCCAACTGCTTGGGGACAAAATCAACGCTGCCGGCGACCTGGCTATCGTCGCGCTGAAG
>DATJPX010000066.1:0-85887 GCA_035506155.1 Anaerolineales bacterium
TTTCGGAAAGATTCATCTCCCGGGCCACAGCTTGCACCCACGGGACCTCGGCGGATTTTGCCAGGATGCAAACTCCGGCTGGATTTCCGGCAAAGGGGTGGTTCGTGAACGCATCGACCTGATAAATGGTTTGAGACATATGGGCTCCATTCCTCTTTACGTCGATTTCCTGTTTTACCATGCGGGGATTATATCTGAATCGGGTAAAATCAAGCCATGCCTGAAACGATCATGAGCACCAGCAACCCGCTTGTCAAACTGATCCGCAGCCTGCGCCAGCATAAGGGGCGGGACGAGTCCGGCCTGTTCCTGGTCGAAGGGATCCATCACGTCGGCGAGGCCAGCGAAGCCGGTTGGGATTTGCAGACCCTGGTGTATTCTCCCGAATTGCTGACCAGCGAATACGGTCTGCAATTGGTTGAGTCGGTTTCCCATCGCGGGGTGCGATTGGCAGCCTTCAGCCGCGAGCTCTTTGCCGGCCTGGCCGATAAGGAGAATCCACAGGGCATCCTTGCGGTCGTCGCGCAGAAACACCTGGCGCTGAAGGAGCTGACCGGGGAAGCCATCCCCTGGGGCGCGGCTTGTGTATCACCGCAGGACCCCGGGAACGTCGGGACGATCCTGCGTACGCTGGACGCCGTTGGCGCAGGCGGACTGTTCATGCTGGACGGCGGCGTGGACCTCTACCATCCGTCCGTGGTGCGGGCGAGCATGGGGACGTTGTTCTGGAAGCCGGTCATCCAGGCCTCCTTCAAGGAATTCGTGCTGTGGGCGCATGAGCATGAGTTCCTGCTGGTCGGCTCTTCGGCCCACGCCGCGATGGACTACCGGGACTTTCGCCGGGAAAACCGGAAGGTCATCCTTCTCCTGGGAAGCGAGCAAAAAGGCCTCTCCGCGGAGCAGCAGACCGCCTGCGACCTTCACCTGTCCATGCCGATGTTGGGCCGGGCTAGTTCGTTGAACCTGGCGGTGGCGGCCGGGGTCCTGCTCTATCGGATGATGGAATAAGAAAAGGGACGCAACGGTGCGTCCCTTTTTGAAAACCCGGATCGAGGTTGGGTCAGATTTCGTCTTCGTCTTCTTCCCAAAGATCGTCCTCTTCCTCCTCGGCTTCTTCATCTTCCCATTCTTCCAGTTCCTCTTCCTCCCAGTCCTCGCTTGCGGCAGCTTCCTCGTTGGGGGAATAAGTGGCACAACCGGTGTCGGGGTCTAGTTCGACAGCCGCGGCACTGCAGTAACCGTCATCAATGAAGACGCAATCAGTGTAGTGGCAGCGAATGCGGGGCATGAAATCCTCCTGGCGAGCAGTTTATTTGAACAGCCGGATAATGGCAAGGATAAGGATAAGGGTAATGATCGTGGCCGAGGCCATGCAGAATGGACAGACGGCATGGATCACGTAGAATTCCAGATAGGTCAGATAAGCCGAAAAAGCCACCCCGGCCAGGCTGATTCCGAAGACTGCCAGCGGTCCGTTCTCTTTGAGAAGCTTGGACCGGGTTTCCATGAAAACGATTCCGGCGATCGCCAGGTATGCCAGGATCCCAAAGACGGAGACCGGGATTCCATAGATCATGGAATACGAGCTGTTGTTTACGGTGATGCAGCCGTGATTTCCCACGCACATCACTTCCGCCTGGGTGTACTTAAGGATCAACAGGTAGATTGCGTCTACCATCCCCAGAATAGCCAAACCGATGGTGGTCCACTTCAAAATCTGTTCGAAGCGTGAAACGGGGTGTTTTATTGGATTTGCCATATCTCCACTTCCGTGCCTGCAGGCAGCGATTTTACCCCAGAGGGCACAATCAGTAAAGCATTTGCCTGAACGAGTGAGAAGATATTGCCGGAACCCTGGTGGCCGGTCAGGCGGGCAACCAGGCGGCCGTTCTCTTCCCTGACGACGGCGCGCAGATAGGATTCGCGCCCGTCCGATTCCACCGCCTCTGCCAGGAATGCCTTCTGGCTTGAGCGAGGGTGGATTGTAGAGCCGGATAGTTTTTCGAGCGCCGGCTGGACGAAAACTTCGAACCCGACGAACGCCGAGACTGGATTCCCTGGCAACCCGAAGTAGGGTATCCCGGCGTAGTTGCCGAACGCCAGGGGTTTGCCCGGCCGCATGTTCACTTTCCAGAAGTCCAGCTTTCCGTTCGCCGCGACCACGGATTTGACGTAATCGAAGGCGCCCACGCTGACCCCGGCTGAAGAGACGATCGCATCTGCTTTCGCCTCGACCGCCCGATCCAGCCTGGACCGGACGTCGGCTTCACTATCTTTTGCGACTCCCAGCCGGATCAGCTCGACGCCCGCGTTCTCCGCAAGGCTGGAAAGGATGAACGAGTTGGAGTCGTGGATCTTGCCGGGTGTCAATTCGGCCTCTACGGGGAGCAACTCGTCCCCGCTCGACAGCAGGGCCACTCTGGGTTGGCGGAAGACCGGGACCCTGGCGACGCCGAGCATGGCCAATAGACCGATTTCCTGGGCCCGCAGGCGCGTCCCTGCACTGAGGACCTGGTCGCCTTTGTGCAGGTCGTCGCCCCGGCGGCGGACATTCTCGCCGTGGCGCATTTCCTTGCGGACCTCGACCCGATTGGGAGCGGTCGTGCCTGGGTTGCGTACTCCGAAGTCGGTGTCTTCCACCATGACGACCGTTTCCGCCCCCGGGGGCAGGGCTGCCCCGGTCATAATCCGGGCCGCCTGTCCGGGCATCAGGGGCACGTTGGAGAAATCCCCTGCCCGGATGTCGGCGACCACGCTCAGGGTACGCGGCGAAGCGGGCCCGGCGCCGACCGTGTCGGCGGCGAGGACGGCAAAACCGTCCACGGACGAATTGTCGAAGAGGGGGAGATCGATGCTGGCGTGAATGTCTTCGGCCAGGACGCGGCCTGTAACGCGTTCGAGCGGAACACGAGTCCCGTCGACCGGGTGGAAAACTTCCAGGATGCGTTCGCGTGCCTCAGAGACACTTAACATAAAAGTCGCCGCTCCTTGGGAAAGCGGCGACATTATACCACGACGGAACGAAAAGGACCCGGTCGCTTGCCTGGACCGGGTCCCTGAACTGCATTTTATCAGCCGTTCTTCTGCTGGAATTCCTTCATGAACTTGACCAGGGCTTCGGATGCTTCGATCGGCAGGGCGTTATACAGGGAGGCGCGCATGCCGCCAACCGAGCGGTGGCCCTTGAGGCCGATCAGGTCCTGCTTCTTGGCTTCGCCGGCGAACTGCTCTTCCAGAGCTTCGGAGGGCAGGCGAAAAGTGATGTTCATCCGCGAGCGGTCGGACTTGGCATGGCCCTTGTAGAAACCGCCGGATTCGTCGATGGCTTTGTAGACCAGATCGGCTTTGGCCTGGTTACGCTTCTCGATGGCTTGCAGGCCGCCCAGTCCCTTGGCCCACTTCAGCACCAGCCCAACGATGTAGATGGACCAGCAGGGCGGGGTGTTCAGCAGGGAGTTCTCTTCGGCCAGCGCCTTGTAGTCGAGCAGGTTCGGCAGATTGGCAGGGATCTTTTCGAGCAGATCGTCGCGGATGATGCAGATGGCCACGCCGGCCGGGCCGGCGTTCTTCTGCGCGCCGGCGTAGATCATGGCGTATTTGGAGACGTCGATCGGGCGGCTGATGAAGTCTGACGAGGCGTCGCAGATCAACGGGACGCCGGCCGGCGGGGTGGGCTCGGTGAAATATTCCACCCCGTGGATGGTTTCGTTGGAGGTGAAGTGCAGGTACGCAGCCTGCGGGTCGAGCTTGAGCTCGGACTGCGCCGGCAGGTGGTTGAAGTTGTCGGCGTCCAGGCTGGCGGCTGCCTTGGCGGCTCCGAGCTTCTGGGATTCCTTGAAGGCTTTCTTGCTCCAGGTGCCGGTGACGATGTAATCCGCGCTGGCGCTGGCCGGGCGGAAGTTCATCGGGACCATAGCGAATTGCAGGCTGGCGCCGCCCTGGATGAACAGGATCTTGTAGTTGGCGGGGATCTTCAGCAGCTCGGTCAGGTCTTTTTGCGCCTCGCTCACGATGGCTTCGAACTCCTTCGAGCGATGGCTGATCTCCATAACCGACATACCAGTACCCTTGTAGTCGAGCATCTCTGCCTGTGCCTGCTGGAGGACTTCCAGCGGGAGGGCGGCTGGTCCGGGGTTGAAATTAAAAACACGTTTGGCGGCCATTGTATTACTCCTCTTTAGACTGGATATTACGGCAGAGCTTCCCTGCCGGGGATTCCGCGAACGACTTTGGCTGGATTATAGCCGATTGAGATTATATCCGTGAGTGTAAAATTTCACAATGTAATCGCCTGATTTTACCAGAAGTATAGACAACTTGGCAATATTGGTTGACAATAAGGGTGCGGGTTGATACAATCGATTGTGTAATTTTTCTCAAGCTCATTAACAGGGTTCCACGGAATGCGCCGCCGGGTGCCCTGTTTTTGTATATTGCGATATGATTAACATCCCAAGGAGGAAGAAGCCATGAAGATCTTAGTATGTGACAAGACCGAAGCAGATGCGATCGAGCGGATGCGCGCCGCTGGCCTGACGGTTGATACCAACTTCGAGATCACTCCCGAAGAGCTGCCCAACGTTCTCCCGGCTTATGACGGGATGGTCGTTCGCAGCCGGACCAAGGTCCGCCAGCCGTTGATCGATGTCTGCCCCAACCTGAAGGTGATCGTGCGCGGGGGCGTCGGCCTGGATACCATCGATGCCGAGTACGCCCGTTCCAAGGGGATCACCGTCATGAATACCCCCAAAGCCAGCAGCGCCTCCGTGGCGGAGCTGGCGCTGGCGTTCATGTTTGGCCTGGCCCGCTCGACCTATAAGGCCACTGCCACCATGAAAGCCGAAAAATGGGAGAAGAAAGCCTTCGAAGGCGACGAGCTGGGCGGAAAGACCCTCGGCCTGGTCGGAATCGGCAACATTGGCAAGGAAGTTGCCAAGCGGGCAAATGCCCTGGGCATGACCGTCGTTGCCTACGACCCGTACGTCAAGGAAGCCGAAGGCGTCAAACTGGTCTCGCTGGATGAACTGCTGGCGCAAGCAGATTACATCAGCCTGCACCTGCCCAAGACCAAGGAATCCGCCGACATGATCGGCAAGGCCCAGTTCGAGAAGATGAAGACCGGCGTGCGTGTCATCAACTGCGCCCGCGGCGGCATCATCAACGAGGAGGCGCTTTACGACGCCCTGACCACTGGTAAGGTCGCCGGCGCGGCGTTGGACGTCTATGCCGAGGAGCCGCCGACGAACTGGAAGCTGGTCAAACTGGACAATGTGATCTGTTCGCCTCACATCGGAGCCGCCACCAAGGAAGCCCAGGGACGGGTTGGCGCCGAAGTGGCCGAGAAGTTGATCGAGTTTGCCAAGGGCAAATAACCAACCAAGAATAGGGGCGACCGGCCGGTCGCCCCTGCCATTTTGAGGGTAACCGGATGAAAATCTACGACGATATCGGTATCGGAGTACCTCAGATCCACCTGCCCAAACCCGGCACGGACCTGACGCGCTGGGCGGTCATTGCTTGTGACCAGTTCACCTCCCAACCGGAATACTGGCAGGAGGTCGAGAAGCTGGTTGGGTCGGCCCCCTCGACCTACAACCTGGTCCTGCCCGAAGTCTTCTTGGAAAAACCGGGCGAGGCCGAGCGGGTTGGATCGATCCAGAACAGTATGCGCGTTTACTTGGACCGAGGCATACTCCAGCCGCGCGATGGCTTGATTTATGTCGAGCGTACCGCCCTCGGCAAGACCCGTAAAGGCCTTGTACTTTGTCTGGACCTCGAGCGCTACGATTTCAACAAGGGCTCCTCCAGCCTGATCCGGGCGACTGAGGGGACGATCGTCGAACGCCTGCCCCCGAGAATGAAGATCCGCCAGGGTGCGGCGCTCGAGCTGCCGCACATCCTGGTATTAATCGACGACCCGGACCGGACGACCATCGAACCGGTCGGGACTGCCAAAGCCAAGCTGGAAAAAATATACGATTTCGACTTGATGCTTGGCTCCGGCCACCTGACCGGCTACGCCGTCGAGGCGGCCTTGGAGGCCCGGGTCGTTGCGGCGCTGCGCGGTTTGGCCAAGCCGGAAGCCTTTGCTGCCAAATACGGGATCGGGAAAGACAAACCGGTCCTGCTGTTTGCCATGGGTGATGGGAACCATTCCCTGGCGACGGCCAAGGCCGTCTGGGAAAAGATGAAGCCTTCGGTCGGTATGGACCATCCGGCGCGGTATGCACTGGTGGAGATCGAAAACGTCCATGACGAAGGCCTGGAATTCGAACCGATCCATCGGGTGGTATTCGGTTTGAAACAGGACATCCTCCCTGTCATGCAGGCACATTTCGGCGCCAATATCTCCTTCACCCAGATTGCCAGCGCCGAGGCAATGGTCCAGCGGGTGGATCAGGCCAAAGGCCCCAAACAATCCATCGGCCTGATCGGCGGCGGGACATCCTTTGGGGTGATCGAAATCGAGCACCCCTCCACAAACCTGCCGGTTGGCACCCTGCAATCGTTCCTAGACGGATTCCTGAAGGCGGGTGGGGCGGAAAAAATCGATTACGTCCACGGCGAAGACGTCGTCTGCAGGCTGGGAGCGGAACCGGGAAATGCCGGATTCTACGTCCCCGGAATGGACAAGTCCGACCTGTTCAAGACGGTCATCCTGGACGGGGCCCTGCCGCGTAAGACTTTTTCGATGGGGGAAGCCAAAGAGAAACGCTTTTACATGGAAGCGCGGAAGATCATCTAGCCTGGCTGATGGCTTAGGCGTAAAAGAGTGAGAGCCGGTAATGTGGCCGGCTCTTTTTATTGTGGATTGTTAGCCGGAAGATAGGCAAACCAGCGAGGATTGTTCTATTGTTGAGGGGAATAAATCTTAGACCAAAAAAGGATGACTCTGAATGGATGAATTGCAGTATGGAAACTGGATCCGGAGGAAAGTGCTCTGGCTGCTGGCCTCGATCGGTTCGGTATCCGCCCTTCTGGCGGCCCTGCCTCTTCCGCTCTTCGTACGGCTGGTTGCCGGGTTGTTTGGGATCGTTTCGATCATCAGCCTGCTCTACCCTCTCTACTTGTATCGATCATTCTCACGGAAGGGCGGCAATCTTCAGGATAAGTTTTACGATTCCATCCTCGATCACCTCGAAAATCACGGATTCGGGAAAGTCCTCGACATCGGTACGGGGAATGGGATCCTGGCAATCAAGGCGGCAGTCCGGAATCGGGCAGCAGAAGTGACCGGCGTGGATTATTGGGGGAAGGAATGGGAATACTCGAAAGCGACCTGCGAGGAGAATGCCAGGCTTGCCGGGGTCCAGGAAATCGTCTGCTTCAGAAAAGGGGATGCCGCATCGCTGAATTTCGGGGATGGGGCCTTCGACGCGGTGGTCAGCAACCTGACCTTCCATGAAGTCAAAATGGTGAAAAACAAAACAGATGTGGTCCGGGAAGCGCTGCGGGTATTGAAACCGGGCGGGTCCTTTGCTTTCATCGATTATTTTTACGACGAGGGGTATTATGGGGAGACTTCCCGCTTTCAGCTTCTCCTGTGGAGTTTGAAGCTGGCCGAGGTGAAACTCGAACCGCTTGGGGACGTCGTAGATTTTCCCAAGCTGCTCCATCATCCAAGGGCGTTGGGGAAGGTTGGGATCGTCTACGGGCGCAAGTAGCTCGCAGACAAGAGCAATTTATTACGCCTTGCGGAGAGAGTCCAGGGCCTTTTTGAAATCTGCCGGATAAGGCGCCGAAAAATCCAGTTTTTCGCCGCTGCCTGGGTGGACGAAGGCGAGGGAAAGGGCGTGCAGTGCCGGCCGGCCGATCAGGTCGGTCTCCGGCGCGCTGTACAGGCGGTCGCCCAGGAGCGGGTACCCCAGGGCATACGCGTGGACGCGAATCTGGTGCGTCCGCCCGGTCCCAGGAGCCGCTTCGACCAAGCAGGCATTTCCGAACCGTTCGAGCAGGCGAAAGGCCGTTTCGGACGGTTTTCCTTTGGCATGATCGACGACCGTGTGGTGGGTATGTCCGACGTTGATGCGCAGCGGATGGCGGGCGATGTGCGTCTCCCACTTTGGATCCCCGACAAGCAAGGCGTGGTAGATTTTCCTTGCATCATGCCGTTCGAATTGTCCGTTCAGCGAGCGGTGGGCGCTGGCGTTTCGTGCAAAGACCATCACCCCACTGGTAACCTTGTCCAGCCGATGGACGATCCACAATTTCCCGAATGTTCCTTCAAGCTCCCTGGCGAGATAAGGCGCATCCTTCTCCCATCCGTCCGGCAGGACCGGGATCCCGGCAGGTTTGTTGATGACCAGGATCTGGTCATCGGAAAAGAGGACATCCGCGCTCATGTCACCGTTTTCCGCTCGGGCGGATATTTCAGGTAATGCTTTTCCTCCACGGTCCGGCGGATCCGTTCCACGGTTTCCCAGATTTCACTAAAGGTGGTGTAGAGTGGGGCAAGGCCGAGGCGGATGTTATCGGGCTCACGGAAATCCGGGACGACGTTCATCATCTCGATCAGGGCGCGATTGATCCGGTAACCTTCCGGGTGGCGGATGCTGATGTGCGAGCCGCGCCGATCGGGATCCCGCGGGGAGCCGAAGGTGAAACCGAGCGGGGAGAGGATGGCATCGTATAGGCCGGTCAGGTACTCGGTCATGTGGACCGATTTGGCGCGAATGGCATCCATCCCCGCTTCCCGGGTTACGTCTATGGACGCCTCCATTGCGAGCAACGACAGGATCGCCTGGGAGCCGGTCAGGAAACGCGCCATCCCGGGGGCAGGCTGGTAGTCCAGGTCGAAGGCGAAGGGAGTTTTTTGGCCCCACCAACCGTTGATCGGCGAGAGTAGACTTTCCTGCAGGTCCCGCCTGACATACAGGAATGCCTGCGCGCCGGGACCGCCATTGAGATATTTGTACGTGCAGCCGACGGCCATATCTGCCCCGCAAGCGTCCAGCTCGATCGGGACAGCGCCGACGGAGTGGCTGAGATCCCAGAGGACCAGGGCTCCGCGCCGGTGGGCCAGGTCGGTGATGGCGGCCATGTCGTAAAGATAACCGGATTTGAAGAGTACATGCGAGAGGGTGACCAGTGCAGTGTGTCCGTCGATGGCTGCTTCCAAAGCGGCCAGGTCGGGACTGATATCGTTGTCTGGGGAGCCGACGCGCAGGATTGTGTGCCGGCTGCCAAGGGTGCGCGCCAACCCTTGAAGGATGTAGAGATCGGAAGGAAAGTTGAGCGCGTCCGTGACGATGCGGGTGCGCTTCGGCTGGAACGCCAGGGCCGCGGCTGCCAGCTTGAACAGGTTGATCGAAACCGTGTCACAGGCCACGACCTGCCCGGAGGCGGCTCCGACCAGGCTGGCGAGTTTTTCCCCCACCCGGACCGGGGCGTCCCACCATTTTTCACCCCAGCTTTCGGTCAGTTTGTGTCCCCATTCGTGTTCGACGACCGTCCTGATTCGCTCGACGGTTTGCACCGGCAAGCGGCCAAGCGAATTGCCGTCCATGTAGAGCATGCCGGGGTTGGCGATCAGGAAACGGTCGCGGAATGCTGCAAGCGGATCCCGCTCATCCAGCTGCCGGGCGTATTCGATCCTTGGGGAAAATGCCATGGCTATAATTTACCACAATTGTCGATTGGAAGGGATAAAGAACCCCGATTCGGTGTCGATCGAGCGGAAATCCCCTCTTGACATTAACGTAACGGAAGGGTTTATGATCGGGGCATGTCATACACCGTCAAACAACTCTCCGACCTGGCGGGCGTCAGCATCCGCACGCTGCATTACTACGACGAGATCGGCTTGCTCGGACCGGATTCCGTTGGCGCCAACGGCTATCGGTATTATGGAGACGGGTCCGTCTTGAGGCTCCAGCAGATCCTCTTCTATCGTGAACTGGGTCTCGAATTGAGCCAGATCAAGGACATCGTCGCCCGGGCAGATTTCGACGTGCAGTCCGCGCTCGAATCGCACCGCAAGTCCCTGCAGGGCAGGGTCGAGAGGTTGAATCGCCTGATCGCAACGGTGGACGATACGATCTTACATCTGAAAGGAAAAAAGGCAATGAGTAAAAAACAGCTCTTCGAAGCTTTCTCGGACGAAGAACAGGCCAAATACGCGGCGGAGGCCGAGCAAATGTACGATCCCGCGACTGTGCGCGCCTCGCAGAAGAAATGGAAGTCCTATACTCCTGCGGACAAGCAGAGGATCGCCGACGAAGGCAATGCCGCCTACGAGGCCATCGTCGCTGCCATTCCCCTGGGTCCGGGCAGCCCGCAGGCTCAGGCCGGGGTGGAGCGCTGGCGGAAGCACATGGATTACTTCTGGACCCCGAATCTCGAGCAGCTCGTGGGCCTGACGGAGCTTTACAACTCCGATCCGCGCTTCAAGGCCAACTTCGATAGGATAGATCCTCGCCTGGCGGAATTCATGCGGGAAGCGGTAAAAATATACGTAGGCAAGAAGTAAACCAAAAAGAGCCGGAAATTGTCTCCGGCTCTTTTCAATACTGGCTGTAGGAAAACTAATGGATCATCCTGGCCAGGATGACGACCTCCAGGACTTCGTAAATGGCTGAGACTGCCAGGACAAGCGTGACCAGGAGATAGACCTTTCCGGTCCTCTTGAGCCCTTCCAGGTAACCGCGCAGGTGACCTTCGACATCGGCCGATTTTGGCCATAAGAAAGCACGCGCTTGAAGGTAAGCGGCAAACAATGCCAGGATGTAGCCCTGTCCTTCCAGGAGCAGGGTCAGGGAATGGGGGATCATTGCCAGGCGCAGGGACGGCGCGGCCGGCGAAAGAATCAGACCCCACAAAACGGCGCGGATGATCCCCATCAGGAACCCGCTGAACGGAATCACGAGGGATGGAACGGTGATTTCAGCGATGGATCCGAGGAGCAGGTTGACGATGAATGTCAGTCCGATCGCGGGAAAGATCTGCGCCTTGTCGTAGGTCGTCCCGACAATGGAGAGCGGTCCAGCTGTGAAGGCCTGGCCGATGGATTTGAGCAGCATCTGCTGAAGCGGCTGGTTGAATCCCACGTAAACCATCCCCAGGACGACCAGTCCATAATAGACCGCATTGATGACGAGATAAGCAGTGCGGTTTTCCTTGATCAATTCCCAGGCATCCCGAATGAGTTTCATAAGTCTCCTCCTCCGTAGTCGAATTGCCGTAATTATAAGAACATACGAATTTCCGGGAGAGGGGTATCAGGCGGCTGTGTTTTTAATTGGGACCTTGGTCATCCCATATTCCGCCAGGGCGGTAATGGTCAGACTGGGATTGACCCCCGGATTGGCCGGCATGATCGAGCCGTCGATCACGTACAAGCCCGGGTAGTTGTGGACCTGGAAGCTTTCGTCTACCACGCCCTCTGCTTCCGTTCTGCCGACCGGACAACCCCCCAGGATATGGGCGGTGGTCGGAAAGTTGAGCAGGTTTTCACCCAGCGAGCCCATCGGGATGCCGTTCGTGCGGGCGGCGAAGTCCCGGACCACATCGTGGCCGGCGTCCACCCGGGCGTGGATCTCGTGACCTCCATCCTTCTCGGCGACCAGTCCTTTGCGGAAAAAAGTGAGCAATGAGCGGCCCAGCCGGACGTGCATGCGATTGTCCACGTTCTGCATGACCAGCAGGATGGTTGCCTTGCGCGCCCAACCGGGCAGCACCTGGGCTTGCAGGAAATCGAGCGGGTGGCTCAAGATCCAACCCATGGACTTCAGCATCCGCATCGGGATCCCGTCGCCGTTGGAGATGAGCGGGGCGGCCATGATGCGCATCAGGTCGGAGCCGGCCGGGTAGCGGACCGGTTCGATCCGGGTGACCGCGTCGGCGTTGAAGATCGAGGTGATCGCCAGGCCTTTGGAGAAGTCAGCCTCGTTGCTGCGATGGATGCTGCCAAGGAGGGCTTCGGAATTCGTCCGTACGCGTTCGCCCAGGTGGCCGGAAAGCCTCGGCAGGGTGCGGAAGTGGTCCCGGCAGTTGAGCAGCAGCCTTAGCGTCCCCATCACGCCGGCCGAAACGATCACGTTACGGGCACGCACCCGCTGGGAGGGACGCACCAGGAAAGAAGTCGATGGTTGGCAGGCCAGTTCGTAGCGCGCCCCGTCGGCCTGACCGTCCGCCAACGGGCGAATGAGGCGCACCTGGGTTTCCGGCCAGACGATGGCGCCTTGCTGTTCGGCAAGGTAGAGGTAATTCTTGGGCAGGGTATTCTTGGCGTTGTGCCGGCAGCCGACCATGCATCCGCCGCAGTGGGTACAACCGGAACGCGTCGGACCTTTTCCGCCAAAGTATGGATCCGGGACAACCTGGTCCTCCGGACCGAAGAAGACGCCCACCTCGGTGGGTCGGAAGGTTGACTGTTCGCCGCGTTCCACGGCGACCTGCTGCAGGGTCGCATCCGCCGTCCATAATTTCGGATTGGCCGTCGCTCCCAGCATTCGCCGGGCGGTGGCGTAGAAAGGCTTGAGGAGCTTTCCCCAGGGCAGGGGTTCGTTCCAGGCCGGGGAGGCGAAAGTATCTTCGCCGGGGATCTCGAGCACATTGGCATACCCCAGGCTGCCGCCTCCCACGCCCGTGCCGTGCAGGACCATCACACCTTTCAGCAAGCTGATCTGCAGGATGCCAAAGGCCCGCACGGCCGGGATCCACAGGTATTTCCAGAAAGTCAGGTTGGTTTTGGCGAAGTCCTGGTCGCGATACCGCTTGCCTTTTTCGAGCACCAGGACCGAATAGCCCTTCTCGGTCAGGCGCATGGCCGAGACGGACCCCCCGAAACCGGATCCAATGATTACATAGTCGTAGATGGTAGACTCCACAATGGCTCCTTTGGCGAATGAGTGCTGGAAATAAAACACCGCTCCTCCACCCAAGTTATCCGGGGAAGGAGCAGTGTTTGGTTTCTTTGAAGTAACTGATGATCTTAACCGGGTCCAAGCCCGGGCCAGGCTGACCGGATGCGTCGGCAGGTTTCGTTCAACTCTTCGGGCAGGACGCGCGTCTCCGCCAGGACGGACATGAAATTTGTATCGCCGCCCCAGCGCGGCACGACGTGCAGGTGAACGTGGGCGGCAATCCCTGCGCCGGCGGCCTCGCCGATGTTGGCTCCGAGGTTGAATGCCTGGGGTTGGTAGACCTTACGCAGCACGCGCATCGCCTGCGTGGCCAGCTCCATCATCTCGGAGCGGGTCCCGGCGTCCAGGTCTTCGAGTGACGGGCGGTGCCGGTTGGCGACTACGAGCAGATGCCCGCTGGTGTATGGAAAGCGGTTGAGGATGACGAAGGCGTTCGGGCCGCGCAAGACGATCAGGTTTTCCTCGTCCCGATCTGCCTCCTGGACCGAGCAGAAAACACAGCCGGCAATGTGCTTCTCGACGAACTTCATGCGCCAGGGAGCCCACAATCTTTTCATATTCGATCGTTCTTTCGGTAGCGTCCCGCTCAGGACTGGAAGCGAACGCTTGCGATGGCGTGGCCGTCCACGCGGAATCCGACCTGGCCGTCCCGGGCGGGCTTGAGGCTGGCGATGCGTTTCTCGGCCAGGTCGACCAGCTCGACTTTTTTGAATGCCTTCCAGGGACGCAGGGTCACTTCGATCTCGCGGCCGGTGGGATTGTACCCTCGGGCCACCCAGCCATGTCCATCCTCGCTTTCCTTCAGCGCGCTGATCACGAAGCTGCCCGGTTCGACATTCAGGAAGGAACAAACTGCAGGGAGCTTCCCGTCGTGCAGGTCGGTGCCGAATGCCCGCAGAGGCGTTTCGAATGCATAGGCCTGCTGGCAGGCGCTTTCCCAGTTCCCTTCGTGCGGGATGACCGAATAATCGAACGACCAGCTTCCGGGCATCTGCGCCTCGGGCGTCTCCATCGCCGGTCCGGCGTGGCCATTCCGGGCGGGGAAGTCTTCCCGCGAGAGCCAGCCAACGCACCGGAGGAGCGTTACGGCGATCTCGGCATTCCCGGCAGCGTTCTTGAGGACTTCGACTTCAGGCAGGCCGCGGTTGGCCACCATCAGCCCGGTCTGCCCGTCCGAAACGTCGCTGAAGGCGCGCTGTGGGACCTCGGGGCGGGGCAGCTCCACCCAGGTGGCGTCGCTGGCCGGCAGTCCGACCTTGCGCTCGACGACGTCGAAATGACCATCGTATTGTCCGGCCGCAGCCGCGAACGGCGCCGGGAAATGGACCCGCAAGCGGTGATCGCCGGCAAGGTTGGCGACCGTCGTGTGGATATCCAGCCTCGACACGCCTTCGGTCAAAGTGACGGTCGTCGTGATCGGCAGCTTGACCTTTTCCTTCGAGCGGGCCTTCCGGTCCGGGGAAAGGCCTGCCGGGGTCGTCAGTTCCAGCTCGAGTTCCAGGCTCTGCTGGACCGGTCCGCGACGGATGCTGGCGCGCCGCAGGCGGGCGGTCGTCTGGCGATCGGCGGCCGGTGGGCAGAAGTTGTATTCGTCCCCGCAATCGCCGCCGTCCCGGAAGCAGTTCAGGCCGGGATAAGTGCGTTGGCTGTGTTTGTCGAACAAAGTCAGCGTGCCGTCGCGTTTTGCTTCCACCCGGAAATGATCGTTCTCGATCCGGTAAGGCGCCCGGGCGTAGCGTTTGCGGGTGGCCAGTTTTTGCAGGATGGGCAGGCGGGCCAGCGGCAGAAGCGCCTTGACCAGCGGGCTGAGCCGCATCGGCGCAGACTCGCTTCCGCGGCGCGGCCGCACCCAGAAGGTCCGGTAACCCAGGCCGGGCACGTCGGGCGCTGCCAGCAGGAGCCGGGTGACGTCTGTGGAGCGGGCCTTGACGTGGTAGGTGGTGATAGATGGATCGACCACGTATTCGTCAACCTGTCTGCGGGCTGCGGCCCAGGCGACCAGGTCCGGATCGCCGCTGTCAGCCATGATCGCATCGATGAAAACATCCCCGCCTTCCCGGCGCTGCTGGATGCCCTTGACAACCATCCCGGCTGCCCGGCCGTCGCTGATCGAGCCGAATGCGGCCTGGAAGCCCTTGAGGTCCAGGTTCATGTTGACGATTTCGCGGCTGCCCAGCCCGTGGGTCTGGTAGGGGATGGGCTTTCCGGCCTCGTCGAGCAAATCGAATTCGTTGGTCCCCGGCGGCAATTCGAGCGTCGCCTCGGCCATGTCGCTGCGCGGCTGCGAGGTCGGGTTGAATACGAGGACGGCGGCGTCTCCCATGGCAGAACGGGTCTGGATGCTGTTCGCAAGCCCCTCCAGGCTCTGGCGGGTCAGTTCCTCGCCGATCTGTTCGACCTGGTCGAAGCGGACGTTCATCTCGCGGTGGACCTGGTCGATCGAACAGCCACAGATGGAATCATGTGGGTGATTTTCCATGAGCAAATGCCAGGCCTGGCGGACGAGCGCGCTTTTACGAATCAGGACGGGCGAGGCGGGCTGGTCCCCGACGACGAGTTCGTGCAAGGCGGTGAACGGCTCGACCCATTTCAGGAGCAGGGTCTCGCCAGCGTGGTTGCGCTGCTTGATCCACATGCGAGTCGAGAGGACGCCCGGGAGCAGGGGCATACGCCGGGGGGCGCGCAACTCGCCTTCGACGATTGGAAGGTCGAGTTTTCGTTTCTTGATGGCAGACTGGACCGATGCGACGTACTGCGGGATGGTCGAATGAAGGACCCGCGAACCGGGCAGGTTTTTGTCTGCATAGGCGATGGCTTTGGAAGTGTTGCGAGACGGCTCCATATGGTCGGTGCCGTACATGACCAGGCGATCCGGGACGGCCGAATGACCTTCCAGGGCGTCGGCGGCCAGGGCCAGTCCGCTTGTAAAAGCGGCCAGGTTGTCGGCAGGCAGGGATGCGCCGTTGGAATAGCTGTCGCGCAGGTAGGCCATCAGCACCCGCGATCCGTCCGGCGACTGCCACCAGAACTCGGCCGGCTGGTCGTCCAGGCCGCGCCACAGACAAGCCGTCTCGATCCCGAAACCGCGCAGTATCTGCGGGATCTGCCCGGGGTGGCCGAACGGGTCGGGAATGTAGCCGATCATCATCTTCGGGCCGAACCGGCGGGCGGTCCGCTCGCCCTGCAGCAGGTTCCGGATGTGGGCCTCCGGTCCAACCAGGAACATGTCCGGGAGGATGTGCCACGGGCCGATCAGGATGCGGCCTTTCTGGATGTGTTTGCGCAGGAGGGCTTCGTTTTCCGGGCGCATGACCAGGTAATCTTCCAGGACGGTGGTCTGGCCGTCCAGCATGAAATACTTGAATTTGGGATCCTTCTCGAGGAGATCGAGCAGGCCGTCGACCAGGTGGACCAGCTTGAGGCGGAAGTCCTGGAAACTGCGGTACCATTCCCGGTCCCAGTGGGTGTGTGATACGACGTGTATATTGCGCATAGTTACTCCAAGATAATTTTTCTGAGAATTTCTTCCCAGTGTGGGAATATCAACAAGTGGGCCTCACCTTTGCAGAACGTGACTTTGCAGTTAGGAAGCCGGCTGGCAACGTAGACGGCCATCGGGAAGGGCGTCGTGTTGTCATCGGTGCCGTGCCAGAGCAGGACAGGCGTCGCGATCTTTTCCAGCGGGAAACCCCAGGGCCGCGTCAGCAGGCGGGCGTCCCAGGCGAAGCCGCGCAGGCCGGGACGGAAGGCCTCGTTCTCGCTGATGACGCAGGCTTCGCGAACGTCGAGCAGGTCCATCAGATCCTGGTCGGCGGGCGGACGGCGGCTACGGCGGCGCTTGACGGGCGCGGCTGCGGGAGCCAGCTTGTGGCGATAGGCGATCCAGACGATCGCCTGCCAGAGCGGCCAGGGGATGTACCGGCCGTAGCGGAAGCCCAGCCTGTTCTGCAGGTCCATGCCACGCGTTCCCCCGGGCGCATCCAGCGGTCCTGCGCCGCAGATGGGAGCCGCGACTTTCACCCGGTCGGGCAGGGAATATGCACAGGCCAGGGTGTACGGTCCGCCGCCGGAATGTCCGGCAACGCCGAACCGGTCGATCTTCAGCGCGTCCGCCAGGCGGGCGATATCCTGCGGCCAGTCCAGAATCCGCCTGTTCGGCTGGAAGGTGGATTCGCCGTACCCGGGCCGGTCGACGCCGATCAGGCGGACGCCCACCCGGCGGGTGATCTCGTCCGACGGACGGAAGAGACGCGAGCCTGGCATACCGTGGAAGAAGAAGACGGGTTTGCCGGCCGGATCTCCATATTCCGCGTAGGCCAGCCGGCGGCCGTCGGGCAGGGGAAGGATCATGGGAAGGTTCATTTTTGGGTAAGTTGATAGATTCCGGAAGCTGTCGATGCAAAGGCATTTCCCTGTACATCCGTGACGATCGAATAGACTACTGAAAGGCTTGGCAAGCCATCGTTGATGGCCTGCCAGGTGACGGCATCGTCCAGGGAGATGTAGGCTCCGCCATCCGTGCCTGCGAAAACGGTATCCGGCTGGGCCGAGTCGGAGGCAAGCGAGTCGATGTATAAATTGCCAAGGCCGGCATTCGGCGAGGCCCAGGATCGACCGCCGTCCTGGCTGACGAACACTCCCTGGCCGCGCGACCCCAGGTAAATGTGGTGGGGATTGCGCGGGTTGACGGCCAGACTGTCCGCGGTGGAAACCGGCAGGTTGCATTCCAGCCAGGAGACTCCATCATCCTCCGAGCGAAAGAGCTGACCATTGTGGATGAGAAAATAGAGGTTTTGGTCCGGGCCGAAGATCAGCGAAGTTGTACCATCGAAGCTCATGAAGTGTGGGGGAAGCGACTGGTTCCAGGCCAGCCCGCCGTTCCGCGATACGAATAAGGATACTTCATGGTTGTCCCAATTCATAAAAGCCGCATAGATCGTTCCGGGCAAGGTTGGATGGGCGAAAACATTGACGCCACTGCTAGCCCCGGCAGCAGTAGGCAATTTGACCGTATCCGAACTGCCGCCTCTGTCAAGGATGCGTTTCAGCGAGTTTCCGCCAAGCGTGAATCGAAAAACCGTCTGTCCGTCCGCTGCGATCGCCGCTCCGGCCCCGGCCCGATCGATCCTTTTCAGGGTCCGGCCGTTGTCCGGCGAAAAGAACAACTGGGTCAGCTCGTTCCAGCTTCCCCACCAATCCCGCCGGGATTCCTCCAGGAACAGATTGACTCCATCCGGTGGGTTTTTGAATAATTCGGTTCGGGTTGCTCCCAGGCCCAGATTCTCGGTTTTCCAGGTCAATCCGCCGTCCGAGGTTCTATATAAGCCATTGCTGCCGTCTTCCGGATTTCCATAGGCTTTCATGCGGCCGACCAGCAAGGTGCCTGCAACACCCGGTCGATAGGCGATTGCGCTGATCCAATCGCTTTCCCGGATGATGGAATGCCAGGAGTTTCCGGCATCCTGGCTTCGGAACAAACCGCCATACTGCCCTACGCAAAGAAGGGTCCTGCCATCCTGAAGCGAGACGGCGCAAGCTGCGTAAACATTTGCATTGGATACACCCATCGACAATCGCTTCCAGGTGGCGCCTCCGTCGCTCGACCTATAAAGATCATTGCTGTTGACACGTGCATAAATATATCGTCCATCCTGGCTGATGTAAATGTTTCTCCCAAACGCCGCCCATTGCGCAACCGGCAAGACCAACGCCCAGGTCTTTCCGGCATCGCTGGACTTATAGATCCCGGTCGCACATCCCTCGGCGGAGTTGGACCCGGAAAACAGGACGCTGGAATTTCCCGGAGACACCTCCAGGGAGTCGATCATTGCGGGACATGCCTGCATCAATGCATTCCAGGAACGCCCGCCATCTGTGGACCGGTACGCAGCCCCATATCCTTCGTAATAATACAGCGTCGATGGATCCTGTTGGGAAAGGGTCACGACAGCGACTGGACGGTATTCAGTGGCGTCTATCCCGAGACCTGGGATTCCGTCGCTGCTCGCCTGCCAGGTCATGGCGCCATCCGTGCTCTTATAGACGCCTGCATTCAACACACCGGCATACAGGGTTTGTGGGTTTTTGGGATCGATGACCAGCGAGTCGACTGCCAGGCTTTCGAGGCCGGTGGAGGCAGTCTCCCAGGTCTCTCCATCATCATGGGATCGATATACCCCGGAATTTTCGGCCCCAACGTAAATGATCCGCGGATCGGTCGGATCGTAGACGATGGCGGTAATCACGTCGCGCGGCAGGGATTCCCCGGAATTCAGGCGCGCCCATGCAAGGGGCAGCGAAGTCGGCATTTGAGTAGCCGGCAGGGTGGATGTGAGACTCGGAACCGGCGTCTTAATATTCACTCCCGGCATGCTTGGCGTGGAACTGGAGCGTGTCGGCCCAGCCAGACATGCCGCTGAGATCGACATGCAAAAAACAACCACCAGGATGCGCAGCCCTTTTCCCGACAACCGATTCATATAACCTCTCCTCCAAATTGCCTCGGCCCAGTAGACTATAACTTGACCTTCTCATCCGTCAACGCCCGGGCTTCCTGCATGGCTGCCTCCCTGTTGGTGATCGGGAAGCGGTCGTTCAACGGGCTGAGGCGGGCGCCCAGGGCGGTCGGTTCGTAGACTCCCCAGCGGGTGATGCCTTTGGCTGCCCCGGTCAGGCCGACGGCTTCCTTCAGCTCAGCCAGGGTGGCTTTGTCCCAGCCGCCGAAAAGGCCGTACAGGAACATATAGAGCGGGAAACTGGGCAGGATGCCGATGAAGAAAATCAACACGCTGGTGATCTGGTCGCCTTTCCAGATCAGGCTGTTGAGCCCCCAGAGCACCCCGTAATGGGCCGCCCCGGCAAGCAGGGGAGCGACCAGGGATTGCCAGACGTAAAAACGTTGCGGGAAGCAGACCTTGTGGTTGATGATGTAGGCGGCGATACCCTTGGAGAACAGCCCGACGAAGTAAGCGATGATCAAGCCGGTGACCTGGAAGCGCGCCAGCAGAATCCAGGCCAGCACCACCCGGATGAGCTGCTCCGAGAAGACCAGCAGGGATTTCAGGTAGGGTTTGTTCGCCCCGAGCTGGACGTTATCGCCCACCCAGGAGGGGAACTGGACCGCGCCCCAGATCGTCAGCGGGATCACATAGATGGCTGCCCGCCGGAACTCCACCCCGGTCGAGCCGAGGATGAACTTCGGCGCCACCGCCAAAAGGACCGCCCCGATGAAGGCGCTCGTCAGGCCGTTATATTTGTAGGCCATGACGCTGTAATACTGGCCCAGGAGGCGCTTGCCGTTCGAGATGGCTTCCGAGATTGCCGGCATGACGCCGTCGTTCAGGGTCTGGGTGACGTTGAAGGCGAAGATGAAGTTTTGGGCCAGGCCCCAGTTGCCCCAGATCTCGGCGTAATTGATCAGGCGGGCCTGGGTGATGGCGATCTCGGCTGCCTGCCCGAACGACCAGGCGGCCGAGCCGAGCATCTCGAAGACGCCGAACTGGAAGCTGGTCTTGACCACGTCCCAATCGAAGTGGGCCAGGAACAGGATGCGGGCATTGTATCCCACCCGCTTGTAGAGCCATAGGCCGAGGATGAAAGTGAGCAGCTCGGCCGCATAGGCCGCAATCCCCAGGCCGAGCAGCCCGCCCATCGCCCCTCCAAACACCGGATGGGACTTCCCCCAGGCGAACATGATGGTTACAAAGATCGGCTGGACCAGCATCGGCAGGACCACATTCAATCCCACTTCGAGCAGGCGGCTGTAATCCAGGCGTTGGAAGCCGGTCAGGGCATGCTTCATCACCTGATAGAAGCCCGGGATTTGAATGAATGAGTGGATGATCACGCTCCAGGCGTAGAGGGCGTAGGCGGATCGGGGCGCCAGCGTGCTGGCCAGGCCGATGACGAGGGCCACCTGGACGGCTCCTGAAAGCGCCTGCCACCAGACGAAGACCTGACCGTACTGGATGCCTTTTTTCGGGTCGCGGACGCGGTGTTCGGACAGGTACTTGATGAAGGCGATGCTAGTGCCCATGTCGAAGAAAGTCCAGGCCAGGTTGAAGAACTGCGTGACCCGTCCCCAAATGCCCAGCGCCTGCGCCGACGGCAGGATGTACGTCGGCAGGATCAGGTTCTGGTAAACGATCAGCGGAATGAACAGGATCAGTCCGATGCTCAGGGCGACCAGGAATCCGCTCAACGGGCGGTGGAAACCGACGTCCTCCCACTCGGTCGATTCTTCGTGGACCTGGAAACTGGCCCGATCCGAGACGATCTTGTCGAGCTCTTCCGGGTGTTTCAAGCTGTAGCGGCGGACCAAGAAGAACGCCGCGAAGGTGGTCACAAGCATGACCGCCATCACCCCGAGGAGGATGTTCCGTTCCGGGGCATGGGGGACGGGCGAGGCGGGGTAATCTGCAAACGAGAGCGGGGTCCGGCCGGCTGCACGCTCAGCCAGATGGTAGATCAGGTAATTGTAGTAAGCCCATTCCTGGATCTGCGGGTTGTAAGCAGCGGTTTTATTCGTCTGTGGATCGGTGTAGTTGGTCAGGTAAGCGTTGAAAATAAATATATTCGGACGGTTGCCTGCCCAGAGCATCCACGAGCCGTCTTCGTAGGCGGTGACCAGCGGCCGGACGGAGGACAGCGGCGTCATTACCTCGTCGCGTTCACGCACCTGGGGCGCGCCGTTCCAAATGACCTGCTTCACGATTTGGTCGTCGACCTTGACCTCCGTCAGGCTGACGGCATTCGTTTCCGCCGTCAGCGTAACCGGAATCCCGCTGACGGTCGACACGTCGGCCGCAGACAGGTCGGGACCAAGGATCAATACCAGCCCTGCGCCGCGCTTGACCTGGGCCGCCAGAGTCGCCGGGTCCGGGATGATGCCGTTGAGCACAAGCACATCCGCCTGCGCCGGATCCTCGACAAAGGCAAAGGTGCCGGCAGGCGCGAGCTTCAAGGCGGCATAGACGCTGTTATCCTGCGGCCCGGCATAGTAGATTTGGATCGAGTTGCCGGCCGCGGCCGGAGTCACGAAACTGAACAGGAATGCCAGGGTAACCACGACAACGAAAAGGCGGCGCATGGGCTCTCCTTTATTCGAGGACGAGTGAAGGCTCCGATCGTCGTCCGAGCAAAAAACCTGCGACGATCGTCAGGACCATTCCGGCCAGGATCAGGAACACCGAAATGGTGCGTGGAGGCGTCAGGGCGAAGATAAAAAAGTATACCAGGACCGGGCTGATCTGGATCGGGACCTGAGCGGCCGGGATGAGGTTGCTGGCCTGGGCGTATTTGAAGGCGATCTGGTTTTGCCAGGTGATCACGCTGGCAGTGAAGGCCAGGATGACTGCTGCCATGATGAAGGCATAATTCTGGATTCTTGTGCCGTGTCCGGCCAGGACAAGGGCGAGGAGTGCCAGCAAGGGATTGATCCAGAAGTCCGAGAGACAGGCCAGGAAACCGTTCCCCAGGACGATCAACAATCCCTTGCGATTCTTGCTTCGCAATGCCAGGCTGCGGCTGATCAGGCAAAAGAGGAACAGGCTGGCTGTAAAGAACACGATCCGGATTTGGGCGGAATGGTCGGCCAGCGTGGCCCGGACCTGCCCGGGGCTGATGCTCAATTCGCTCAAGCCGAAACAAAAGATGCCGACGATCATCATCACGATTCCGGTGATCTCGGATGCATTCAGCTCCTCGTGGTTGAGCTTGACCGAGCCGATCGAGAGCAGGATCAACCCGGAAGCCATCAACCCCGGGCTGAGGGCCGGACCGATCAAACTCTGGGCCAGCATATAGCCGCCCGTCCCGCCGCCCAGGCCGACTACCATCCCGAACATCCAGAGCGGACTGCGCACCAGCCGGCGCATGAATCCTTTTTTCGGATCCTGGTGACGGATGTCGTTGACGACCTTTTTTTGCAGGAGCTGGCCGCCCTGGTTCAGCAAGCCTCCGATGATCCCGCAGGCAACGCCGATGAGGTAATGGATCGTCATTGGCAGGGGAGTTTGCTGCGAATTCGCACGAATTTACACGAAATCGAACCACAGATAAAAGGAGATAAAAAGAATGGCTTTTTCATTTGGCCTTTCATCCAAGTATCGGCGTTCATCTGTGGTTGATTCACTGTTATACAAAATTCGCGAGAGTTCGTAGATTTTGTAGTTAAATCATGAGCCCATTGTCTTCGATCACTTTTGCAAACCAGTGACCGCTGTCCTTGATGGTGCGCTTGAGGGTCTTGTAGTCCACGTAGACCAGGCCGAAGCGTGGGCCATATCCCAACGCCCATTCGAAATTGTCCATCAGCGACCAATGGAAGTAGCCCTTGATCGGTACGCCAGCCTTGATCGCCCGGTGGACCTGGGCGATGTGATTCTGCAGGTAACGGATTCGGCGTTCGTCCCGGACGCGTCCATCGAAGTCAAGGCCGTCGGGCACCGGGACGCCGTTCTCCGTGATCAGCATGTCGCAGTCGGGTCGATAGTCTTTCCAGACCCGCACCAAAAGTTCGTAGATCCCCTCGGGGTAGATCTCCCACATTCCGGAATATTCATTGCCGGCCGGCTGGACCTGACTGGCGGCAACGACCGGGAATTTGGGATCGTATTTCACAACCGATCGGGTGTAGTAATTGATCCCGAGCACATCCAGGGTCTTGATCTTTTCCAGGTCGCCTGCTTTGATCAGGCCGGAGGTGAGCAGCTTGATCGCCGGGACTTCCTGCATCGGCGAGGTCCCCTTGAGCAAAGGATCGAGGGTCGCCCGGTTCAGGACGGTATCGATCTTGCGGGCGGCATCGATATCCCGCTTGGAGTCGCTGGCAGGGTAGACCGGGTTCAGGTTCAGGGTGATGCCGACTTTGACGGGTCCTTTCGCCGCCGCCCGGATGGCTTCGGCCGCCAGTCCGTGGGAAAGCAGCAGGTGATGCATCGCCTTGAAGGCGGCTGCCGGGTTCTTGATCCCGGGGGCGTGATCTCCGGCGAAATACCCGACGAAAGCCGCCACCCACGGCTCGTTGTGGGTAAACCAGACCTTCACCCGGTCGCTGAGCCGTTCGGTCACGATCCCGGCGTAGTCTGCAAATGCGTAGGCGGTATCCCGGTTGGGCCAGCCGCCCCTGTCCTGGAGCGTCTGGGGCAGGTCGTAATGGAACAGGCATGCATACGGCTGGATCTTTTTCTTGAGAAGCTCATCCACCAGCCGGTCGTAGAAATCCAATCCCGCCCGGTTGACCTTTCCCGTTCCCGCCGGCAGGACGCGCGACCAGGCAATCGAGAAGCGATAAGCATCCAGCCCGAGCCCTTTCATCAGCGTCACGTCGTCTTTGTAGCGGTGATAATGGTCCACAGTGACGTCGGCAGTTTCGCCGTTGGCGATTTTCCCGGGGGTATGGACAAAGGTATCCCAGATGGACGGGCCCTTGCCGGCCTCGTTCCAGGCGCCTTCCACCTGGTAGGCGGAGGCGGCGCAGCCCCAGATGAATTGATCCGGAAAGGCGAGAAATTTACCCATAAACTCTCCATATGTCAGGAATTGGCCGCGGCAGTTTCCTTTCCCCGAAGAGGTTGCTGTGGTTGCGCGGTCCCATGCTTCAAGCATACCGGAAAAAGCCGCGACGCGCAAGCGTGAGTGTACACAGAGATGTTTTGAGCCTTGGTGTTACAATCGGCTCACGTTGGAGGCTCGATGAAAAGTTCCCGTTTGCGCGCCCGTTACTGGCGCATCATGTTTTTTTTCAGCACGGTAGCCGTCAATTTCACTTTCTGGGAAGTGGTCCTGACGCGCCTCGGATTGGGGTTCCTGGCAAGACGATCGCGGGCGCGGCGCTACCGGGATGTCGCCGCCCAGTTCCGGGCTCTGGCCATCCGCATGGGAGGCGTGATGATCAAAGTAGGCCAGTTCCTATCCTCCCGGCTGGATGTGTTGCCGGTGGAGATCACGGATGAACTGGCCGGCTTGCAGGATGAAGTGCCAGCGGAAAAGTTCGCAGACATCCGCCGGCTGGCTGAAGACGATTTGGGAGCCCCCTTGAGCGAGAAATACGAATCCTTCGAGGAAACCCCGCTGGCAGCCGCCTCCTTGGGACAGGTTCACCGCGCCCGGCTGTGCGTCAAGGAGGAGGGCGGTTTTTGCGACGTGGTCGTCAAAATCCAGCGCCCCTTCATCGACCAGTTGATCGAAGTCGACTTATCTGCCCTGCGGCGGGTGGGTGGGTGGCTGCAGAAATATCCTCCGGTTGCCAAGCGGGTGGACGTACCTTCGCTGATCGAGGAATTTTCCACTACCATCCGTGAGGAAGTGGATTACCTGGCCGAAGGCCGGAACGCCGAGATATTCACCGAAAACTTCAAAGGCGTCCCGCGCGTCCATGTGCCGCGGGTGGTCTGGACTCACACGACCCGGCGGGTTTTGACTCTGGAGGATGTGTTCGCCATCAAGATCACGGATTACGATGCCATCAGCGCGGCCGGGATCGACCGGGGCGAAGTCGCCCGCGAACTCCTGGATACCTACCTGAAGCAGATCTTCGAGGACGGTTTCTTTCACGCCGATCCGCATCCGGGCAACCTGTTCGTAACCCCCCAGTCCGGGAAGGCCGGTGAAAAGACCGCCTGGCGCCTGACCTTCGTGGATTTTGGCATGGTTGGCCGGGTGCCCGATACGCTCCGCAATGGCCTGCGGGAGATGCTGGTTGCCACCGGCCTGCAGGACGCCTCCCGCCTGGTGCGCTCCTTCCAGACGTTGCACGTTCTCCTGCCCAGCACGGATCTCAAACAGCTCGAGCAAATGAGCGCAAGCATGTTCGACATGTTTTGGGGAAAATCGATGGATGAATTGCGCCAGCTCAGCCCGGAAGAAATGTTCAAGTTCGCAGATCGCTTCCGCGACCTGATGTACGGCATGCCTTTCCAGCTCCCGCAAAACCTGCTGATGCTCGGCCGTACCGTGGCGATCCTGTCGGGCATGTGCACCGGGCTGGACCCCGAGTTCAACCTGTGGAACCAGCTCGCCCCCTATGCCACCAAACTGGTCTCGCAGGAAGTGGGATCCAACTGGCGGGTCTGGCTGGACGAAGCCGGGAACATCCTCAAGGAACTGGTCGCCCTGCCATCCAAGATGAGCCGCATCCTGGCCCAGATCGAGCGCGGCGACCTGACGGTCCAGATGCCGGCGGTCAGTCGCCAGATGGCTTACGTCGCGCGGGCAGTCAACCGTCTCGCCGCAAGCCTGGTATTCGGGGCTTTCCTGATCGGCAGTGTCATGCTTTTCGATGCGGGTAAAATGCTTTTCGCCTGGATCCTGGCTGCAGGCGCTGGATTGTCCCTGGTCTGGCTCCTGTTCTTCAGCCAGGGCAATCCGCGGCGGTTCCATCCATAAAATGAACCGCCCCGGATCACTGGGGCGGTATTTCGATCAAGCTTTCTTTTTCTCTTCCATGTGTTCCAGCGAAGCGTCGATCATGCTGCGCCATGCCAGGAGCATTTCCTTCCGGGCATTCCGGCGATGCTCCATGAACTCCGGCGGGACCAGGCTTTCGATCGTCTTCCTGAATTCCTCCCGGGCGGCGTGATAATGTTCGCGGGTCTCTTCTGGAATTTTACCTTCAAAATGTTTACGGGCGTGAGCGGTTTGTTCTGCCATAGTTTCTCTCCTTGCTGATATGCGGATTATAGCGCGGACTCCACCCCGGGGCAATGCCAGCCAAAGAGCGTCATATCCGATTCTAAGAATGCTTTTCTTGTTGTTATATGCTTGCCTACCTTCTCGCACCGGGAATTTGGCCTTACAATACGGTGCTGCACTTGCTGAGGAACAACTATGGATTATGAGGAATATGTCCGGAGCACTGACCAGGCGAATCGGCTGATCGAATCCAGGAAATTCACCGAAGCGGTGGAAGCCCTTTCCCGTTTGGTCTTGAGCGATCTCTCGGACATCGACAAATCGACCGTCTGTATCAATTTGGCGGTGCTCCACGACCGCCTGGGGAAGACGGATGACGCGCTTGCCTGGTACGACAGGGGCATCGGATACGAACAGGTCTACTGTCGTTACGATGTGACCGAGAAGAAAGCACAATACCTGTCCCAGGTCGGCCGAACCAGGGACGCCATTCCTCTTTATGAAGCCCTGCTCAAACAACCTTATTTGAGCGAAGCCGAAAAGGTGCGCGTCCGCAAACAGATTCAATTTCTCCTGGGGAAGAGCACGGCGGAGTGGAAGTAAGCTGCTCCAGGTATTTGCGACGCGAGAAGAAGCATGATCCTATGCGGCGGCGGGATGATCTCCCGCCTCGCTTTTTAGAGGTCAATTATCCTTATGCGCTTGAAAGCCGACCTGCTCTTATTGCTGGTAACAGTCATCTGGGGGAGTGCTTTTGCCGTAATGCGTTTTGCAGCCGGGCACGGGACCGTATTCTACCTGAACGGCCTGCGTTTCCTCCTGGGGGCCCTCGTGGTCCTGCCGCTGGCCAAGCTCAAAGGCAAATTCAATCGGAAGAACATTGTCTATGTCGTCCTGGCAGGATTTGCCCTCTTCGCTGGCGTGGCCTTCCAGCAGGCCGGACTGGCAACGACCTCTGCCGGGAATGGCGGGTTCATTACCAGCCTGTATGTGGTCGTCGTCCCGTTCATCCTTTGGATTTTCTGGCGTGAGCGACCGTCCACCCTGACCTGGGTCGCGGTCCTGCTGGCGGTGGCAGGTGGATTCCTGTTGAGCACCGGCGGCAGCTTCCGGGTCCGGGCGGGGGATGTTCTGGTTTTCATCGGCTCATTCTTTTGGGCGATGCATGTGGTGGTGGTCGGAAAAGTCCAGGGAAAGATCGAAGCAGTGCCATTCGCCTTCGGCCAGTTTGCCATCTGCGCCATGCTGAACCTCGGCACGGCTGTCTTCGTCGAACACCCCACCAGGGTGGAAATGCTGCTGGTCCTGCCTGCCATCCTCTACACCGGGATCCTCTCGATCGCGGTCGGATTTACCCTCCAGGTGATCGCCCAGAAACACACGCCCGAGAACGATGCTGCCTTGATCATGAGTCTTGAATCTGTCTTTGCCGTGTTTTTCGGCTGGCTTTTCCTGCAGGAAAAGTTGCTGCCGATCCAGCTGGCCGGCTGTGCCTTGATCCTGCTTGCCGTGGGCCTGGTTCAGGTCAGGAATGGTAAAATGAGAACAACATGACCGCGAAAATCATCCTTAATCCTTACTCCAATCGCTGGAATGCCCAGAAACGCTGGCCGGAAGCCGAAGCTACCCTCAAAGAAGCCGGGGTCGATTTCGAGTTGGCCGTTTCCGAACACCCCCGGCATGTTACTGAACTTGCCGAACAGGCCGCCCGCCAGGGCTTTTCCCCCATAATCGCTGCGGGCGGCGATGGGACGATCGGGGAGACGGTCAACGGACTGGCGCGGGCCGCGAAAAATGAGAAGGCCTTACTCGGCCCCTTCGGGGTCCTGCCGCTTGGCTCGGCCAATGACCTGGTGGATAACCTGGGATTGCCAAAAGACTTGGCTGGCGCCGCCAAGGTCATCGCGGCCGGGAAAACCCGCCTGATGGACGTCGGTTCCGTCAACGGGTTGTATTTCGCCAATAACTCCGCCATCGGCCTGGAACCATATATTACCCTCGTCCAACAGCGCATCACCTGGATCAAAGGGATGATGCGCTACCTGGTCGCAGCGGTGATGGGCATTATGGACAAGCCGCTCTGGTCGGCCAAGATCGAGTGGGATGGCGGCGCTTACCAGGGGCCGATCATCCTGGTCACGGTCGGGAACGGCCCCCGGACCGGCGGTGTTTTTTTCATGACCCCTCATGCCGATATGTTCGACGGCCGGTTGAGCTTCGTCTACGCTTACCGCCCGACGCGGCGGGCGATGTTCGCCGTCCTGCCCAAGACGATGAAAGCCGGCGAGGGCAGCTATGTGGAGACGGCGGACGTGCACGAAGTGCACACGACCTGGATCAAGATCCACGTCGATCGGCCCACCCCTGCCCATGTGGACGGGGAGATCTTCTCCGAAGCGATCCAGGACCTGGAATACCGGATCTGCCCGAAGCGATTGCAAATCCTTATGCCGGAATAAAGCGAGCCAAGATGAAACCGGAACCATCGATTGGTCCCGGTTGTTTTTATTCTCTGCGCCCCGATTTTTTTTGAAAGGATAATCGTCCAACTGCAGGTGTGCCGCCAGGATTTGATCGAAAGTTTCTTGCCCCAGGAACAGAGGGATGATTTGAAATGTCCAATTATCTGGTGACAGGTTCGGCCGGGTTTATCGGCAGCCGGGTCAGCGCCATGCTGATCGAACAAGGACACCTGGTGACCGGCGTCGATAACCTCAACGATGCTTATGATGTGCGCATGAAGGAATATCGCCTCAACGCGCTGCAGACGCTCCCGGGGTTTTCCTTCTTGAAACTCGATATCTCGAACCGGCTGGCTGTGGAATCCCTGCCCACCTTTGATGCGGTTGTCGACCTTGCGGCAAGGGCCGGCGTCCGGGCGAGCGTCACGGATCCCTGGTCCTTCCTGGAGACGAACCTGATCGGGACCCTGAACCTGCTCGAATTGTGCCGGCAGAAAGGAATCCGAAAATTCGTCCTGGCGTCCAGTTCCAGCGTCTATGGAGCCGGCGCGCCCCAGCCCACGCCGGAAACCGCCAATACCGACCTCCCGCTCCAGCCATATGCAGCGACCAAGAAGGCAGCCGAGGTGCTCTGCCATAGTTATCACTGTCTCTACGCAATCGACGTGAGCATCCTTCGTTATTTCACTGTCTATGGTCCGGCAGGCCGCCCTGATATGAGCATGTTCCGGTTCGCGAAGTGGATTTGTGAAGGGGAGCCGCTGCAGCTTTATGGAGACGGGCGGCAGTCGCGTGGTTTTACTTATATTGACGATGTCGCCCGGGGAACGATCGCCGCTCTTCGGCCCCTCGGTTTTGAAATCATCAATTTGGGAGGAAGCGAAGTGATCACGATAAATGCCCTGATCGCGCTGATCGAAGAGCGTATAGGCAGGAGAGCCGTGATTGAGCACTGCCCGGCCAACCGTGCTGATGTCCTTACCAATCACGCCGATGTGACCAAGGCCGCCTGCCTGCTTGGCTGGCAGCGGAAGGTCAGCTTGGATGAAGGCATCAGCCGCCTGGTGGATTGGCATTTGACCGAACGATCCTGGCTGAAACAGATTGCAACTCCGTGAATGTCGATTCGCACAATAGCTGGAATTAGCCGACGCTTGGCTCGCCGGTTGGCCCCAAGTTGAGCCCACTGGCGTTCCCAATCTGGACGGAAGAAAAATGACCGGGTATAGTTAGCCGATGACAATCATCTTCGATAACATCAGCAAGAAATTCTCCCAGGATACTCACCGGGAGGTTGTCGCTCTCGACGGGATCAACTTTACGATCGGAGATCATGAATTCGTTTCGATTGTCGGACCCAGCGGCTGTGGGAAGACGACCCTCTTGAAAATCGTAGCCGGACTCATTAAACCCGACTCGGGTAAAGTGATCTACGAGGGTGTTGCGTCGAGCGCCCTCCTTGTCTTCCAGGATCAAGGCTTGTTACCTTGGCTGACTGTCATAGATAATATCGGCTTGGGGTTGGAGTTAAAAGGGATCCCCAGGGATATCAGAAGGAAACAAGTCCTGGATTTTATGAAACGGATCAGGCTGGACGGTTTCGAAAATCACTACCCACACGAGTTATCCGGCGGCATGCGCCAGCGGGTTGCCCTGGCGCGTGCATTCCTCACCAATCCGGATATCTTATTAATGGATGAACCATTCGGGGCGCTGGACGCGCAAACGCGCATCATCCTTCAGGAAGAACTTCAGGGTATCCTGCGCTCGGATCCAAAAACTGTTCTTTTCGTGACCCACGATATCGACGAGGCGATCCTCCTCAGCGATCAGATTATCGTCATCAGCGACCGCCCCGGCAAGGTTCAGCGCTCGATCCGGGTCGATATCGGTCATCCGAGGGATCGAACGACCATGGATCGTCCTGCTTTTAAGGAAATCCATTCCCAAATTTGGCAGCTCCTGGAAAGGGAAGTCCGGAAGGAGTTGAAGCTGGGATGAAGAAAATTTCCCCAAATATCTTATTTAAACATACCCGTGAGCGGCTGGTCACAACAGGCCTGGTTGTCTTATTCTTGGGAGTGTGGGAGTTACTTGCTCGTACGGGGAAACTTTCATTCGTCATTTTCCCGGCGCCGTCAAAAATATTGATTTATTTCGTGATTTCGCTGGCGAAAGGAAAATTCACCCAGGCGACCGTGATATCGTTATCGCGGATGTTTTTTGGCTTTCTGATCGGCGGCGGATCGGGGATGATCCTGGGTTTGATCCTGGGGTGGTCCCGCCGGCTTCGCCGCATCCTCGACCCAATCGTGGCCGCGCTTCACCCAATCCCCAAACTAGCTTTGTTACCCATGATGCTTGTCTTGTTAGGAATCGGTGAGTCCTCCCGGATCGCGATGGTCAGCATCAGCGCGTTTTTCCCGATGCTGATTAATACGATCGCGGGAGTTCTCCAGATTAATCCTACTTATTACGAAGTCTTGGAAAATTGCGGCGCGAACAAACTGGATATCTTCCGAAAGGTGATCCTCCCGGGCAGCTTGCCCCTTGTGATGACCGGGGCGCGCCTTTCCTTAAAGTCCGCCCTTACGACGACCATCGGAGTGGAGATGGTCTTTGGTAGCACCGGTTTGGGAGCCGCTTTGTGGCTGGCCTGGGAGACGATGCGGATAACGGACCTGTATTCCACGCTTTTGATCGTCGGGATCATCGGCATTTGCACGACCTTATTGATCGAGGGATCGAGGCGGTTTCTCATCCCGTGGCATTATGAAAGCCACCGGCCATAATCAAGAAACGATCTCCTCGAAAATTGATTCGTACCGATCCGTTACCCTTCGAATGTCGAACCTCTCGGCCAAGGCAAGGCTGGCCCTCCGGGCGGCCGACAAATTCTCTGGATTGGCAATAAGATTGCGTAACGCGCTGCTTAGGGCGCCGGGATCGTTCGGATCGACCAGATAGCCATTCTGGCCCGGGGCGACGAGGTCGCGATTGCCCTCGGCGTTGCTTGCTAAAATCGCCAGGCCATTCGCCAATCCCTGAAGGCCCGCAACCGATAGCCCTTCCGATAAGGAAGGCATGAAAAGCAGATCGCTGTGGGCCATGTGGCCTAGAACTTCATCCGGCTCGATCCATCCAGGCAAGGAAAAGCGGTCGGCGATACCGTTGGCGGTGATCATCCGATCGATTTCGTTGAATAGCGGACCGTCGCCGATCAGGGTGCACTTCCATGGAAGATCCCGAACCATCGACAGCGTTTCCACCAGGACGCCCAGATTCTTCTGCGGCACAAATCGGCCAGCGAATATGATCACCGGGGGGCGATGGGCCTGTAGCCTGGCCGAATCAACAGCTTTTATTTGTATGCCATTCGGAATGACGATGGGAGTAATTGGATAATTTTGCTGTATCAACGAAGAGGTATATTCGCTGACCGCACTGACCCGCGCCGCATACTGCCAGATCGGCTTTGTAAATGGCATGATCCAGCGAAACCACCTATCCGTCTTTTCCGGCACGCCTCCGGGAATATCCCCAAGATGGGAGGTTAGTAAATAGGGCACGCCAGTGAGCCGCGAGAGGCTCCAGGCAGTTGCGCCTGCCGGCACCGCAAAGTGCGCATGAATCAAGTCGGGGCGCCAGGTGTGGATCAGGTTCAGGCCGGTCTGGATGGCCGCCAGGACGTATGCGGCCATTGTCAGGAATCCCGCACGATATGGATCCTTCCTGAGGGAAGGGATGCGCACGATTCTACAGCCATCCAGTACCTCTTCCCGAGCTAGGTTGTCAATATGGGCGGTAATTACGATGATTTCATGCCCCCGCAGGGCCAGCTCCCGGGCGAGCAGCCGGGCAGCCTGGCCGCCTCCACCTCCGATTGGAGGGTACTCATGATTAAGAACCAGGATTCGCATAGCTCATTTGGATCGGGATTTGATGTTGATTTCTTCCCGAACGGTATAGGTTGGCTTTCCCAGTGTTTCATGGTAAGTGCGGATGAGCAATTCTGCGATCAGTCCCATGAGTATCGATTGGAACCCCAGAACGAAGAACATCACACCGATCTGGAAGAAGGGGGAGCCAAGAACTGATATGCCCCAAAACAACCTTCGAATGGCTAATAGTAATAATGTCGCCATACTTAGAAAGATCGTTGCGATGCCTGTTCCACCAAAGATGTAGATAGGGCTGACGGAAAAACTCATCAGGAATTTGACGGTCAATAAATCGAGGATAACGCGTAACGTTCGGCCGAATTTGATCTTGGATTTTCCATATCTGCGGGGGTGATGCTGAACGACCACTTCGGTCAGCCTTGCCCCGACGGAATATGCGTATGCAGGAATGAACCGGTGCATTTCGCCATATAGCCGGAACCCATTCAATATCTCCCGGCGATAGATTTTCAGGGTACAACCATAATCGTGAAGATGCACCCCGGTCACCCAGGAAATCAAAGTATTGGCCAGAGCCGATGGGAGGGTACGGGTCAGGAAAACGTCCTTGCGATTCTTTCGCCAGCCGCTGACCACATCATACCCTTCATCGAGTTTGGCGATCAAGACGGGGATGTCTGCCGGGTCGTTCTGGAGATCGGCGTCCATCAGAATAATTGTGTCCCCTTCGGCATGATCGATGCCGGCTGCGATCGCGGCCGTCTGGCCATAATTCCGCCTAAGCAATACGATCCGGGCATGTCGGCGGTCCTTTCGAGCTATCTCTTTCAGACGCAAAACACTTCCGTCGGTGCTGGCATCGTCGACAAAGACAATCTCCCACGCCAAGCCGAGCGGGTCGACGGCTCTTCGAATACTCTCATAAAGTCGGAGGAGGTTTTGTTCTTCGTTGAGAACAGGGATGATGATGGATAATTTCATGAAAAAGGCCTCAAGTACATCAGAGTATCACCTTCAAGGCTGACTAAAATCGACGAGTCCCGTGATCGAACTTCTATAGACCTCAGCCTTTCATCTTCTTTTGAACAAGTAAATGTTCGCTGTTGTGGAACAGATGAACAGATCCGGTGGAAGTGTTACCTGTTCGAATTTATCGGGTGTAAAGTAATCCTTCCACGCTGGCATACGGTCCTCGGCGATAACGAAAACATCGGCCGAGTCGCGCCAACTGATAGCCATCTCGTCGTTCCAAAAGCCATCCCGTAGCAGCCGATCGGGGTTGCCGCCGATTTTGTGGGAATAAGTGTCATTTAGTTGAGGAAGGAGAAGCTTCGGATCGCTGATATATAACAAGGGGACATCGACTCGGGTCCCATCCAGATAGATTTTCGTTCCAGGAGGGGCGATCCTGGCTAATTGACGGCCAAGTTCCTCGTATGAGGCAATTACGTCCGTGCGACAGAGCGGTTCGTCATATGGCCCGGTCAAGACGGGCAGCAAGACCATGCCCAAAAAAAGAAAACTGCATGCAATAAAAAAGGGTAGGGCCATTGATTTACGATTTGAATTGTAATGATAAATGGTCACAAAAATAGCGAGTAAGAGGATCCCGATCAGGAAACCAAAAACCGCAGGAGTGTATGCCCTGGCGTCTGCATAAGGGATGCGATATTTGTTTCCGAGGAATTGCCAAAGGGTTGCCCATCCAGGCAGGATATGCCCGGCGCGAATCCGTGGAAGAGGCAAATTCAACAGTCCTGCTCCAATATATGAAAACAGGGAGTAGCCGACCGCAGAACTGACGATCACCACCAATGAAACAAGCGCAATTCTGCTGATTAGAGGTGGGATTCTGTTCCAGGCTTGAATCGAGACGATAATCAAAAATAGACCGATGTTTCCCCAAAAGGCAAGATAATCGCGCAAGCAATAGACGCAATAATTCTGGCCGAGGGAGGCCCAGGCATGGGCGATGAGCAGGATAAAAAAGGATACGGCAAGGAACACTGCGGCGCGGAAGTGAGCATCCGTCGGCCAGGCGTCTCGTTTCGGCCACAAGAGCAGAACGATAATACTGCCGACGAGTGGGATAAAGTGAATCCGAATGGATTGGGACAAACTATGCAGGCGAGCCGCCAAAGACAGATTGGGGAGTAAGGAAAGGGCAAGCGTACCAGTATCTGCCCTGGCGGGCTTTGCCAAAAAAGGGAGGGGGATCTTGGGAAGCCACCGGATCCACAATTGCATGATGTCGGGCCAGTAAATAAGATGCCCAACCAATAAAACAATGCACATGGCAGCCAGGGCAAGAGCCCCTTTTTTCCGTCCATGCTGCCAAAAAATATAGATGGTGAGCAGTGGAAGCATGAAAACCATGTTTTCACGCGTGAGTATCATGATGCCAGATAGGGCGCCTCCGGCTATGATTTGCCAGGCGGGTCGATCCGCACCAAGGGATAGCACCAAGATCCAGGTCAGCATGCAGATGATCAAGACTTCCGATACCGCAGAGCTGTAAATGTTGATCAGGGTGGGATTGAGCGCGACAGCCAGAACTGCGATTGCGGCGAGCCAGCGATTTCCCAGTCTGCGGGCGACGATCCAAACCCCCAACAAAGCGAGGAGACCAAATACAATGGCAAAATAACGTGGCGCAAGTAAGCCGGGCGCGAATAAGGTTTCGATCCACCCCCAAATGTCGAACGACAGGTACATCTTATTCAGCCACAATCCATATGGCTGGAAAGGAGAATAAATACCCTTCGCCAGTAAATATCCCTTATAAAGATAAGAGCCTTCGTCTAAATTAGGCAGTCGTATGTGCATGTAGAGGATGGCCTGAATCAAATAAACGACCCCGCCCAGCATGGCGACAGCCTCAGGAACGGGTATTCCCACCAGCGAATGAAATTTTACATTCTTGATTCGATTGATCATTGACCCTCGAGTGGACGAAATTTCTGATTGAAAAAATGACTGCCGCAATGATGTAATTCTTGAGTCAACGCACCGACCAATCCTGATCAATCAATACCCAGCCCCTATTATCCGAAGACTTTCTTCTATCGTATACACCGCCTCGATCGATGTCGCCGATGAATGCATCCTCGATCCTATCGACCAAACGTCCCGTCTGTTCGACCAACAATGAAATACAGATATTTCCAGATGTGAGGGGTAATTTGTCGATATGACAATTAATTCGTCCCTCACGATTGGACAGAGTCAACGGACCGATTGTGGCTTGGTTATCCAGGCTGGCAATCACTTCGCCCTTGAGCGTTTTTATCAGTATCGAAACGTTGACATCTTTTATCGGCGCCGGACCTTGCAGCTTGTAATCGAGCTGGAGATCCATTGGTGCCCCACTCGTCAAAGTTTCCAGGAATGTCCCGTCGGGCCCACGAATGGAAAACGCCGAGATTTTGATCGGCCCCGGTTCTTCCTCCTGGCGAGTTTCCTCGAGTTGAGCTAATTGTCTTTTCGCGACGCCGGAAAGGTAGGAGTTGATCGCATCCGTGACTGGACCGAGTTCGAAGACCACCTTTCCTTGGTCGAGGACGATCGCTTGATTACATAAAGAAGCAATCGTTGACATGTTATGGCTGATAAAAAGAATCGTCCCCCCATTCTCTGACACTTGTTTGATTTTTTGGAGGCTTTTTTGCTGGAAAGAAGCGTCGCCTACAGCTAAAACTTCATCGACCAAAAGAACCTGAGGTTGTAAATGCGCGGCGATCGAAAATGCCAAGCGGACTTCCATTCCCGAGGAATAACGTTTTACCGGTGTATCCAGGAATTCTTCCACTCCTGAGAATGCGACGATCTCATCGAATTTTCGCTTGATCTCCGCCCTTGACATGCCGATGATGGCTCCACTGATAAAGATGTTCTCACGGCCTGTCAATTCAGAATGAAAACCCGTCCCGACCTCCAGGAGCGATCCGACTCTTCCGTATATGATTGCCCGTCCGGCCGTTGGTTCTGTCACTCTCCCTAATAATTTGAGCAGCGTGCTCTTCCCGGCCCCATTCCGGCCAATCACGCCGATCACATCCCCGCTCTTTGCTTCAAACGAGACATCCTTCAAGGCCCAGAACGATATCCGTTTTTCGGTGAATTCCCTTCCTCGAATTCGATTGGCGATCCGGGCGATATCGTCCACGAGAACGCGTTGGTTGCCTCGCCAGCCTCTCCCGGCAGTCGGCAGGATGCGATATCGCTTCGAAAGGTTCTCGGTCCTTAGAATAAAGTCTGCCATTAGATGACATCCGCGAAACTTCGCTCGAGACGCCGGAAGATGAGCAGCCCAAGGCTGAAGACGACCAAGCCGACGACGAAAGAATAAAGTAGTGAGTTCAGGGGAAAATCGGTCTGCCCGAAAACAGCCCAGCGAAATCCGTTGATGATCCCGACCATCGGATTAAGGTCGTAGATCCAGGTCAAACTCTGCGGAATTAATTTTGAAGAGTATGCCAGAGGAGACGCAAACATCCAGATCTGGATCACAAACGGGAGGACGTAGGCGAAATCTCGATAGTATACATTCAGGGCGGCAAAAATAATACCCACACCGATCGACAAAATCATTGTGAATAACAGCAGAAAGGGAATCGTAAGGATGTTAATGGAAACTGGCATTTTGTAAATCAAAAGAAGGATGAGCATCAATACAAACGAAACCAAGAAATCGACCAAGGTGGAAATTGCATTCGAAATCGGGATGATGATCCGAGGAAAAAAGATCTTGGTGATCAGGCGGATATCTCTTGTCAGGCTTACGCCTGCCCGCTGAAGCGAATCCGAAAAAACGTTCCAGGGCAATAATCCAACGAATGCAAATAATGCGTAGGTAATGTTATCCGATTTCGCGTTCAACAACTTGCCGAAAATCAATGTAAAGACCGCCGTGGTAATAAGTGGTTGAATAATTACCCAAGTCACGCCTAGAATTGTCTGCCGGTAGCGTAGTTGCACTTCCCTGAGAGCCAACATCCAGCATAAATCTCGATAATCCCACAACTCCTTCAGATTGGCGCCGAACCAATTTTTCGATGGTTCGATGATTGTCGTGCGAATGGATTTCTGCTCTTGATGCCCGAACATTGAAGTTGGTTTCCCTATTGGACGCAGAGTTGTTCAAACGTGGCCTTGTGTTTGCAGGCGCTATTATAATCGAGGTGGGCGCTATTCCAAATTTCGAGCCAATCTGTCGCTGCCGCGCTGCTTGGGTATCGGATGCCCAGCCTTTAGAAAATGGAAACATTCCGATCCGAACATCTTCCTTGGGTGGTCCGCCGATCTGTGTGTCCATTTGGATATAAAAAAGCGAAAATACGTCATTCTTTTTAGTATAATTGGTAAACAATTATGTTGGTCAAATCATTCAATTCTGGAGAAAAAAGGGACAATGAAAAATCATACGGCATTCAAATTGTTATTATTACTTGCTCTGCTGCTTAGTGCATGCACTGGAAAGGCGACCCCGGCAGCAACTCAATCTCCTACGGCGACAAGTACGGCAACAACGGCGCCCAAGGCTGTTACGTACGATATGGTTACCGTGAAAATGAATAGTTCCGCGTTGACGAGTTTTGCCCCGATATTCATCGCCGAGGCGGAAGGATATTTCGCCGAGTACGGCATTCACGTGGAGTATGTAAAACTCAATAAAGTCAATAATGCAGTTCCTCTCGTGGCCTCCGGCGAGTTGGATATCTACGCGGGTTCTGTCAATTCGGGCCTTTTGAATGTTTTGGCTCAGGATAACAGCATTAAAGTGGTGGCAGATCGTGGCCACATTGCTCCTGGCGACCCCTGCACTTATATGGCCATTATGGTGCGTAAGGACCTCTATGATAGCGGCAAGATCACAAAACCGTCCGACCTGGCTGGTCAGACGATCGCGGCTTCGAGTGCATCTACCACGGGCTATTTCTTGGATCTCTACCTTGCCCAGGCCGGGCTTGGTTTGAAGGATGTTACCCTAAACGATATACCCACGGCGGGCTATGTCGATGCATTCACCAACAAATCTCTGGCAGTCATCGTGGCCCCGGAACTCCATAAGACCCGTCTTTTGGCTGCCGGGAACGCGGTCGTCTTGGCCAAGGCTGAAGACGTCCTTGGTTCGACGCAGCTTTCAGTTTTGGTCTTCGGGAAGAAACTCCTCGTCGACCATCCGGATGTCGGAGCCCGCTTTATGGCTGCTTACCTTAAAGGCGTCAAGCAATACAACGAAGGCAAAACGGATCGAAACTTGCAGATTATCTCGGCCGCGACTGGTGAGAGCGTTGCAGACCTCCAGAGCTCGTGCTGGCTGCCAATCCGTCTGGACGGATCCATCGATTTTTCAGGCATCAATCAGTACCAGCAATGGGCGATTGCGCAAGGCCAGCTGGACGGCCCGGCGACCGAAGAGCAGTTTTGGGATCCCAGCGTTCTGGTCAATGCACAGAAGTTGTTGAATCCTTAATCCTGTCGTCGAAGATATGCGCGTATAAATTACCCTTTTCTTTTACGATCACAAAACAAGAAAAGGGTAATTTCAGTAAATCACAGATTGCGGTGACTGATGGGTAGGGATGGCGCAAATCGTGCCATAGCGATATTCGATGGAGCGGATCAGCAATTTTCTAAAGCGATGAAAACGGAAGCGAGCTTCGTCCACACGGCGCGGACCGGCAGCCAATAAACGAGCGAACTCCCAACGCAGGAAGACCCAGGCATTGGTCAAGATCAAGCCAAGGCTGAGCAGGAAGAAGCGCATGGCAGGATTGCGAGAAGTGGTTGTGGCGCGCACCCGGCGGAGTAAGCGATAACTGCATTCCACTCCGAAACGGCGGCGGTACTCCTGGAAGATCTTCTCCACTGGCCAGTCCAGGAGGATGACGATGAAAGCCAGCCACTTGCGACGTCGTTTGCCAGACTTATCCGGGACCCGGGAAGCTTTCAAGGCCAAAGTTACTTGAGTTCCGCTGCCGAAAGTGTGAAGCGCCTTGTAACTGGATCGTCCATGACAGAGAGCCCGTGTGCCGCCAGTTTTTCCACGGATCGGATTGGCGAGGATGGCTCCTTGGTGGATCGATGTCAGATAATCAACGATGGGCGAAGCCGCAAAGCCTTTATCCAAGTAGAGTACTTCGGCTTCAAAATTCAGGTTTTTGAGCCGCTCCAACAGGATTTTGAGCACTTCCAGCGCTTCCTCGTCGGGTAGAACGTAGTGCACGGCCAAGGTCAGCCGGACCTGGCGCCAAATCACATAGGCGGTTGCGATGCGCACAAAATGAGCCGTGCCTTTCTTGGCTTGACCGCCGCAGGTCACTGCTCGCAGGTCTTCTTGTTTGCCATAGAACGGCTCGTCGTGGAAGTCGATGGCGATCTCAATGCCTTTGCGCAGCATGCTTTCTGGAATGCAGCTCGCCAGGGTCTGATTAGCTTGCTCTTCCTGCTGCTCTAGCGATTTGCTCGGCAGGGCTTGGTGGACATATTCTCGCACCGTGTTGCTGTCGGCCACTCCTTCCAGATCTGCACAGGCCGCTTCCAGGCTACTGCATTCTGCACTGGCCTTCATGAGTATGTCGTAGATCATGTCGGTCGTACAGGTATAACCGTGGGCTTCTATCGCAAAATTCTTTTTCATGATCCGAAGGGTATATGCTCGAACATCTTCTGCTTTTAACTCAAATTGGTGTATCATCTCGGGGGGCTTCTTTGGTCTAGGTTTTGGGTCGCACCTAACCTTTATCCAAAGTTGCCCCTTTTGTCAATCAAATCTGTGATTTACTGAATTTATACTATCTATACTGTTCTGGAAAATAGCTGGCCGGGAGTTATCCTGTCTACTCGCCTGATTTGCGAATTGGATGAAGCTGATGACTAACACTGAGATAAAAAGAGATGACCTCATTAGAGATTATTGGGGATTCGTACGGCAAACCCTGAATCGAATGGGTGATAAAGAATTCTATGTCACCAAGTCGGGGAAGCTAACTTTTTATGAGGTCAATCAGCACGCAAATATCATTTTTGAGGCAATCCAAAATATTACCAATGCGACCGGCCTGGGGATAGGATTGTTTTTGAATGACACACTCAACATCGCTCCTGCGATGATTGGGACCTTGAAATCTAGGGATTACATTGTCCCATTAGGCATCGATTTTCCTGAGTCGACATTGCTTTTCATGCTGGCAAATGCCGGGGTTAAAGTCATCCTGACGGTTGAACGATATTTGGATCAGATCAGGTCTGTGGCAGGAAAGAATTTTCCTATTTTATGCCTGGACCAGCTCGATTTTGGCGGGGGTAACAAAGATCCCATGATTCGTTACTCTCCCGAGGATCTTGTACAAATATTATTTACTTCTGGGTCCACGGGCCAGCCCAAAGGGGCGATTGAGGATTACCGCTATTTGGGCAGGGCGGCATTCAATAAAATTTCGAACAACGAATATGGTCCTGAATCCCGCATTTTACGGCTCTCTGCGTTCACATATTCTGCCTGGCATACCTCGATATTCGGCTCTTTGATTACGGGAAGCACGGTCTGTTCGTACGACATAAAGGAAAACGGAATCGCCGGCCTGCCCGATTGGATCCGTCAGGAAAGAATTACGAATTATCAATCTTCCCCGACGATATTTCGAAGCCTGATCAGCACCTTGGGTCCGGATGACACCTTCCCATCCGTCCATATATTTCATGCGGGGGGAGAGAAGCGGCTTCAAAAGGATATCCAGGATGTCAAAGCGCATTTTCCCAATGTCAAATATATTTATCTCGGTTTCGCTTCCACGGAAACGCATGCCGTTGCATCGACCCGATTCCCGGTGGATTATGATTTCCAGGCGGACGAGCTCCCCAGCGGCGAGATTCGGCCGGATTTGACGGTGTTTATCCGGGATGAAGACGGCAACAACCTGCCGGCCGGCGAAGAAGGAGAAATCGTCGTATACGGTGACGCCCTGGCGCGCGGTTATATTAATAATCCAGAACTAACGAAGCAAAGATTCATCCCCGATCCAGACCATCCCGGGTGGCAGTATTTCAAAACAGGGGATCTGGGAAAAATACGCCTGGACGGCCAGTTGGTGCACCTTGGACGCCTGGACAATATGGTGAAGATCCGGGGCGTCCGAATCGAACTGACCAGTATCGAAAATCATATCCTCTCTTATCCCGGGGTCATTCAAGTTGCCTCAAGGGTTTTTGAGGATAAAAAGGGAAACAAGAAAATAGCCATGTATTTTGTTGCGGAGGAAGGGATTCGGGTGCCTGTTTCGGACCTCCGCAAATACCTGGCGGAACGGCTGCCGCGGCACCTGCTGCCGCATTACTTGATTGCCATCGACCAGCTGCCTGTCACAGTGAGCGGCAAAGTAGTCCTCCACCAGCTTCCCATTCCGGAAATGGTCAGACCACCGCTTTCCAATGATTACGTGGCGCCCGGCGATGAGCTTGAACGAGCGTTGGTCGCGATCTGGGAAGAACAAATCGGTGTGAGCGGAATTGGTGTAACCGATGACTTTTTCGAAGTCGGAGGCGATTCGCTCATCGGCGTATTGCTTTTTGCCGGGATCGAGGAAGCCCTCGGCGAGGATTTGCCAGTCTCGGTGCTTTTGATTGCCTCGACCATTCGCGAACAGGCAGATTTGATAAAAAGCAAGCGCACCGATAAAAGTTTTTCCCCTATTATTCCGATCAATGCCGATGGAAGTGGCGCCCCCTTGTTCTTTATACCGGGTAAGGGCGGCTATCCAACCCGAATCCGCCACCTGGCAAAAAAGATCGATATCCAGACCTCAATCTATGCTTTACAAGATCTGATGGCGGAAAAGCAGGATCCTTCCGATCGATCGATTGAGGCGGCCGCATCCTTTTATTTGAACGAAATCAAGAAAATCTTTCCCCACGGCCCTTACATCCTTGTCGGGGAATCGTTGGGCGGAAAGATCGCATATGAGATGGCGAGGCGTTTGGATTCAATCGGTGAAGCCGTCCCTCTTCTTGTGCTCCTCGACACCTATAACATGGAGGAATTCGGCATCGATTCCTACCGTGAAGATAAATACTGGATGCTGATTAAAAAACATCTGACCATTTTGTTTATGGCAGATTGGCAGGGGAAACTCGATTACCTCCGGTTCTATCGGGAGGTCGGCATGCAAAAATTAGGACGTTTTTCGAAACGACGAATGTCGAGTTTACAAAATAAATTATCGCCCGCTCTCCCGGAAAGTGTCCGCCGCTTGGAAAGCACGAACCGCCAGGCGGTCAAGAAATATCGGGTTCAACCTTACCCGGGGCGGGTTATTCTCTTCAAGGCATTGCGTGGCTCGTCTGCTTATAATCCGAGCAATGGCTGGGATAAAGTAGCATTGGGAGAATTGGTCATTCATCCCTTGGATTGTTATCATGGGAGCGTTTTGTTCGAGCCGGCCGTAGGCCAGGTGGCCAAAATCCTCCAGGGATACATTGACGATATCAGCAATACTTCTCAGGATACCAAGATTGACCTTCTTGAACAGGATTAATGCGCCTGGCGGTTGATCCGCAGCCAGGTTTGATTCCAATACTTGGATATCTCGCCTTTTAATTCGGTTACTGATAGCCCTCTGCTCGTACACTCTTCTTTTATCCAGCCGAAGCTATGATTCACCATCCCTTTTGGCTGGACCGGGTCGCCCGCTCCGATCCAGTTCTGGCCTTTGTAATCTGGCTTGAATACTGTTGCCGGATAATAGGTTGTAAGGAGTACGCCCTTCGGACTCGCAGTGCTCACGAAGCCGTCTAGCATGCTTTGGATTTGGCGTTTCGCTGCGTGCGTCCAGATCGAGAGGGCGACAAAATAATCGAAGTTCTCCCTGAATATTGAAAAATTGAAATCCGCATTATGGTCGAACCGGGGTTCCTTGAGACTCACTAATCCAGGCTCCAGGAGGTATTTGATTCCTGCCTCCAGCATCATCTTATTCGGCTCGATGCCGAAATACCGATTCTTGTCGAGGAAGTGAATGAGCCAGTACCCTCCCCGGAGGCAGCCACAGCCGATATCCAATACCCTGGAATTGGGATTAAGCCCTTCATTTAGGAGCGCGATTAATTGCGTGCGTCCGGCGATCTCGAACCGTTTGAGAGTCCCGCCGAGGAATATCCCCTCGGCCGCGATCTTGTTTGCCCGATCCATCAATGTTTCCATTTGATCTCCCTGCCCCGTCTATTATGTCGGCCGGTTCGAAGGGTTGCCGGATGCACCTCTGCTTTCCAGCCGGTTAAATCAAAAAGGCCTGGATGGCCTGATTGAACCTGTGGGCGCGGAGGGGCTCGAACCCCCGACCTCATCAATGTGAGTGATGCGCTCTAACCGGCTGAGCTACGCGCCCGAGGTGACCGGGATTATAGCCGAGGCTCCACGCTTTGACAAGGCCGATAATAAAACGTGGTTTTTTTGTCACTTTTCGGCCTTTTGCGCATCTGATAAAATGGATAGAGTAAAATCCTTGTGAGGTGGTCAATGCTGAATTTAAGTGGATTGTCGTCAGCCTCCATGAACGAAACTCGACACGTCAAGATGCTCGTTCTGGGCTCGGGCCCGGCCGGATTCGCCGCGGCGCTTTACGCGGCCCGGGCAGAATTGGCTCCGGTTGTGTTGACCGGCACCGAGTTGGGCGGTCAGGCCGCCCTGACCTACACGATCGAAAACTACCCGGGTTTTCCGGAAGGGGTGGGGGGCGCGGAGCTCGGTGAATTATTCCAGAAACAAGCCGAGCATTTTGGCGCAAAAGTCGAATTCGCTTCGGCCCAATCTGTCGATCTGTCGAAACGCCCATTCAAGGTTACCAGCGACGCTGGCGTCTACCTGGCGGATTCACTGGTCATTGCCACGGGTGCCCGCCCCAACCACCTGGAGATCCCCGGCGAGACCGACCTGATCGGACGCGGGGTTTCCTACTGCGCCACATGCGACGGCGCTTTTTTCAAAGAGCGGCAGGTGGTGGTGGTCGGCGGGGGGGACAGCGCACTGGAGGAAGGACTTTTCCTGACTCGCTACGCCTCTTCCGTGACGATTATCCACCGACGGGACAGCTTGCGGGCCGGCGCGATCCTGCAGAAACGCGCCCTCGACCATCCAAAGATAAAGTTCATCTGGAATACCTTGGTTACCGAAGTCGTCGGTAACGACGGGAAGACCGAAGCGGTCAAGTTGAAAAACCTCAAGACTGGCGAAGAAAGCCAGGTCCCGACGGATGGCGTGTTCATTTTCATCGGACACACCCCGAACACGCAGTTGTTCACTGACCAGTTGGCGATGGAAAACGGATACATAAAGGTCGACGAGCGGATGAATACAAGCGTGGCCGGAGTGTATGCTGCCGGGGAGGCTGCCGACTCGCACTTTCGACAGGTCGTCACCTCGGCTGGGATGGGCGCGGCAGCCGCCATCGAGGCCACCCACTTTCTCGAGCATACATCGGGATAGAGGTCCCAAGTGAAACTCAGGGCACGCACACGCGTGCCCTGATGCGTTAACGTTGTCTAAAATGCCAAGCTTCATCTCTACCTTCTGGACCAAAATTGTAGTATAAATTCTTTCATCCATCCTTTGGGAGAGACTATGACATCTAAAATATCAATTGTTGGTGCGGGAATGACCGGCTCGACGACAGCCCACTGGCTAGCCGAGCGCGAGATTGCCGACCTGGTGCTGGTCGACATCGTGGAAGGCATGCCGCAGGGCAAAGCCCTCGACCTGCAGGAAGCCCTGCCGGTCATCGGCAAGGATGTATCCGTGGTCGGGAGCAATGATTTTGCCGCCACGAAAGGCTCGGACATCGTCGTGATCACCGCCGGCGTGCCTCGCAAACCCGGGATGAGCCGGGAGGATCTGCTGACGATCAATTCCAAGATCGTCAGCGACGCAACCACGAGCGCCCTCAAATATTCACCGGATGCAATTATTATCGTGTTGACCAACCCCCTGGATACGATGGCTTACCTGGCCATGAAGGTCGGGAAGCTGCCGCGTGAGCGCATCATCGGCCAGGCCGGGATCCTCGACTCGGCGCGCATGCGGGCCTTCGTGGCTTTGGAGACCGGCGTCAGCGTGGAAAACATCGCTTGTTACGTGCTGGGCGGGCATGGGGACGAGATGGTCCCACTGACCCGCCATTCGAATGTAGCCGGCGTTCCATTGCGGGAATTCCTTGCGCCCGACAAGCTGGAAGCCATCGTCACCCGCACCCGTAAAGGTGGGGGCGAGATCGTCAACCTGCTCAAGACCGGCTCGGCGTATTATGCCCCGGCGGTCGCCGTGGCGCAGATGGCTGAAGCCATTCTGAAGGACAAGCACTTGATCGTGCCCGCTTCTGCTTTCATGAAAGGCGAGTACGGTCTGAAGGATATGTTCTTCGGGGTGCCGGCTCAGTTGGGGCGGGGTGGCCTCGAAAGGGTGGTCGAATACGATCTCGACAAGGCGGAAAAAGCCGAGTTGGAAAAATCCGCTGCAGCCGTCAAGGAAAGCATCGGGGTTATGACGGGCCTGGTGAAGTTATAATAGGTTGATTGCGCAGACGATTGCGTTCCCGATCATTTTTGGTGGAGGAGTCCTATGATTCTGCATGACAAGATTTCAGCACAGTTACCCGCCTGGCGTGAACGCGTCAAGGTCCTCGTCAAGGAGCATGGCGAGAAAGTCATCGACCAGGTAACCATCAGCCAGGTTTACGGGGGGATGCGTGACATCAAGAGCATGGTCACGGATGTCTCTTTCGTGAATCCGGCTACCGGGATTACTTTCCGGGGTATGGCCATCCCGGAGGTGCTCGCCAAACTCCCCAAGCCGCGCGGCAACAAGATGCCCTACGTCGGCGGGTTGTATTACCTTCTGATGACGGGCGAGATACCCACCCGGGTCCAGGCAGAGGAAGTGGAAAAGGATTGGGCGGCCCGGGCAATCGTGCCGGATCATGTGTTCAAGATGATCCGCTCGATGCCCAAGGAAACCCACCCGATGGTGCTGCTCTCGCAAGCCGTTCTGGCCCTCGAGGGCGAGTCCAAATTTGCCAGGGCGTATCACGAAGGGGCCAAGAAGGACGCCTACTGGGAATCGACCCTGGAAGATTCCCTTGACCTGACAGCCAAGCTCCCGGTCATCGCGGCCTTCATTTACCGCTTGAAATATTTCAACGAGACCAAGAAACCCAAATACAACGCCCGCCAGGACTATGGGACGAATTTCTCCCGGATGATGGGTGTCTCGGATCGCAAAGGCTATGCAGAGTTGGCCCGCCTGTATTTCATCCTGCACTCCGACCACGAGTCTGGAAACGTCTCGGCGCACGCCACCCACCTGGTCGGATCGGCTCTTTCGGACGCCTACTATGCCTTCTCGGCGGGCTTGAACGGCCTGGCCGGTCCGCTGCACGGACTTGCCAACCAGGAATGCCTCGGCTGGCTGATCGACGTGCGTGACAAGTTCGGCGGCGTTCCCAGTCGCGAAGAATTATACAAATTTGCCTGGGACACGCTCAACGGCGGCAAAGTCATCCCGGGCTACGGACATGCCGTCCTGCGCGTCACCGACCCGCGCTACGTCGCCCAGCTCGAATTCGCCAAGGCCCGTTTCCCAGATGACACGCTCCTTCGGCTGGCGGAATTGGTCTACGATGTGGTCCCCGCCGTACTCAAGGAACAGGGCAAGGCCAAGAATCCCGCTCCGAACGTGGACGCCATTTCGGGTACGCTGCAGTACTATTACGGTGTGCGTGAGTTCGACTTCTATACCGTTCTGTTTGGCGTCGGCCGCGCCCTGGGCGTGACCGCCAACCTGGTCTGGGCGCGTGCCCTCGGCCAGCCGATCGAACGGCCGAAGTCCCTCTCGACGGCCATGCTTGAAGAAGCCGCCAAACAATAAGCCAACTCGTTGCCGAAACACAAAAACTTCCCGGGAGTGAGCCGGGAAGTTTTTTATCCAGGCAGATGGTCGAACCTCCGCTCAGTTTTGGAGGAGATCAAGAATATCGCTGGCTTTCGAGAACACCAGATCGGGGGATTGGGTTTTCAACGTCTGGATATCCGTATAGCCCCAGCTCACCGCGCCGAAGGCGATCCCCGCCCGGCGGGCCGCCTCGAGGTCGCGAATCTCGTCCCCGATGGCTAGGATCCGGCTTTTTTCCAGGCCTGTTCTCCGGACAATTCGTTGGAAGCTCGCCTTTTTCCCATTCAAGGAAATGTCGCATTCCATGTACTTGAAGAGATTTGCATTGCCTTCGCCGAGCACCTTTAGAATGTTCGTCCTGGCATTGGATGTCGCCAGGGCGAGCTCCGCCCCGTTCCGGGACAACTCAACCAAGACCGAAGGGATCCCCTCGAACAGAGGCACGCGCTCGATCTCGCGGGCCATGCGGATTTTGATCTCCCGACCGATCTTCGGTGCCTGCCAGATGGAAATTCCGATGGCTTTCATGACCTGGGCCGCTTTGTAGGTTCTCAGGATCGCCACTTTTTCCGGCCCGAGGCGGTTGAAATGATATGCGTCAGCCATCTCGTTGAACAGGCCGACCAGCCACGGGAAGGAGTCGGCCAGGGTGCCGTCGAAATCGAAAATGATCAGCTTGTATTTCACAGGGACGGAAAGCCCTACGGTTTGATAGCCCGGGTGGCGATGTAAGTTGGGTGATACTTGCTCACCGGCGAATCGGGGCAGATGTCTTCGTAAAAGCCCGTGATCTGGAACCCGGTGTCCGTCTGGCCGGCGATCTGGTCGGTCAGGCTGTGGCCGAACTCGAGCGGCGTGCCCTCTTCAATGCACACATCCAGGTCTTCGGGATCCATGTCTTTCAGGTCGGAGTAGGGGATGGAGTAGCGGACCGTCAGGGTTTCCTGTTCGTCTTCGTGCGTGCCGAACAGGTAATAGATCGGATTGGCAAAGCCGGCCAAAAGCAATCCACCGTGACGCAGGACGCGATAGGCTTCCTTCCAGACCGGCCGGACCTCGGGACAGAAAACGTTGGATACCGGGTGGAAGACTAGGTCGAAGCTCTCCGCGGCGAAAGCGGACAGGTCGCGCATGTCCCCTTCAACCGTTTTGAGCGGTAGCCCTTCGCGGTCAGCGACCATGCGGTCCCGTTCGAGCTGGGCCGGTGAATTGTCGAATATGGTGACGTGTGCTCCCAATGCCGCAAAGACCGGCCCCTGCTGACCTCCGCCGCAAGCCAGGCCGAGGATATCGAGGTTGACAAATGGCGGGAACCAGTCCTTTGGCACCGGAACAGTCTCGGTCAGCAGCAGCGAGAATTCGCCTCTGCGAGCCTTTGCAATCACCTCGGGCGTATCCGGCATGGTAAATGGATTGTTGTAATCCACCTGCCGGTCCCAGGCGTAACGGTTGTATTCGCGAATGTTGAGGGCGGGCTTCGGTTTTGGCATGAAGGTCTCCAGTTGGGATTATACACTCACAAAAATCCCCACGCAGCACCTGCGTGGGGATTCTCTCGATTCTGTAGGTGGCTATTTCGTCGGCGTGGGAGCCGGGCTGGCGCCACTCCAGGTGAAGGTGCGGGGGGCGCTGGCTGCACCGGCCGGTGCCCAGATGGGGTTGCCCTGGTCGTCCGTGCCGGTTTGCCGGACCGAGACGACTGTCCAGCGCAATACGTGCGGGACGACATCCTGTGGGCGGAAGGAGACCGGGACGATGAACTTGGTATCGGTTACATACTGGACCAGTTTGCGTCCGGTCCCGGAAGTCACGTCCTCGATGGTGACCTGGTACGCCTCGTTATCGCGCAGGGTTCCGACCGAAGCCCATTGGAGGGTGATCGTATCGTTCGCTAGGGAGAAGGGGGCGCCGTCCGCGGGCAGGAGCAGGTTGGGGGCCGGATAGGGCGGCGGAGTGGTCGGGGTCGGGCTGGGTCCGGGGGTGGCCGCCCGCTTGCACAGGGGGATCAACAGCTTCTGGTCGAGCATGACATTATCCGTGCTGAGCCCGTTCCAGTCTTTGATGGCCTGCATCGAGACCTGGTAGTTGGCGGCGATGATGCTCAGGGTGTCGTTTGCCTGAACGGTGTAACTGGCCGTTGGACAAGCCTGGCGAGTCGCCTCGTCGGGCAAGAGGGTGGCGGTTGGGGCGGGTGGAGCCGTCGGGGTGGGCAGCGGCACCTTGATGACCTGTCCGACGGCCAGGTCGGTACAATTGCTGTTCAAGCCGTTCAAGGTAATAATGGCAGGTACACTCGATCCGTAAAGCGCGGCGATGGATCCGCAGTTGTCATTGGCTTTGACCGTGTAATCCACCGGCGGGAGCGGAGTGGCCGTGGGAGTATCCGTCGGGATGAGGGTTTCAGTCGGCGTCAGAGTCAGGGTGAGCGTCTCGGTTGGGCTGGCAATGGGGGTGGGTACGGCAATCCGCTTGGTTGCCGAAAGGGTCAGGTAGAGGGCCCCCGCTCCGACAGCCAGGAAAACGACGAACAGCGCCAGGGCGACCGGCAGGCTCAGGGTCATTTCGGGCATGCGAGCGCCTTGGACGGCGCGTTCGGATTTGGCTTTTGGTTTGGGTGTGGCGCTGAATTCGCTTCCACAGACCACGCAGCGGGTGGCGTTTTCTGCCAGGCGTGTCCCACAGGTTGGGCAGAGTTTGGTTGGAGTTGTTTCTGGGCTCATAATTCCGGGATTATACCATGACGGTTTGGTTTGAAAGCCAACCCGGTCAAACTCTTCAAGACTGCGTATAGACAGGCATATAGTCGGTGGATTGGGCCGATTCGGCGCGTGGGTTATAATGTGGCCATCATGACGGACCATCTTTCCCTTTATCGCACGATGCTCTTGATCCGCAGGTTTGAAGAGCGCTTGTTGAATGAGTTCAGCAGTGGAAAACTGGTCGGGACGACGCACTCCTACATCGGGCAGGAGGCCGACGCGGCCGGGATCTTCTCTGTCACCGATCCGCAGGATGTGGTCTTCAGCAACCACCGCTGCCACGGGCATTTCCTGGCTTACGGAGGGGATCCCTATCGGCTGGCGGCTGAGTTGATGGGCAAGGCGACCGGCCTGGTGGGGGGGCGGGGCGGCAGCCAACACATCCAGTGGCGGAATTTCTACTCCAACGGGATCCAGGGTGGGATCGTCCCTGTGGCGACCGGGATGGGATTGGCCGAGAAGATCGGCAAGACCGGCCAGATCTGCCTGGTCTTCGTTGGCGATGGGACGCTCGGCGAGGGGACCCTTTACGAAAGCTTGAACTTGGCGGCGCTCTGGGAGCTGCCCGTCCTGTACGTGCTCGAAGATAATCGCTATGCCCAGACGACCCCGGTCGAAAAGGGTGTGGCCGGGTCGATGGCCGGACGGTTTGCAGCTTTCGGCATCCCGATCTGGGAACGCGACACCACGGACGTGCTCGAAATCCAATCTGCTGCAGGGGAAGCCGTCCGCCAGGTGCGGGAACACGGCGGGCCTGCCGGCCTGATCCTGCACACGTATCGTTTTTCCGCCCACAGCAAGGGCGACGACGTGCGCGACCCGTCCGAGATCGCCCGCGCCAGGGAGAGGGACCCCCTGACGGTCCACGGCGCCCGCTTGACGACCGGGGACCGCGAAAAAACCGAAAAGGAAGTCCTGGTCGCCATCGAGGCTGCCTTCAACCGCGCAAGCGTCGACCCTTATCCCAGCCTGGCTGCGGTCGCTGAAAGCCAGCCATCGATTGCGGATCGCCAATGACCATCACCGTTCTCGATTCCCTGAACCAGGCCTTGCTGCGTGCCATGGACGGCGACGAGCGCATCTACGTTCTCGGGGAGGACATCCTCGATCCGTACGGGGGCGCATTCAAAGTGACCCGCGGCCTGAGCACGAAATTCCCCGAGCGCGTCTTCACCACCCCTATTTCTGAAGCATCCATCGTCGGGGTGGCCTCCGGGATGGCGCTGCGCGGCCTGCGCCCGGTGGCCGAGATCATGTTCGGCGATTTCGTCACCCTGATCGCCGACCAGCTGGTCAACCACGCCGCCAAGTTTCGCTGGATGTATAACGACCAGGTGCGCGTCCCGATCGTCGTGCGGACGCCGATGGGCGGGCACCGTGGCTACGGGCCGACCCATTCCCAGAGCCTCGAGAAATTGTTCCTGGGTGTACCCGGCTTGAAAGTAATTGCGCCCAACTGCCTGTCGGACCCCGGCCGGCTTTTGGAGGCTGCCATTGCCGACGACGACCCGGTGCTGTTCGTGGAGCACAAGTTGCTCTACACCCGTCCGCTGCTGGAGGCCGGGACGGGCGAGCTGGCGGACTTTTCACTGGAATCGTCCGGCGGGATTTATCCGACCCAGATCCTGAGCCAGGGGCCGCGCCCCGGATTGACCATCGCCTGTTATGGCTACAATTTCGAGCTTGCCCGCCGGGCAGCCCTCGACCTGCTCTACGAGCGCGAGCTGTTTTCGGAGATCGTCGTCTTCTCGCAACTGGCGCCATTCGAGCTCTCGCCGCTGATGGATTCGCTCTGCAGGACCGGCCGGCTGCTGACCGTCGAGGAGGGGACGCGGACCCTGGGTTGGGGTGCGGAAGTCTCCGCCCGGGCGGCCGAAGCCGGGATCCCCAACCTGCGGGTTGCCCGCCTCGCCGCCCTCGACCTGCCGATCGCCAATTCCAGGCCGCTCGAAGACGCCATCCTGCCGGGTGTGGATGCAATCAGGCAGGCCATGCTCGACCTGGTTTCATGAAGCCCGTTTGCTCTCATCGATGGTGAACCATGATCAAATCCGAAATCCTCGTACCGCTCCTGAATGCCAATGAGCCGGAAGCCCGCCTGGCCAGCCTGCACGTGAAAGACGGAGAGGCGGTCGAGAAGGGGGCCCTGCTCCTGACCGTGGAGACCACCAAGGCGGCCACGGATATCGAAGCGCCGGAGGCGGGCTTCGTCCATTTCTTGGCGGCCGAGGGCGATACGCTTCCCGTAGGCGCAAAGATCGCCGTGATCACCGAAAAAGCGGGCGAGAAGGTCGCCTCGCTGCCTCGGGCTGCCGAACCGACAAAGGCCGAAGGCGACCTGAGGATTACCAAGCCGGCCCGCCTCCTGGCTGAATCCCTCGGCCTGGACCTGGCCCGACTGCCCACCGATCGCCTGGTGACCGAAGCGGTCGTGCGCGAGCTGGCAGGCGCGCCGGCGATCGAGATCTCGCTGTCCAAATCCGACCGGCCTTATTTGGCGATCTTTGGCGCCGGCGGACATGCCAAGGCCATCATGGACATGGTCCGGCAGTTGGGCGAATTTGCCATCGCCGGGATCGTGGACGACAATCCCCGGTTGACCGGCTCGCGCACCCTTGACATCCCGGTGCTGGGGACGCGGGCGATCCTGCCGGCCCTGTTCGAGCAGGGAGTAAAACTGGCCGCCAACGGCGTCGGCGGGATCCTGGATATCGCCATCCGGGTGCGGGTTTTCGAGACGCTGGCGGGGGCGGGTTTCGCATTCCCGGCCCTGGTCCATCCACGCGCGACGGTCGAGCCGAGCGCCCGGGTGGCGGAGGGCGTCCAGGTCTTCGCCAATGCTTACATCGGTTCGGAAGCGGTCTTGGGACCGAAGTGCATGATCAATACGAATGCAGTGGTGTCGCACGATTGTGAGATCGGCGAATATACCCACGTCGCCCCGGGCGCCCTCCTGGCGGGACACGTACACGTCGGGGAGCGCAGCCTGATCGGCATGGGCGTCACCACCGCCATCGGGGTGCGGATCGGGGCTGGGGTGCGCATCGGCAACGGAGCGATCGTCCTGGCGGATGTACCCGACCGGATGGTCATCCAGGCCGGCAGGTTTTGGGTCGGAAAAGCAGAGACGCCCTGAGCGGGCGTCTCTTTTTATCCAGGTTCAGGGAGCCAGGGTGGGTCCCGGCCCGGGGGTAAGCGTCGGTTCGCCGCAAAAGGACGACCGGCGGATGAAAACAGAGTCGTTCAAGGCGATCTCCCGATAATATTTTGGATCGCTCCCCGGGGCGGTCAGGAACGCCGGGTCACCATATTGGGCAAGCCATTCCTCCAGGTCCATCTGTACGGCCCAGGCGCCCAGTTCGGCGATCGTCTGATCGTTCGCGCCGTCCGGGCAGGTATGCGGCAGCCCGTTATTGTGGCGGGCTTCGTGGACGAGCAAAATGGTCGTGTCCATCAGACCGGCGTTATATGCCGGATCAATCCATAAGTCCGTCATGGCAAGCAGCGTATTTGGACCGTCCTGGATGTCGATGACATTGGCCGGGTCGCAGCAGTGGCTGTAGCGGAAATCCTGGCGGAAGCGGATGCCGTGGATGCTGCCGACGAACCAGTCGTAGAGTTGTTTGTCCGTCCAGGGAAGCGGCTGGCTGAAATGGAGCAGGCGCATGACCAGGATCGATTGGTAGGCGTGCTTCATGACTGGGGTCAGATCTGCCGACCCGTCCGAGGCGCGGCAGGCCAACTGACCGGCGGTTGGGTCGGTTTCGAAACTCAAAGTCAAGTCGGCGTTCACCCGGGCGATCTCGGCGGCGGTCGGGCAGCGGGCGAAGAAGTCCGCCACGGTGGGCGGTACAGGCGTGGCAGTCGCCGTTTGGCGGAACAACAGGGTGGTGTGTGGAACGATGGAAAGAGCAATGGCCGGAACGCCGGTCGGTTTGCCGGTGGGGATGTTACAGGCAACCAGAATGAATATCCCAACCATGAGAGAACAAAGAGTTTTCGCCGTCCGATTCATTTCTACACCTCCTCGGCCGTTCCCCTGGTGGAATGGGTCGTTTACGCTCTACCAGTAGGGATGTACCAGCGGCCGCGCGAATCGATCGTAAATACCCTTGATCGCCGCCATGCTCTCTGGGGTGAGCGCCGGCAGATCGGCCGCCCGAATGTTTTCCTCGGCCTGGTCTGGGCGTTTGGCTCCCGGGATGGCGCAACTGACCGCCGGGAACATCAGGATCCAACGCAGGGCCATCTGGGCAAGCGTCTGCCCGGCCGGAACGAGCGGACGAAGGGCTTCGACGGCCTCCAGGCCGGTCTCGTAGTCCAGGCCGGAGAATGTCTCGCCGCGATCGAAGGCTTCGCCCCGCCGGTTGAAGGCCCGGTGGTCGTCGGGGGCGAAGGTGCTGGCGCGGGTCAACTTGCCGGTCAGCAGGCCCGAGGCGAGCGGGACCCGGGCAAGGATCCCGACCTTGCGGCGTTGGGCTTCCCCGAAGAACAGCTCGGCCGGGCGCTGGCGGAAGATGTTGAAGATGATCTGCACAGACTGTACGTTTGGGAACTCGATGGCCTTGAGAGCCTCTTCGACCTTTTCAACGCTAACGCCGTAGTAGCGGAGCTTGCCCGCTGCGACCAGATCGTCGAGGACGCCGAACACTTCCGGATTGTAGTAGACCTCCGTGGGCGGACAGTGGAGCTGCAGGAGGTCGAGGGATTCCACCTCGAGGTTTTTCAAGCTGCGCTCCACAAAGGCGGTCAGGTTCTGGCGGTTGTACCCTGCAGCGATGTGAGGGTCCAGCCGGCGGCCGGCTTTGGTGGCGACGTGGAACTGTTCCTTGCGCTCCTTACGCAGCTTCGCAAACAGGCGCTCGCTGCGCCCATCCCCGTAGACGTCTGCTGTGTCGAAAAAATTGACTCCCATTTCGAGAGCGCGGTATAGGGCGGCCAGGGATTCGTTGTCATCGACCTCGCCCCAGGTGCCGCCGATGGCCCAGGCCCCGAAACTGATTGCGGAAACTTTCCATCCGGTCCGTCCCAGCTCACGATACTCCATAATTCATCTCCTTTCATCCCAACTGTAATCATAGACGATGTTGAACTACCGATCAAGCAATGATGCGATCGTCGAAAGCGATCCTCTTCAACTTCCATCGACGACGATCATCCGGCTGGATGCGTACTTGTGTCGCAGGGCACGCGCCGGAGCATATTCCGGCGAATTGAGCCAGGCTTTGGCCCTTTCCCGGTTTTCGAACTCCAGGATGACCAGGCGCTGGGACCGCCAGTCGCCTTCCAGGGTTTCGTTCGGTCCGCCGCGGGCCAGGTATTTCCCGCCGTAAAGGGCGACGGCGGCCGGGGCGAGTTTCTTGTATTCCTCGTACCCGGCCGGGTCGGTGACCTGGATGTCGACGATCACGTAGGCTGTCATGGTTGCTCCTTGATGGATTGAGGAATCTCCCGGCGGACAAAGGCGCCGATCTTGTCGATGGCAAACTGGGCTTCAGGGACGAAGGGGGCAAAAGCCGGGAAGACATGCCACATCCCATCCCAGACTTCCAGCTCGGCCCGGGAGCCGGCGGCGGCCATCCTGTTTACAAGCCGGGTGGAATCGTCGAGCAGGATCTCGTCATTGCCGACGTGTACCAGAGTCGGCGGAAAGTTATGCAGGTCACCGAAAAGCGGTGAGATGAGCGGGTCGGATGGGTCGTGGTTCCCGGTATAGGCCGGGACGTACTGCGGCCCGCCATTGTGTCCGAAGATTGGATCGACGGATTTGCGCGTCCGGATCGAGTCGCCCGAGAATGTCAGGTCGGTCCAGGGCGAGATCAGGAAGATGGCTGCCGGGAGAGGCTGGCGGACCGCTTTCAGGCTGAGCGCGGCTGCCAGGGTCAGCCCGCCGCCAGCCGAATCCCCGCCGACGGCGATCCGGTCGGGGGGAGTGCCCTGCTCCAGGAGCCACCGGTATGCTGCGAGAGTATCTTCCAACGCGGCCGGGAAGGGATTCTCCGGGGCCAGGCGGTAATCGATGACGAGCGTGCGTGCCTGGCAGGCCAGGGCAAGCCGGGCGGCCAGGCCACGATGGGTATCCAGGGAGCAGATACAGTAGGCTCCGCCGTGCAAGTATAGAATGACCCTTGATGTTTTGGTGCCCACCGGTTCGATCCATTCGGCGTGGACGCCGCCGGCCTGGATGGTGCAAACCGTCACGCCGCGCGGCACGAGAATGCCTCGCCGCGCCAGGCGATCCATGCGGGTCCGTTGTTCCTGGACGGAAAGCCGGACATCCAATGCGCCGATGACGCGTTGGATGGTTTGGCGAAGGATACGACTGCGGAGACTGGTCATGAAATTCCGTTTCTACGGATTAATGATCACGGGACGACAGCCTGGCCCGAATCGGGGTCGACCATCATTTTCGAGGTGTCGACCGCCTCGAAATCGTTCCCGGTCATAGCATCCAGCGTGTGGAGCATGTCGTTATCCCAATGCTCGTCCGGCGAACCGGAGACGTACCAGTTCGAGCCGTTGTCGGCCAGGACGATCCCATATTCCTGCATGGCGCGCAGAATCACCTGCATCGTCGGCGAATATGGGGAGATGTCGAAGGTCGACTTGAGACGGAAGCGCGCCCCCATGGGCGGAACGTTCGGGGCGTTGTCGTCGGAGGTCAGGTGGCGGGCAGGCCAAATGTAGCCGTTGGTGTTTTCGGCCGTGAAGCGCAGGGCATGGCGGATCTCGCCTGCGGCCACCTCGTCCCAGCGGACCAGCCCGGGCAGCATCGGCAGGCCGGCCGCATCTGCCGAAGTCCAGCCGGCGGGACGCAAGGCGTTCGAGCGCAGGTTCCAGACTGCGCCGGACCCGCCCGACCATTTTCCGTCCTTGGCGCTGGCATCGTAGGTTTCGTAGAGGGTGCAGGCCGAGGTATCCACGACGAGGATGTGGTGGTCGCTGCCCCACTCGCGCTGGTAATTTGCCGGGATGGGATAGGGCCCCGGATCGGATTCGTCCGGATAGTAAAAAGTGAAGGAGAATTTGGGCGTCGCCGCATCGGCCAAATTGAACGGGATGCCGATGGGGCCGCCGTCCCATGTACCCGAGCCGAAGTCCATGTGAAAGCCGATATCCCGGCCGATCGAGTCGATCCAGGCGGCCGAATGCGGATCGAGCGGCAGGGCATCCACGCGGGTGTTCCAGAAATTATCCGCCGGGAAGAATGGGCAGCCGCCGATGGTCGGACCCTGACCTGTGGGCGACGAGGATACCGGAAGGACCGTTGATGTCGGAATAGTCGTTCCTATGGGTGGCCGGGCCGATTCAGTCGGCAAGGAGGCGACTGGTTGCAAGGTCGAGGCTGGATTTTGCACAGGCGCGCAACTCACTGCAAGAAATAAGAGGCTCCCTATTACAAACGCTTGTTTCATCCGTATTCTCCTTATGGATGTACAAGGTCCAGTAGATCCGTATCGCAGGAGGCAGTCGAGACAAGGGCAGGCACATAGTCGGGAGAATTCACAACATAGATACCATCAAATAGTGTGCACAAAATAAGATTGTTACTATCAGCCTGCCAAACGATGTTCGCGGTTCGGTCGAATACCTTTTTCATCCTGCCCGTGGGAAGACCAACGTATATGCCTTGATCATCTGACCAAGCCCAGGTGGATTCATCCTCTGAAATCGTTGGAAATCCTGTGATATTGAATGGCAAATCCGCCGGCGTGCCATTTTCATGAAAGGCAATCACTTCGTGATTCTGCAAATCGTACGGATCGGTTTTCACGAAGTAGAGGCCGGCTCGACTCGACCATGTGACCCCGCCAGACTTGTCGCTGATGCGGCGCCAGGTCGAAGCGCGTATCAGATACGTGCCTGCCGTGTACGTTCGAGTCTTTGTCTGGAAATCTTGATGCAAGGAGGCTATGTAGTTACCGTCGAACGGATTACGGCTGAACCCGATCAGACAAACACCCGGCTCGATAATGACTTTCGTTTCTCCTGTATCGACATTGATGTATTGGTAGTTTCCGTTACACATCGATTCGTATGTGATCAATTCATGACTGCTGATCCAAAAGGCTGAATCTCCTTGCGTAGACAAATGTTTACTTTCCCCTTTCGTATCCGTCACCCAATTACTTTCTACGTTCCATCCAGCTCCTGTCCCAAAGGTCAGGACGCCGATATTGAAGATATATTTTCCATCCGGAGACCATATCGGGACGGCGGATTGTGTTGGGGCATCGGTCAGGCGCGTTATCTCATTGGTCGTGGTCGAAAACAGAAATAAATCCGCAGAGATGCCATTCACAGCACTGATAAAGGCCAGTTGTTTTCCATCCGGAGACCAGTCTGAGTCCCCAACGTCCGGGGCGTCGACTTGAGAAACGTTCGGATTCGTGACGACTATTTTCTTGAGGACATTACCATCCGGAAGGCTAACCACCACCAAGACCGGATTAGGGTCGCCTTCAATGAAAGCAAAGTGTCCGCCCGTTGGCGACACAGAGGAGGTCCGTCGATAGGTCTTAGGATCCAGCTTGTAAACCAATGTCTGGCCAGTGCCATCCGGATTCATTGCGTACAAACCAGCCTGGCCCCAGAACAGTAGCCATGGACCTGCCTGGCGAAGTGGCTTGATCGGCAGCATAGCTGTGGGGATAGGCGTGGCACTGGGAGAAGGAGTTATTGTTGGCGTAGGCGCCATTGTCGCTGATGAGGTGGGGGTCCGGGATGCGGGGACAGTGGTTTGGGTGGATGTGGTCGTAGGCGTAGGGACGGTTGTCGGGGTGGGAAGGATGATTGCCGGAGCGACGCAACCGAGCGTAAGAAAAGCAGACAGGAGAAGCTTGCCAAAGTTATTTTTTCTCGGCCATCGTTTTGTGTTTTCCACCCTCATGGGACACCTCGACTTTCACTATTTAGTATAAACCCATTCGTCGAAGATAGGGGTCAGGTCGCAGCCGCAGACCTGCTGGGCTTCCGATTTGAAGGCATCGGTCGTCGAGATTTGCCACTCGAATTTCTCTGTGTAGTCCTTCATGAACTGGTCGAAGGTCGCCTGGCCGAGCTGGTCCCGCAGCGCCAGCATGAAGAGAGGTCCACGGCCGTAGACGATGGCCACGTAGCCGGCGCTCGTATAGTCCGAGACCGGTTCGCCGATCGGGATTTTTTGGTCTTTGAGAGAATCCCAGGTGCCCTGCATTTCGAGTTTATACGCCGCCGCGCCGGCGGTCCCATGTTTGTCCAGGTAATACTGCCAGGTGAGGAACTCGGCCAGGGATTCGTCCAGCCAGGGTTGGTCCTGCGTCTCGTTCCCGACCAGATTGTAGAACCATTGATGGCCGACTTCGTGGGTGACGACGACCTCGAGGAAAGGGCTCCCGTTGTAGACGTCTTTCGCGACCGCCGTCAGTCCGGGAAATTCCACCCCGCCGGCGGAGGTGATGATCGGAACGATGTCGAATTCCGTGTATGGATAAGGTGCGTAACGCTGGCTGAAATCTCCGATGGCGCCTTCGGCGGTCTTCAGTGCAGACTGGGCATACGATTGCAGATCTGCCGAAGCGTAGCTGTTGACCGTTATCCCGTTCACCGTTTCCGACTGTTTGACGAAGTTCCGGCTGGCGGCCATGTAGAAATCCCGGGCCGGGCCGTCCGCGAACAGGACCTTTTGCCGGCCGGCCACCGTGGACCGGCCGACCTCGCTCCCGGAGGCGACCAGAGTCAGGTCCTGCGGCGCGTCCACCGAGACCAGGTAAAAGCTGATCTCGGAAAAGAGCGGGTCGCCGTCCAGGTCGGGCAGCTTATTGTTCCAACCATTTTTATCGTAAACGAGAATCGTCGGGATGGCATGCGCCATCGAAAGGATATCGTCGTTGTATCCGAAAATGCCGTAATAGAAATTGCCTCCCGCAGTCGGGACTGTGACCTGGAATTCGTCGTGGATGGTGACCGAGCCGCCGGGGTCGAGCGGGACTGCAAGCGGGACGCGCATGATGCCGGTGCTGAGCTCCGGCTGGACTGTCTTTCCGTCCACGCTGACATTGCTGACAGCGATCGTCCCTCCCAGGATCTCGGCGAAGATGGCAAAGTCGATCTCGGCCAAAGCATCCGTCGAGCGGTTGGTGTAATGGACCTCCTCGATCCCGCTCAGGGAGGTCGGTGGATCGCCCAGGGAGATGGCGACATGGTAAATGCTCAAGCCGGGCAGCCCATTCAAGATGCCCTGGTAAGCAGGCGACAATCCTGCCGAGAACAAAGACCGGTCTCCCCAGGGAATGTTGAAAAGCGCCTCATTCTGGGAGGGCGGGACTGGCGATGCGACGATCGTCGTCGGGTTCGATGGAACCGTCGGCGCCGGAGTAGGGGTCGGAGAAAACGCCGGCAAGGCGGTCGCCGGACAGGCACACGCCAGGAGTAAAAGAACCAGTAAAGTGAAGATCAGGATTCTTTGGGGTTTCATATCATTCCAGTGTGACTCGATTGCGGCCCGTTTTCTTGCTTTGGTACATGTTCCGATCGGCGCGCTCCACGGCTGCGTTGGTGGCGTCTTCCGTGCGGATGAGGGTGCAGCCAATCGAGACGGTCGCGCTGAGCTCCGTTTCATCCAAGCGAAGGCGTGATTGCGCCACCAGGATGCGAAGCTTTTCGGCCGTCTTCAGGACGCTTTCCTTGTCCATCTCCTGGAGCAGGACGATGAATTCCTCTCCACCCCAGCGAGCCAGGATGTCGTCAGAACGAATGTTTGTCTTCAAAGTCTGGGCGACCATCCGGAGCACGCTGTCGCCGATCTCGTGCCCGAAGGCGTCGTTGACGGATTTGAAATAATCGATGTCGATGAACAACAGGCCGCAGGGATTCCCGTTCTCGGAATAGTCGGCAAGCACCTTGTTCAGCTGCAGTTCCATATACCGGCGATTCCCGATGCCGGTCAGCGGATCGAGCAGGGTGGCTTTTTCCAGCCGGTCCATCCGCCGCCGCATGCTCATGACGGGTACATTGCTGCTGAAAGTCTCCACCGCCCCGACGATCTCGCCGTTTTCATCCTTCATCGGAGCCGTACGGACAAGCACGGGCACACGATGGCCGTCGGCATGGTGCAGGAAAACTTCAGCCTGGCGCAATTTCCCATCCTGGATGGTTGCATGCAGTGGGCAGCCGCCGAAACAGAGCTGAACCCCGGTTTCCGTGACATGGTTGAGGATGTTGGCGTGGCAGAACGAGCCGACGACCCGTTCGGCAGGGAAGCCGGTCATTTGTTCCGCGCCTTTGTTCCAGTAAATGATCCGTCGTTCCTTGTCCACGAAATAAACGCCTTCGTTCATCGTGTCGAGAATTTCTTCGTAAAGTTGCTTCTTTTGGTCCATGGCTGCATTGAGGCGGATTGAATGATGGCGGACGCGGTGCTCTGCCCCGGGCTGCGACTGGATTCAGGCCGGCTTGCGGGCGGCCTCGATGGCGGCCTTGATCTGATCGGTGTGTGACAGGATATGCGGCAGCGAACCTTCCAGGAGCATATTGGCAGCTTGGAAATAGGAGGCTTTGCGGGCGACGAATTCCGGCGGAAAGGCTTCGACGTAAGCCACCATCTCGTCTGCGAGGCGCTTCTCCTCGTCCAGCAGGCCCCGCACGGTTTTGTAAGCGCCCGCAGTGGCGCGGGCATGGATGGTGCTGTTCCCTCCCCAGTCATCAGAGACGCGCGGGTAGCCGCCGATCACATCGTCGAGGTTTTCCAGCCAGTGGCGTTCGTTCTGGATGAGGTGGGCCAACACCTCCTTGGCGTTCCACTCGGACGGGGCAGGCCGGAAATCCGCTTCGCTTTCGCTGACCCCGGCGAAGATCTTTTCGAGCGCCCCGATGCCTTCGTTGTACCTCTTGCGGGCTTCCTTTGCCAGGCCGGCGGCGTCCCAGGGGATCTGCGGAATGGGGCGCCTGGATAATTCCATCGTCAATGTTTTCTTCTCGGGTCCGCGATAGAAAACCACTTCGACCTTATCCCCGCCCTTCTTCCCCTGCAGGGCCGTGAGCAGCGTGCCGAAGTCGCTGGTGAGCGGTTTGCCGGCCAGTTCCACCAGCACGTCATCCTTGCGCAAGCCGGCCTTGAACGCACCCATCTCCTCGGGCAGGAAGTCCAGGCGCATGCCGGTGGTCACTGGGACGCCCATGGCTTTGGCAATATCAGGAGTGAAGTCGCTCAGGTTGATGCCCAGCATTGGCCGTTCGAAAGTTCGCTTGTCCAGGCCGGTCTCCATCACCTGGGCCAGGTTGCCGAGAGTCGCCGCCCATTCCTGCCGGAAGCCTTCCGCCCGCTTCGACCATTCTTCTCCTGCGGGGACGGTGTGAGCCAGCGTGACCAGGGTGCCCCCATCCTTGCCGGCGAGGCTGATCGTAACGGTGCTGGGAGCCGGATCCGCCCCGGATCGCCAGTGGAAGGCGACGGATCTGTTCTCCTCCAGACCAATGAACTCCCCGGCGGTATAGAAATCGCCGTGCCACCAAAGATAGATCCGCCCGCCGGGGCGCGGCGCAAGGGTGGCAAAATCGCACAACCACTCGGTCATCCCGACGGCATGGGTGAGCGAATAATAGATTTGGGCGGGACTCGCCTTGACGAATTGCTCGATCCGGATTTCGTCTGTCATTTAGTTTCCTCTCTTCCCAAGCGGCTGGCTTGGATCTTTCAGCCATTCCCGGATATCACGGGCATGTTCGTCCTCGTGATCCCGGAAGGTGTCCACCAGGTAGGTTACGGTGCCTTTGTCGCCCCAGGGAACGACCAGGGGCTCGAAGAACTTTTCATCCGGCATCTGTTCGATGATGGTTTGCAGCACCTGACGGGTCAGGCGCCACTCGTTCAGGATGTGCGGATAATCCAGGTCCTGGCGGGACGTGACCGTCCGGCCGTTGTATTCGTCGATGCCCCGCTCGGCCGGTGTGGCGGGCAGCCGCCCGGCGACGTGGGCGCGCAGGCTGTCGATGGTGGCGTCATCCCAACCGGTGATGTGGGCGAGCATATCTTTGATCGTCCAGCCCGGATAGATTTCCTTCTTCGGATCGATCTTGGGTAGGAGCGCTTCGATCTGTGAGCGGGTCTCGTTCAATCGGTGGAGTAGAAATTCCCTGTCTGCTGAAGTCATGCCTGCCTCCTTGAGTTTTTCAATTCGATTTTACTCCCGGGGGTCACCAGGAAATCAAACGCGCTGGCTTCAGTTTGATCAGCCGGTTATCCGGGGAAGTCAACCAGTTTTGGGGCTCCCGGCCCAACAGGCCGTCCGTGCCGAGGTATTTGACGTAGATCTTCTCGAGACGGGCCTGGACATCGGGGCTGCCAACTGCGGTCAGCTCGGCAGTCCCTTCCAACAGGACGGCGGTGATGCCTCCCTCCGGCTTGGGCAGGTCGACCACGATGGCGCATTTCGGGTTGCGCTCGAGGTCCTTGACCTTGCGCGTGTTGCGGAAGGAACTGACCCAGACCACGCCTTCCTCCCAGAGGAACCAGACCGGGACCACATGCGGTTGCCCGGCCGGGGAGGATGTTGCAAGACGCCCCAGGATGGGGCGGGCCAGAAGCGATTCGACTTTCGTTCTCTTTGTGGCGTCCATAATCTCCCGGAGTTGCTTCATACTTCGACCTGGATCGCGCTTCCACTTTCGTACCGCCGAAGTCCCATCTGGAACAAGAGGATCGACAGTGCAAGGAACCCGACCGCCGCAAGCGCCATTTGCCCCAGGAGCGACCAGGAGGAGGCGTGGACGAATCCGGCCGGGACGGCTCCCATGAAGGCGGCCGGGACGAGGGTGAAGAGCAGGAATTTTGCTGCGTTGTCGAATAGAGTGATCGGATAGAGGGCGAAGGTGACCATCGCGTTGATCGCCATGCCGGTAAATGTTCCGCCTGTTCCCGTCCAGAATGACAGGCTCTGGACGATGATCAGGAAAGCCACGAAAACGGTCGTGGCGAGGACAACGGCAAGGACGAAGCGCCCCAGGCCGCCCAGGCTGAATTGTCCGGATGCCATGTAACTGATGAAGCCGTAGAGGAAATCGCCGAACCCGCTCGGGACGATCCGGCTGGCGAGGACGTGCAGGAGGGTCGGCCGGGGCAGCGAAAGGTAGTAGTCCAGCCGGCCGTTGACGATGATGTCCCCCAGGTTGAAGGCGTTCCCGAACAGGATCCCGGCCAGGCCGAATGCGCTGGCCGACACGCCGAAGACCAGGAACATGTCCCCGAGCTGCCAGCCGCGGACGTCCTTGAACCGGTCGAAGAAAATGATCCAGACGATGAAATACACGCCGTCGTTCAGGATCATGCCGATGGACTGGGACAGGAAAGCCACCCGGTATTCCATTACGGAAGCCAGGTTGGTTTTCCAAAGCGAGAGAAGGAATTTCAATTCACGGATCATTGGTTGTTCGACCGGCTCTTCCGGATGTTCGCCAATTGCCCTGGCTATCCGCCATTGATGGCCAGGCGGCGCATGCCGCGCGAAAAGGCCAGGCCAAGGCTTCCACCCAGGACGAGCAGCCAGATTGCCTGGCCGAGGAGGATCTGGATAAAGAGCTGCAGGTTGGGTTCCACGAACAGGCGGGCCGGTCCATACATCATGTAGGAGAACGGCAGGATTCTTGCGATCGCCTGCAGCCAACCGGGATAGAAATCGATCGGGATCAACATCCCGCCAAGGATGAAAACGAACTTTTGATAGATCCATTCGAAGGGCGATACTTCCTCGGCGACGAAAGCGGCCAGTCCGATCAGCGCGCCCGTGCAGAAATGCAGCAACCAGGCTCCGGCCAGCGCCAGGATGGCCAGCGGCCAATTCAGCAGGTTGGGGGGAGGCCCCGCCATGACCCAGACGAGCGCGCCGCCGACGACGAATAGCATGGCCATGCGTGGCAGGCTCTCACCGAGTCCATTATTCAATTCGTAGAGCAGGAATTGATAGGGCTTATTCAAAAGATAGGCGATCGAGCCATCCTTGACCTGGTCGGAGATGGTCCGGCTGACCCGCGGGCGTCCGAGCTCGAGCGTCTCGGCAAGGAGCAGGTACCAGATCGTGTCGTGAAGGGTCAATCCGTTCAGGGAATTGGAACCCGAGGCCGCAAAGGTCACCCGCCACAATTGGAAGAACACCCACATGAAGATCAGGATCATCCCGCTGCGCGTCACCAGCTCAGCCGGATATGCCAGGGTGTTGAGCAGGTTGATCTGGAAGACGGCGAAGTATTTTTTCATCCCTGCCCTGCCATGTCCGGTCTTCTGGCTGTCTGGTAGATCATGGCGATGACTTCTTCGAGGGGCGGGTCGGAGACGGTGATATCGACCAGTGTGCCCGCAGCCGAGATGTCGGCCATGACGCGCTCGACCGGGGTCCGCCGGGTGTCGAAGCGCAGCTTGGCGCCGTAGCGTTCCTTGCCGACTTTGAGGGTCTCGGTGCCGGGGATGCAGAAATTCAGCGGGATCTGTTCGGCATAGCGCACTTCGACCAGCTTGGAGGTCAGGAAGGAGCGCTTGAGGGTCGAGACCTTGTCTTGGTAGACGATCTGTCCATGATTGATGATGATGACGCGCTTGCAAAGCGCCTCGAGGTCCCCGGCATCATGGGAGGTCAGCAATACACCCACATTTTCCTGCCTGGCCATTTCCCGGATGGCATCGCGGATATTTTGCTTGGCGACCACGTCCAGGCCGATGGATGGCTCGTCGAGCAGGAGCAGTTTGGGTTTGTGGAGCAGGGAGGCGGCCACCTCGCAGCGCATCCGTTGGCCGAGGGAGAGCTTGCGCACCGGGGTCTCGAGCAGGTCGGCGATCTCGAACGCCTCCGAAAGGTAGGCGATCCGTTTCCGGGCCTCCCGGTCGTCGAGCTCGTAGATTTTCCCAAACAGGGTGAAGGTGTCGATGGCCGGCAAATGATACCAAAGTTGCGGGCGCTGTCCGAAAACTGTCCCGATCGAGTAGGCCAGCTTCCGGCGTTGTTTCCAGGGGACATACCCCAACACAGACACCTCGCCCGAGCTTGGGAAGAGGATGCCGGTCAGGATCTTGATCGTCGTGGATTTGCCGGCGCCATTCGGGCCGATAAAGCCAAGCAACTCCCCGGCCTCCATCTCGAACGAAAGCCCGCGGACTGCCTCGACCGGGCTGTATTCCGGCCGGAAGAGGGATCGAAAACTGGCCCCCAACCCCGCGGCTTTGTGTTTGGTCCGGAATGTTTTGGTTAGATTCGTGACTAGGATGGCGGGCATGTCTCATTTTACATCATGAGGCGGTTTCGTTGTACAATGAAAGTGCTATCTGGCGTAGGAGACCGGCGGCCCATCCGGTCTGTGCCTGCAGCCGTCCGCTGTCATTGAGTGCGTGGATGGTAGAGGTGGAATATGAAACTCCAAAAGAAGCATGCGATCATCCTGGCCGTCGTCCTTCTGGTTGTCCTGGCTTTGTCTTTGCTGCTTACCAACCAGAAAGTGCGGGCGATGTATGGCAATGCATATAAAATTTTCGTGCTCTACCGGGTCGAAAACGAACTCCTGATGGGCACACCGGCCGGACGGTACTATCGCACCTTCTTCTGGAAGAGCAATGACGAGTTGATCCGGATCTATTACGCATATCCGGAAAAAAGCAACGATATGTTCACTGTAATAGACATGTATATGCCCGCTTTGGAGGCGCTGTTGGATGGACGGGGGGATACCGTAACGCTCAGCGCCGAACAGGTCGATGCGGCCCAGGCGGAGTTTGAATGGCTGGAATCTGTAGCCGAGTCACCCTTGCGGGAGGACATCCAGGGCGAGCTGGAGCGCTTCCCGATGCAGACCTTCACCGGGATGACCGCCAAGCAGGCCTGGGATTACATTAACGCCAATTGGGTGCCGCGCACCCCGGAAGAACAAGCCATGAGTGAGATGATGACCAAGTCGCCTCCCACGCCGGATTACCAGGCGACCAAATTGGATTATGCTGTCGAAGGGGAAGTGGGCTTTTTCTATCCCTCCGGATGGACGCTGTCAGCTTCCGATCCGGGGGCGGATCCGGTTGGCAGGACGGTTTTCATCGATCCGCCCGGCGTCGATTCATCCGGGAGCCCGAGCGTGGATCGGATCACCATGCAAATCTGGTCATTGGCTGCCGATCAACAGGACACTCTCGACCCCGCTCGATCGGATCCGGCCGACGATGGTTATGCAGTCCTCTGGCAGGAAACTCAACAATTGGGAGACTTGCACGGAGCCAGATATGTCTGGGGCCAGCCGGGAGGCGATTCGATCCTGTATGCCCGGTTGTATGGCGAGACCGAGCAAATTGCCATTCAGTTGTCAGCGAAGATCAAGAACCCGGATGATCTCAGAGTGTTTGGCTTCCGGTACACCCTCGGGACGGAATACGCCCCCTTCAATAGCATCCTTTACAATATCCAGGTGGTTGGCCTCCCGACCGAAACCCCTCAGCCAACCCTGACGCCGTTTCCTACCGAGACGCCGATCCCTGTCCTTCCCACCGGGACGGGCACCTTCTTCGTGACGGAGACGCCCACACCTTAGAGCTGGATTGCAAGACTAACATGCCCCCGTCCGTGGAAATTCCGCCTCGATTGCTCCAGGACCTCCGGTCCGCTCAAAATGTCGCCGCCCTGACCGGCGCGGGGGTATCCCAGGAATCTGGTCTGCGCACCTTCCGCGATCCAATGGATGGCCTTTGGGCGCAGTATCGGCCGGAGGACCTGGCGACCCTCGATGCATTCGAGCGTGATCCCGAGCTGGTTTGGGAATTCTATGCCATGCGAAGGCTGAAAGGCGGGCAAGTCCAACCGAATCCTGGCCATTATGCGCTGGCGGAGATCGGCCGGCGCATACCCTATTTCAGCCTGATCACCCAGAACGTCGACGGCCTGCACCAGCGCGCCGGCAGTTCGGACGTGATCGAGCTGCATGGAAACATTACCCGCCTGCGCTGCTCGCGTGACTGCGGGCCGGTCACCGAATGGAAGGATGACCCGAAGAAGATCCCGAGGTGCCCCCGCTGTGGAGCGAACCTGCGTCCGGACGTCGTCTGGTTTGGGGAGATGCTGCCCGAAATTGAACTGGAGCGGGCGATCGAAGCCGCCCGGGCAAGTCGGGTCTTTCTTTCCATCGGTACTTCCGCGGTGGTCCACCCGGCCGCCACCCTACCGATCCTGGCAAAAGAATCCGGGGCCTGCCTGGTCGAGATCAATCCAGAAAAGACTCCCTTGACCGCCTCCGCCGATTATTTCCTCCAGGGTAAATCGGGCGAAATCCTGCCCGAACTGGTCAGGCAAATCTGGAGGTAAAGGCCGGCCCTGACCGTTGCATCGATAAAAAACCTGCGAGAGCACTTCACGCAGGTTTTCATTTCGTAAGCTCATCTCGATCAACTAATCCAATTTCCGCTCCAGGCTGGCAGGTTAAGTTTAATCCGATCGTTGGCGATCGTGAACTTTTTCCCGTCGATCAGGCTTTGGACGGCCCGGCCTTCCTTCCAGCCGAGGGCTGCGCATGGGACCTCGAACTGGTGGGCGCGATCCGAAGCATTGATTGCCACGAGGACGCTTTCCTCCCCCAGGGAGCGGCCAAAAACATAGAGCCCGTCCACAGCCAGCAGGCGGACGTAGTCGCCGCGACGCAGGCTGGGCGTCCGTTTCCGCAGGGCGATCAGCATCCGCACCCACTGGCGAAGCTCCTGGTTCCAATCGCTTTCCTGCCAGGGGAAGGCTCGCCGGCTGTCCGGGTCCTTCATCCCTTCCAGCCCGATCTCGTCGCCGTAGTAGAGGGCGGGTGCGCCCGGGAAAGCCATCTGGATCAGGAAAGCGAGCTTGACCTTCGTGAGATTGGCTCCCAGCATGGTTTTGATCCGTTCGGTATCGTGCGAACCAAGCGGAACGTACATCGCGTAAAGGTTTTCGCGCGAGTAGGCGGCGAATATCCGGTCGACCCGGTCCCCGAATTGGGCGCTGTTCTCGTTGTTTTGCAGGTAGGCGATCAGGCCTTCCCGGAAGGGATAATTCATCAACCCGTCGAAGTGTGTATCGTTGGCCCAGCGTGGATTGATGTCCCAGATCTCGCCGACCAGGTAGGCGTCCCGGTTTGCGGATTTGACCACGTGGCGGAATTCCTCCCAGAAACCGTCGTCGTCGATATCGTTGGGGACGTCCAGCCTCCAGCCGTCTGTGCCCTGCTCGATCCAGTAGCGCGCTACGTTGAGGATATAATCCCGAACCTGCGGATTGCCGGTGTTCAATTTCGGCAGGGATTTGTGATTCCACCAGCCCAGGTAGTTTTGCGCGTCGCCTCCCGTGTAAGCATCCAGGGGGAAGCGGTGGATATGGAACCAATCCTTGTATGGCGAGTTTTCGCCGTTTTCAAGCACGTCCACGAACGCGAAGAAGCCTCTTCCGCAGTGGTTGAAGACCCCATCCAGGATGACACGCAGATTATTCCGGTGGGCGGCATCCAGCAGCATGTGGAAATCGGCCATCGTCCCGAGCTTGGGATCGATCTGGAAATAATCGCTCGTGTTGTAGCGGTGGTTGGAAGTGGACAGGAAGATCGGATTCAGGTAGAGCGCATTGATTCCAAGGTCGAGAAGATAATCCAAATGCTGGATGATCCCGCGCAGGTCGCCTCCGGCGAAATTCCAGTTGGTCGGGGCGGCATTCCAGGGATGTACGTTTGGAGGATCGTTCGCCGGATCGCCGTTGGCAAACCGGTCCGGGAAGATCTGGTAGAAAATCGCGTCCTGCACCCAGTAAGGGGTCGTCATTCATCATGCTCCGATAAAAGAGGATTGTTTGCCTATTATATTTTGTGTTTGGGCCCAACGGATAGAATGTCATCGAATTGCGATGATCCGTGCCCTTTGATTCGGCTCGATCGGATTTCGTCCTCAGCCGCCGACGGAAACCCCGATGAGCCTGCCAACGCCAAATACCAACAAGGCTGCTGCCACGCCGATCAGCACCTGGCGGAAACCGGAGACCCAGACGCTTCTTCCGGTCATCAAGGTGATGGCTGCGCCGGTCAGGAATAGGGCCAGCGCGCCCAGGGCAAGGCTGACGATGGCCGCGGTCAGGCCGTTGAGGAATAAGTAGGGAAAGAGCGGAACGATCGCTCCGGCCGAGAAGAGGAAAAACGAAGTGAAAGCGGCCACCCAGGGCGACCCGCCCAACTCATTCGGATCGATGCCCAGTTCTTCGCGTGCCAGCGTGTCCAGGATGGTGTTCTTGTCGGCCGCCATTTGGGCGGCAGCCAGTTCGCGGGCGCGCTCTTTGGGCAGGCCCTTGGACTGATAAATGAGAGCCAGTTCCTCCTGCTCCTCCTGGGGGGCGTGCTCGATTTCCTCGGCCTCTATTTTCATCTGGTTCTGGTAGAGCTCGCGGGAACTCTGCACGGACAACCATTCTCCCAGGGCCATCGAGCTGGCGCCGGCGAGCAGGCCGGCGATGCCGGTGATCAACACCCCGTGCCCGGGCAAATTGGCCCCGGCCGCACCCATGGTCAGGCTGAGCACCGAAACCAGTCCGTCGTTCGCTCCCAGCACGGCAGCCCGCAGGGCGTTCCCGCCGCCGGCCCGATGACGCCCTTCCAACTGGGCCACCTCGCTGCCCATCAATCCGCTCAGGCGGCCGGATGCGGCGGCAACCAGACGGGCATGGGATTTCTCATCCGCAGACATGCGGCCTGTCTCGGTCCTGGCCTCAGGCTGGTTGTCATATGCCCGGCTGTCGGCCTGTTCGTTCCCGACGATGGTCGGGAGGACGAAGCCCGCGCCGAACCGTTTCGCCAGGGAGCCCATCGTGTGCGCCCGCCAGGAAGGTTTGGCTTGTCCGAGTTTTACACCCGCCTCTGCCAGGCGCTTCTCCCATACTGCCGCGTGTTTCCTCTCGCTGGCAGCCAGGTTCCGGTAGACATTGGCCAGCTCGTCCTTTTCCTCTACATCGGCGAGTGCGGAATAAAGCGCCGCGCCGTCGATCTCCTTTTGCCAGTTGGCCCGAAAGCGGGCAATATCCTTTGAGCTGGTCATATCCACCACCTTTCAAGAACGGATTGAAGATCGAATTTTACCGCGACTTCTCCAAAGGCTGTGCGGGAGTAATGTTATACTTGGCAGCTATTCCAGAGGAACGGACGCTTATGAACGAACTAGTCATCGACAGGCTTGTCATGCTGACCGCCTCGGGCTCCCAATTTGATTCCTTGGTGAAGGAACTCACCCGGGATGCGTTTCACTTTACGGTCATGAATAGCACCAGCGAGATGCTCCAGGAATCGACCCTTTGCCTCCTGATCGGTTTTCCTGCCTCCCGGTTGCCTGATCTTCTCGCGGTCGTGCGGAAGAATTGCCTGCCATATAAAAAATTCATTCCCACCCAGAGCCTTCTTCCCGGGGAGATATCCTCCCTTCCCATGGTGGAAGCGCAACTGGGCGGCGCCATCGTTTACATGCTCAACGTCGAGCACTTCGAGCAGATATAAAAGAGGTCAGGATGAAGTTGATGTTTGTGATCGTTCGTGACGCTGATGGGGACGGGGTCCTCCAGGCATTGGTCGACAACGGTTACCGGGTCACGCGGGTTGCCAGTACGGGTGGCTTTTTGAAGCGCGGGAATGTGACCCTCATGGTCGGTCTGGAAGACGAGAAAGTCCGTCAGGTGATCGAGCTGCTTCGGGAGACCTGCTGTCCTCCCGAGGAGCCGCAGCACCGGGCGACCGTCTTTGTGGTAGACATGCCGTACTTCGAACAAATCTAGCCGGTATGCATCGTGCTTCCCTGAGCGTTTTTCGCGCCCGGACCCGGCGCGCTTTCCGCCAGTTCACCTGGGGCGGCGACTGGGCCATTTCCCTGCCTTCCCAGATCAAGCAAAACCTGCAGTGGTTCTTCTTCGACGGTCTGTTCGCTTCCGCCAGCGATAATATCGTTATTACCTACCTGGTCTTGTACATCCTCGCCCTGGGGGCTACGCGGACTCAGATCGGTTTGATGAGCTCGCTCTCGAGCCTGACGGTCGCCTTGCTCCTGCTGCCGGGGGCCATCCTGGTCGAACGCTATGGACATCGCCAGCAACTCACTTTGATGTTCGGCGGCGGGATTGCCCGCCTGGTCCTGCTGGTTCTGGCCTGCCTGCCATTTTTCCTGCATGGCCAGCTCCTGGTCCTGGCTGCGATGGCCTTCTCCATCTGCCGGGATGCCTTCGGCAACCTGGCCTTTCCCGCCTGGATGTCCGTCACCGGCGACATCGTTCCGATGGAGGGACGCGGCCGGTATTTTGGCTCGCGGAATTTCATTATGGGGATCGCCGGGATGGTGGTGATTTACCTGGTGGGTGAGCTGATCACCGGGACGGTCCCTCCGTACGGATACCAGGTCGCCCTCGGCCTGGCGTTCCTGCTTGGGGCCTTTTCCACCTACAGTTTCAGCCGTATCCGCGATCCCAAGGGGAAGGCGCCCATCCCGGTGGAAGGGTCCCTGTCCTTTAAGACCGTCCTGAATGACATGAAGGGTCATCCGGCCTTCATTTCGCTCTGCCTGGTCATGGTCATGTGGAATTTTTCGGTCAACATTGCCGGACCTTTCTTCAATGTCTACATGGTCCAGAACCTGAAGTTCACCGCCAGCATGGTGGGGATTACCAGCATCGTATCCACGGTGGCGGGGCTCGTCGTCCAGCGCTGGATCGGTCACCTGTCGGACCGCCTGGGTTCACGCAAGGTCATGCTGATCAGCATGATGTTGATCCCCCTGCTCCCGGCGCTCTGGGTTTTCATCACCAGGTTCTGGCAGGTGATCGCCCTCAATTCTTTCGGCGGGATGGCCTGGGGCGCCTTCAATCTGGTTTCGTTCAATTTCCTCCTGTCCCTGACGCCCCCCGCCCAGCGGGCGCGCTACTCGGCGATTTTTCAGATCATGGTGACCCTGGCGTTGGCCGGAGGGGCGGCCTTCGGCGCCTGGGTCGTCACTCAATGGAATTACCAGGCGATCTTCGCCTGCTCGGCGATTGGACGGATTATTGCAATGATCATGTTTGCCCGCATGCTCCCGACCAGCTCGGAAAAGGAAGCAGCATTGGCCCAGGCATGAGATAAAAAATGCGGACCTCATTTGGTCCGCATTTTTTGTTTCCCGATGTGTTATTTTCCCGAAGGGATCGCCTGCAGTTGCAGGATCAGTGTCCCATATGCCGGGACTTCGCTGACTGGCTGGACTTGCGAGAAATCGCCGATGCTGGCGACTGTCAGATCGGCAGTCGGGCCCGCGCCCATGATCGGAACGAGATGGTAACCCCCGGTTGCCAGTGGGCTCTTGTCGATGGAAAGTGTGTAGTTGCCGATCGGCGCATTGGTCAGGTTGATTAGCACCAGCACTGCCTCATCGATCGGGGATGTGGCCCCGTTTTCATGGCTGATGCGCAGGATGGCGTATAACCCCGGGTCGCTGCTCGTGACCAGATAAAGGTCCCCGACGCGCAAGGCGGCATGCTGACTGCGGATGTGGATCAAGGCCTGGTAGTGAGCCAGGATGGAGTTCGGATCGTTGCTCTCCGCGGCGACGTTGTATGTCTGGAAATCCAATCCGACCGGTTCCCACGGCGACGCGGTCGAGAAGCCGGCGTTGGCGTCTGCGCTCCATTGCATCGGCCGGCGTTTGAGCTCATCCTGTCCGCCGCCTTTCAGGCCCACTTCCTCGCCATAGTACAGGAACGGTACTCCCGGGGCTGTCAGGAGGAGCGAAGCGGCCACCTTGACTTTGTTGTCGTTCCCTGCCAGCTGGGTCATCAACCGGTCCTGATCGTGATTGGTCAAGAAGGTCGCGAACTGCAGCGGCGCGATCAGCTTGTAGGACAGGATGATCTGCCCGCGGGCGGCCCCGGCGTTGCCTGTATTGGCTGCTGAAACAAAGGCGGATGCGGAGCCGAAATCGAACGCCAGGTCGAGCTGCTTGTTGTTGATGTAGGCGGCCATGGTGCCGGGGTCGTCGCCGGATAGCTCGCCGACCGTAATGGCGTTCGGGTTGACGCTCTTGTAGAACGAGTAATAGTCCTGCAGCCAGGCATGCGTCGACTTGGAGTCGGCCTGGACGGTGCGATCCTCCACCAGGTGTTTGGCCGCGTCCAGGCGGAAACCGTCCACCCCCAAGTCGAGCCAGAACTTGGTGACCTTGTCCATCTCGGCGGTCACGGCCGGGTTGCGATAGTTCAAATCGGGCATCTGGTCCCAAAAGATGGCGTAGTAGTACTTCCCGTTCAGCGGATACCAGACCTGCTCACCCCAGGGCCCCAGGTAACCGGGATCGGTGTCTGACCAGATGTACCAGTCGTGGTAGGGAGATTTCGGGTCGGCTGCCTGCTGGAACCAGGGATGCTGGCTGGACGTATGGTTGAGCACCAGGTCGAGGATGACCCGCATGCCGCGCTTGTGCGCTTCGTTCAACAGATTCTTGAAATCGTCCATCGTCCCGTAATCCGGATTGACCGCGTAATAATCCGTTACATCGTAGCCGTGGTAGGAGGGGGATGGATTGATCGGCATGAGCCACAAACCGGTAATTCCCAGGCTTTGCAGGTAATCCAGTTTCTCGGTGATCCCGTTAAAATCGCCGATGCCGTCGCCGTTGCTGTCATAGAAGGAGCGGACGAAGATTTCGTAGAAAGTGGTGTCATTCCACCAGGAGTATCCGCCTGTCCCTTGGGGCATGCCGCTCACCGGCATGACGGAAACCGGGCTTGGTATCGGGGTGGGCGTGAATGTCGGCGTAGCGGCGGGTGTGCCGGTTACGCAGGCCGACAGGACGAGCACGACTGTCAATGTAAGGAAAACGATCCGTTTGTTCACAACTACCTCCCGAGCTTGAAAATATCCAGTCCTCGGCTGGCGGTGCCGACCCAGATCTGGTCGTCGGTCGAGCGGACGACCACCATGGGTTCCGAACCGGACGCACCGGAGTTATCGGTGGTATAGGGTGTCCAATTCGTGCCGTCGAAGGCAACCACCTCGCCTCCAACATTGCTGGAAAGGGACGTACACAGCCAGAGTTTTCCCGGCTCTACTTCCGCCACCCAGTTGACCAGATTGAGCGGCAGGCCCGAGTTGGCCGTCGTGTAATAGTGCCAGGAGCCATTTTCGAGTCTGGCCAACCCGTTCCCTGCGGTGGCTGCCCAGACTGCGCCGGTCGAGTCGATCAGGATGTGCTTGACGGCATTGGGCGTCGGATAGAAAGACCAGCTTCCGCTGAGGGTATCCAACCGACCCGCGCCGGTTGCGGTCCCGATCCAGACCCCGCGCCCATCCGTGGCGAGGCTGAAGACCGGCCGGCCTCCGACTTGGGATATGGGCGTCCAGCGGTTGCCATCCCAGACTGAAGCGCCGTCCGAAGTCCCGGCAACGACCTCGCCGCCGGGGATGGCCGCCAAGCTGACCACCTCGCTGCTCGTCAGGCCCAGGTCGGCGCCGGTGTAGCTGGTCCAGGTCTCGTAATCCGTGGTTTGGCTGACCCCCGAAGTGGTCCCAAACCATACGCGGGTTTGCGAGTCGACTGCCAGCGCCCGCACGTCGTCGCCCGCCAGCCCGGAGTTTTTCTGGTTCAGGACGATCCACTGGCCGGATTGGTCCGTCGTCAGTGTCGGGGAATAGATGGCTGCGCCCCGGTCGGTCGCAATGAGGATTTTCCCGTCCTGTAATGGCAGCAGGTCGTTGATCGTATTACTCGGCAGGAAAGTATTCTGGGCAGTCATGTGCGACCAGCCAATCCGCCCGACGGCCAGCTTCACGGCAGCCGACAGGTAGATGGCCGCGATGAACAAAGCGAACAAGCCCACGGTCCACCAGAACCAGCGGGTGGGGGCGGGGAGCAGGTTGCGAAAATAATCCCAATAGGTTTCCTGCTCGCGCAGCCATTTCCAGATCACCCGCAGGGTTCCTGCACCCATCATGCACAGGGCCGGGGTCAGGATGAGGGCGTACTGTGGCCATTTGGTCGGCCAGGCCAGCAGGAAGGCCAGGCCGAAGGCAAACCAGATCACCAGCCAGCGGCGTTTCGTCCATTCCCGCGGCAGGCCGGCGACTGCCAGGATGGCGATGGGTCCGTCGAAACCGAAGTAGAAAAAGACGTTCGGGTGCCAGCCGGCCGGGGCGGAGGTAAAGATCCAGATGAACGGCTGGTACCATGGGTAGCCGACCTCCTGGACATGCGCTCCTTGGGAATATTGGACATGGAAGGATAGGGATTGCAGCAGCCTGTTGAGCGGATCGTGCCACAAGCTGACGTCCAAGGCGAAGAAGGTCCCAATGGCGAGGAACGAATAGGCTGCCAGCCACCCGAATGGAAGTTTCTTCTCGAACAGCGCAAGGTAAGCCAGGACGATGAGGACGACGGGGGTATAGGAATATTTACTGGCTGTTGCAATTCCCAAGGCGACTGCGGATAGCCATAACCAGCGCGTGGAACCGTCCCGCTTGACGCGCAGGAAGGCCAGCACCGCCGCGATGGACATAGCCGACGGAACGGCTTCCAGGTAGACCTGGCTCGTGTACTTGACTGCCAGGGTGTGTACCGCCAGCATCCCGGCTGCCAGGGGATCGATCGCAATGCCGACGAATGCAACCGCCAGGATGCCGAAGACCGCTGAAATCGCCCGGCTGAGGTAGAACGCATTCGTCCAGGTGGCGGCTTTTCCCAGCAGGAGGACTGCCCCGGCATAGAGCAGTTTGACGAAAGCTGGATGTTCCGTTACCAAAGGATAATCGATGACTGCGTCGAAATTCCCGGCCCGGATCTGGCTGGCGTAGTCAAATCCGACCTGCAAGTAGGTCGGCTCGTCGAAATCCTGGGGCAGGAGCGAAACCGCCCAGGCGCGCAGGAAACCTGCCAAGAGCAGGACGATCAGGATCGGTTGGGCAGCTTTCAAGCGCGTTCGGAGAGGCATATCCTTTACTTCGTGAGGACCAGTCCGCTGTGAGGAGCCAGCTTTAGCCCCTTGATTTGGCCGGAGGCGATGATTGCATCGACCTTCTTTTCTCCAAAGAGCGTGGATACAGGTCCATCCGTCCAGGCCATCTTTTGGGCAGGAAGATCGATGTTGCGGGTCTGATCGGAAACGTTGATGACGATCGCCAGGGAGTCGCCGTCCAGTTTTCGCCCGAAGGCGAATATCTCGTCTGCGGCGGCGAGCCGCTCGAAGGTCCCGCGGCGCAGCGCCGGATGAGATTTGCGCAGGGCGATCAATTCCTTGACATAACCCTGCAGGTCGAGATCCCATTTCTGGCGATCCCACGGAAAAGATTTCCGGCACTCCGGGTCGGCGCCACCATCCAGGCCGATTTCGTCGCCATAGTAAATGCAGGGGGCGCCCGGGTAGCAGAACAGGAACAGCCAGCCGAGCTTCAAGGCGGACTGGTCCCCATGGGCGGTCGAGAGAAAGCGCGGGGTATCGTGGCTGTCGAGCAAATTCAACTGGACCTGGTTGATCGCCGGGTCGTACAATCCGAGCAATTCGTCCAGACGGTTTGCGAAGGCAGGGCCGTCGAGCGGGCGCAGGTAGCGGCCGTAGTCCCCGATGTGGTACATCGCATCATCCAGCCGGTCTTTCATCAAAAAACCCAATAAGGCGCCGGTTACCATGTAATTCATGGTTGCGTCGAATTGGTCGCCCCTTAGCCAGCGCTGGGCCTCGTACCAGATCTCGGCCACGATGTAGGCATCAGGGTTTTCGCCCTTGACCCGCCGGCGGAATTCCTGCCAGAAGGAGTCGTCGTCGATTTCGGATGCCACGTCGAGGCGCCAGCCGTCGATGCCGAACTTAATCCAGTGCTCGGCCACGTTCCAGAGGAATTCCCTCACGGACGGCGTTCCGGTGTTGAATTTTGGCAGGGCGGGCAGGTTCCACCAGGCGCGATAGCCCAGCGTTTCCAGGGAGCTGGCGCCGCTGTTCAACTGGCGCTGCTCGGCGTCGGTTGGATAAGCTCCCCAGTGTTTATGGCGTTGGAGCATGGCTGGATTGAAATGGAACCAGTCGATATAGGGGGAGCCGTCGCCGGTTTCCAGGACATGGTGGAACTGCCAGAAACCCCGGCTGGCGTGATTGAAGACACCGTCCAGGACGACCTTGATATTACGGCGGTGGGCTGCATCCAGGAATTCGCGCAGGGCGGCGTTCCCACCCAGGAGGGGGTCGACGGAATAATAATCATAGGTATGATAGCGATGGTTGCTAGCGGAGGCGAAGATCGGATTGAAGTAGATCGCCGTGATGCCGAGGTCCTGCAGGTAATCGAGGCGCTCGGCAGCTCCGGGCAGGTCGCCGCCCTTGAAGCCGAATGGAGTGGGGGCGGAATCCCATGGTTCGAGATGCAAGCCTTGTTTGGAGACCCGCTCGCTTTTGGCAAAGCGATCCGGGAAGATCTGGTAGAAGACAGCATCCTTCGCCCAATCAGGGGTAATAACGGTCATCAGGGGTTCCCTATCTTTGTGGTTTATGATTTGAACTGCGGCTGAGGTGGTCAGCGGGATACGAAAGCGCCGCCGTAGGCCGGAATTTCCAGGAATGTTTTGCCATCCTTGCTTTGAACGATGCTTCCGCTCAGGCCGTCCTTGATCCGCCCCGACAGCCCGATCTCCAAGGTGAGTGTATGGGCCTTGGGGCTCAGGTTGACGGCAATGAGCACCTGGTCTTTTTCATCCCGCCTGAGGTAGGCGTATGTCCCCTCCGACCCATCCAGGTGGACGAGGCGACGTGATCCCTGCCAGAGAGCGGGATGGGCGCGCCTCAAGCCTGCCAGACGGCGGAAATAATCCTGCAGGCCGGCGTCTGCGTCGGCTCCCCATTTGACCGGAAGGCGGGCTTCCTCGAACACATATCGTTTCCCTTGCTGCATCGGGCGTTCCTGGCTTACCCCGGATTCGGTCCCGTTATAGACGATCGGCGGCCCCGACAACGTATAGAGGATCAGAGCCGCCAGCTTGAGCTTATCTTTATTATCCCTGGCCATGTACAGGAACCGGCTCATGTCGTGATTGTCGAGGAAGGACGGCCGGGAATAATCGGGCGGGAAGAACGCCTCGTGGGCCGCCAGGAACGCCTCAAACTCAGCCAAGGGCATGCGTTCGAGAGCGAAAGTCTCGCGCATTGCCCGGGCGAGATGGAAGTCGAGGGTCCCGTCCATGATCCCGGCATATGAGAGCTGCAGTTCAGGCGTGTGGACAACCTCCCCAAAGATCCAGCAGTCGGGTTTCACCTCCCGGCAGGCGCGGCGGAAATCCACCCAGAAATCGTGTGAAGGTCCGTAGGCAAAATCCAGGCGATAGCCGTCGAAGCCCTGGCGAAGCCAGTGCCTGGCGACGTCCAGCAGATATTGGCGGGCCGGGCCGGGTCTCAGGTTGAGTTTTGGCAATTCCGCCACATTGAAATAGCGGTCATATTCGTCTGGCCAGCTTTTCCAGGTGTACCAATCGTGATATGGGCTATGGATATCCCGGCGGGCTTCCTGGAAAGTCGGATGGTCCTTCGACCAGTGGTTTGCGACGAAGTCAAGCAAGACGCGCAAGCCGCGCGCGTGGGCTTTTTCGAGAAGCTCCTTTAAGTCCTCGTTCGTCCCGAAGCGGGGCTCGACATTGTAATAATCGCTGGCGTTGTAGCCGTGGTGGGAGGATGTCTTGAAGAAGGGGGAGAGCCAGAGCGTGTTGAAACCCAGGGACTGGATGTATTCCAATTTGTCGATGACGCCCCGCAGCGTTCCTCCGAAAATGTCTCCCAGGCCGCTGGTCTTGTTCCATGGCTTTCCGTCGCCGGGGTAAAACCGGTCAATGAAGACCTGGTAAACAATCGCCTGACGGGACCAATCCGGGACGGGATCGTCGTCGATCCACAGGGCGAAGTCGGTCGCCTCGCCCGCCGATCCGGCCTGGTTATCGGCAAAGGCCCACTCGCCGGTATCGGCTCGCCGGGCTGCCAAGTGATACCGCAAAAGAGTGCCGGCGGGTTGCGCGGGCAGGCTGGCGCGCCAAGTGCGGACATAACCCCAGTTGAGTTCGTCCCATTGGGTGCCGACCGGTTCGAGCTCGATGGACCGGGCGGGCGGAGCGGCCGGGTCGGAGCCGTCGGTGGTGAAAATACAACGGGCGGAGTTATACGGATGACATCCGCCCGTTGTGAGGAGAAGAAAGATCGGCTGGTTTGGAATTGGATCCAGCGGGAAGCGCCCGAAATTGTGTTTGACGCCGTCCAGCTTTTCCTGTGCGCGAATTAGCCGATCACCAGGTTCAAGAAGGTTTCCGAAGATATTGTCGATCATGCAAAACCGGTATCAACCCTTGACGCCGCCGAGGGTCAAGCCTCCTTCCAGGTAGCGTTGCAGGTAAAGGAAGATGATCAGGATCGGGATGATGATCAGGACGGCGCCGGCCGCGAACTGTCCCCATGGAACGGAAAGCGAATTGGCGATTTGATAGAGCGCGACCATGGCGGTTTTCGACGTGTCCGGGGCGGGCACGAGCACCGAGGCGAGGACGAACTCTCCCCATCCGCCCATGAAGGCGAAGAGAGCGGTGCTGGCCAGGGCCGGCCGCGCCAGCGGCAGGGCGATCAGCACGAAAGATTGGACCGGGCCGCAGCCGTCGATCATGGCCGCCTCTTCCAGGTCGATCGGAATCGTATCGAAATAACCCTTCAGGATCATCGTCGTGAAGACGAGGGTTCCGGAGACGTATGCCATGACGAGGCCCCAGAGGTTGCGATACAGGCCCATGGCGGTCAGGAGCTGGGCGATCGGGACAAGCGAGAGGACGCCCGGGAAGGATTGGATGGCCAGGAAGAGAACCAGTCCGATCTGCCTTCCATAGAACCGCATCCGGGAAAAGGCGAAGGCGGCCGAGGTAGCGACCAGCATACAGGAGATGGTAGTCATGCTAGCTACGAAGAGGCTGTTCTTGACCCAGGTCAGAAAGGGCTGCTTGAAAAGCATGATCTGGTAATTTTCGAAAGACCAGGTGGTGGGCAGGAACATGCTGGGCAGGTCGAGGGTCAAAAGGCGCGCCCCGGGACGCCCGGAAGCCAGGATGACGAACCAAACCGGATACAGGGCAAAGATGGTGGCCAGGATCGCCACAATGACCTGGAAAACTTTGGCGAGGGTTTTGGTCTTCCGGTTCATTCGTAAGCTCCTTTCGTGACGCGCGAGACACGCAGGCTGGCGATGGTGGCGATGAAGAGCATGATGAAAATGATCACTGCAAAAGCGCCCATCCGCCCATAGGCGTTGGTCTGGAATACCTGTTTATAGGCATAAGTCATGACCAGATCGGTTCCGCCGGGGACGCCGGCTCCTTGGGATGGACCGCCCTGGTTGATTGCCCAGGCGGTGCCGAACATCTGGAATCCACCTGCGCCGATCGCGCTCAGAACGATCAGAGGAACGACTGCCGGCCTGAGCAACGGCATGGTAATGCGGGTAAGTTTTTGTCCCCAGTTGGCCCCGTCCACCTCTGCAGCCTCATAAAGTTCGGCCGGAATGGATTGGAGCGCGCCCAGAATGGTTACCATGAAGAACGGATAGGAATACCAAACGTTGGCAAGGACAATGATAAAAAACGTCCAGAGTGAACTATTCAGAAAGATCACCGGCTGGACATTCAGAATGTGCAAAAGCTGATTGAGGGTTCCGGTTTCCGAGAAAAAGAAACGGAATACCAGGGACATCATGATGGAGACGTTCGATGCAGCCCAGGGGACGATCAACACGACCCGGAAGAAGGTCTTTCCCGGAAGGTCCTTCACGTTCAATAGCAGGGCCAGACCCATGCCAAAGATGAAGAAAAGCGGGATACAGACCACTACGAACAGGATCGTTCGAAGGAAGACCGTGAAGAAGTCGCTGGAAGCGAGAATGGAATTGAAAGCGCTCAAGCCGCTCAACCCAAAGAAAATGATCGCGCCCAGGATGACAGCGATTAAATTGACCGTCCCGGCAGAGATCGGCCTTTCGAGTTCCCTGGAGTATCGTCGATTGATGAAACCGGCGACGATCAATGGAATGAAGCATACTGCAACTTTTAACACGCTGAGCAGCGCGGGTGCCGTAAAGAAAGTCCCCATCAGGCTGGCATAATTGCCAAAGAGCGGCGTCTGAAGCCTGAACGGCGTCCCAAGGCCCGTCACGGCATGTTTTTTGAAGACCGCCCAGCAGGTGGGCTCCAGCAGGCCGGTCAGACCGACCGCGCAGTCCGGGTTGGGATGGAACTGATTGCGATTCGTGAAGGAAATATAAGTATTAAACAGGATTGGATAGATGCTGAAGATCAAGATGCCGATCAGGGTCGGGGAAATGAATGCCAGAACCGTGAGAACCTTACGCCATCCACGCACTTGAGCCATAGGTCAATCCTTTCTGCTCGTTCACTCACGCTGCTTCTAAAGAAGATGGGAGGGCAGACGCCCTCCCATCTTTTCGAACCTTTTACTTCATTTGGGCGACAGCGTCTTCAATTGCCTTCTGAGCTGCGGCGAGGGCGTCGGCGGGTTTCTGCTTGCCGGACCAGATCGCACCAACAGCATCACCAACGGGGCCCCACTGGGCATTCGCGTAGGGCGTGTTGGCCATCGGGACGCCCAGGTTGGCGGAAGCACCGAATCCGGCCAGGGTCGAGAGAGCCTGGACGCCCGGATCCTTCAGTGCGGCCGAGTTGGCGGGGATGGTCTTGTTCGCCAGGGCGACGGCGATTTCGTTCTGGGCATTGGTGTAGTACTTGATGATGTCCAGGGCGACGGCGGCATTGCCACGATCGACGGCGTTCTTGGTCAGCATCAGAGCCTTGATACCGACGAAGGGCTTGCCCATCGGGACGATGCCGTAATTAACATTCGCCTTGTCGAAATCGGCGATGGCCCACGGGCCGGTCCAGTCCATGCCAACCTTGCCGCTTTCAAAGGCGGTACGGCAGGCGGCATCGTCGGCATCCTGGAGAAGGTGCCCCTTCGTCTTGATATCGAGCAGCCAGGTCATTGCATTGAGAGCTTCGGGGGTGTTGACGGTCACATTGCCCTGGTCGTCGACATACTGCTTGACACCAAAGCCGAAGAAGACAGGGGCGATATGATAGGCATCGCCGCCCTTGAAGCCCTGGTTGCAAAGGAGCGGAATGTGCTTGTCGGCGTAGAATTTCTCTGCCTTGGCGGTCAAGTCGGTGAAGTTCATCGGATCGGTGGGCAGATAATCGGCGGTGACCAAGTCCTTGTTGTAAACAAGGGCAATGGCTTCCTGGGATTCGGGAAGGGCCCAAATCTTACCCTGCCAAACTACACCATTGACTGCGGCGGGCTCATAGGTGCTGGTCAGGAAATCCTGGGTGATCCCCTGGTCATCCAGAGGAACAATATTGCCGGCAATCGCGTTCGAACCAATCTGGTCGTTCGTCCAGGCGAGGATATCGGGGCCCTGGCCGGCGGGGATGGCGACTTTCAGCGAGGCGGTAACGTCATTCGGCTTGGACAGGTCGATGGTCACGTTCGGATGATCAGTCATGTACTGATTGAACACCTTGGTGATCGCGTCCAGATAGGCGCCGTCCCACTGGTGCCAGATGGTGATTTTCACCGGGGCGGTCGTGGCGGTCGGGGGAACAGCCGTAGGCGCCTCGGTGGCGGGAGCCACGGTGGCAGGGGCGGTTGTCGGCGATGCGCCGCAGGCGGTCAGCAGCATGGTCGCTGTGATGATCAAGCTAAATACTACGAAAATTGACTTCTTCATTCTCTTTCTCCTTTTTACTGATTTAAAGACTTGATATTTGGAAGCTTATGAACTTCCAGCTGGGGTGTAAGCTCATGGGCCACGAAGGTATGATTACCGGATATGCACTCACCTCCTTTCCTTCGCTTCGGCAAGTTTGTGTAAAGCCATGGATAATGCCAAAACAACCGCACCCATGCTGGATGAGCGCCTGCGCAGGACGGCGGTTTGGATCCTGAGCGTCCGAACTGCCGCCGGCAGGCTGCGTTTTTGTACTTCGTCCCGGATGGGCTGTAAAAATAGATCGCCGATTTGAGCGACGCCTCCCCCGAAAACGATCATCGTCGGGTTGAAAAGATTCACCATGCCGGCGATGGCAATCCCCAGATATCTTCCGGCCTGGACGATGATCTGTTGGGCAACCCGGTCGCCCCGGCGGGCAATGGCGGAGACGTCCCGGGTGGTGATGGCTTCTATCGGAGTTATTTCCGAGAGCATCGTGCGCTGGCCTTTCCGGACCGCTTCCTGCGCTTGGCGGGCAATTGCCATTCCACCGGCCAACGTTTCAAGGCAGCCGGCATTCCCACAGTTGCAGATCGGGCCGTTTTCGATCATCGTCAGGTGCCCGATCTCGCCGGCGGCGCCGCTGATCCCATGGTAAATCTGGCCGTCCAGAAGCAATCCAGCGCCGATCCCGGTCCCGACTTTGATATAGGCGATATTTTTTTCACCGCGGGCTGCGCCGTAGGCCCATTCACCCAGGGCCCCAAGCTCGGCGTCATTTGCGAGGGCAATCGGGCATCCCCATCTTTTTTCCAGGGTTTCGCGAATCGGGAAGCGATCCCAGCCAGGCATGATGGGGGGCGCGATGACCATGCCAGCTTTCGTGTCCACCGGGCCCGGCACCCCGACGCCGATTGCTTCGATGTCGTCCAGCTTCAGGTTCATTTTTGCCAGGGTCTCGCGGAAAAGCCTGTCCACCTGGTCAAGGCACTGGATCGGTGGCTCCTTGACGTTGAAGGGGATTTCCACCTCGTCGAGGACGCGTCCGGAAAAATCGGTGACTACCAGGTTGACGTGAGTGGCGCCGATATCGATGCCGACAATGTGCCCACCCTGCGGGTTGATCTCCAGGATGATCGGCGGTCGTCCGCTTTTACTGTTGCTGCTCTCGATTTCATGGATCGTTCCGCTGGCCAGGAGATCGTTGACGATTTGGGTCATCGCGGCGCGGGTCAGGCCGATCTGGCGGGCCAATTCGACCCGCGACAAACCCTCCGGCGCAAACAAGATCAAGTCCAGCGCGGTATGTTTGTTAACATACTTTACATTTGCATTCAGGGGGAGACGGTGATAAAAGGTCATTATTCTGAAATAAGCATCTAATCGGAATAATTCTTACAGAAATGATAACATATTTAGTGAGTTTGTCAAGTTAATTAACAATCTGCTCGTGTTGTCTAAACAAATACATGACTCATCCCGAATTTAAGGATGGGTCATGTTTTTTGTAAATATAGACCTTCTGATGTATTCTTTAGGTGTCGAAGCCAAAGATACAAAAGGAGGTCTACATGTATAAGGATAACCAAGAACAGGTGGGGTTGCAAG
>DATJPX010000067.1:0-24331 GCA_035506155.1 Anaerolineales bacterium
GTCCCGATGACAGTTCTCTTATACTTTCCCCACCCCCCGGTGATAAAATGAGAAAGTCATTCTATTCACCATCTTACATTAACTCGCTGCACTAAAATGCTCCCCGATTTCCGTGTCCGCCAACGCGACTACCTGCTCGAAATCGCCCGTGCCCTGACCCAGGAGCTCGAGCTCGATAAACTCTTGACTCGCATCCTGCGCATCTCGATCGAAATGCTGGCCGGTCAGGCGGGGATCATCGCCCTGAAGGAATCCTCGGGCTGGCGCGTCGTGGCTGTCCACGGCATCCCGGCCGCCTTCCTGAGCTACCTCGAACCGCTCCTGGCAGAGGAGGAAGCTGCCGAACTGAACCTAGTCGAACTCAACCGTATGCTCAAGGAGCTGACGTACACCGCCAGCATGGGCCTGTTGAATGGCGTCGGTATCCCGCTGGCAGCCCACGGGCAGGTCATCGGGGTCATCTTCATCTTCCGCAGCTACCCGGACCTTTTCTCGGCCAACGACAAGCTGCTCCTGCAGTCCTTTGCGGACCAGGCCGCCATCGCGGTCTATAATGCCAAACTGTACGGCCAGGTCAGCTATGAGAAGCAGCGCCTGGATGCCCTGCTCGATTCCGCCGCGGATGGGATGCTCATCCTGCACGCTGATCACAGCATCGAGCGCTGCAATGTCGCCTTCGAGAAGCTCTACGGGCGGACCCGCGCCGAGATCCAGGACAAGAGCCATTCCGAGATCATCCGCTGGGCGCGTCGCCCCGACGGCCAAACCTTCGAGGAGGCCGAGAGCGAGGGCTGGCCGTTGACCCCGAATGCCTACCTGTATGTCGAGGGAGACCTCGAACGACCGGAGCCGCCGGCCCTGCCGGTCGGCATCACCTACGCTCCCCTGCTGGCGGCCGATGGAACGCTTCGCAACATCATCGCCACTGTCCGGGACATCACCAAGTTCCGCAACGCCGAAGAAATCAAGAACACCTTCGTCTCGATCGTCAGCCACGAGCTCAAGACGCCCGTCGCCCTGATCAAAGGCTATGTCAGCACCCTTCGCCGCGAGGACGCCAAATGGGACAAGAATGTCGTCCGCGACAGCCTGGCGGTCATCGAAGAAGAAGCCGATCACCTGGCCGCCATGATCGAGGATTTGCTGGACGCCTCCCGCCTGCAAGCCGGCGGCCTGACCCCCAACCTTTCGGATATCTCCCTGCCCATCCTGGCCGAACGGTTGGCAGAACGCTTCCGCACCCAGACCCAGCGCCATACCATCGTGGTGGATTTTCCCGAGAAATTCCCCATCATTCTGGCGGACGAGAACCGGATCAGCCAGGTCCTGTCCAATCTGGTCTCGAACGCCATCAAATACTCCCCAGACGGGGAAATCCGCATCAGCGGTCAGGTCCGGCCGGAGCAGATCATCGTGTGCGTCAGCGATCATGGCCCGGGGATCGACCCGGCGGACATTCCGTACGTATTCGACCGGTTCTACCGCTCCGACAAGGCTGTCCGCAAGACGAAGGGAGCCGGCCTGGGCTTGTACCTGGCAAAAGCCATCGTCGAGGCCCACGGCGGACGCATCTGGGTGGATCCGCAGCCCGCCTCGGGGGCGCGTTTATGTTTCTCCCTGCCGCGTTCCCGTGAACTGGGGTAATATTGGAACGCCCGGTTTCCATGAGGAACCGGGTTTTAACAAAACCATCCTGACAAGAGAGTAATTATGCCTCCTCAAAAGACACAGATCGCCTGTCCCCGCTGCCGGCAGCCTGTCATCGCCCAGATCGAGCAGCTGTTCGACGTCAGCGCCGATCCGGGCGCCAAGCAGCGCCTGCTTGGCGGGGTTTCCAACTACGCTGTCTGCCAGAGCTGCGGTTACAACGGTCCGCTGGCGACTCCGATCGTTTACCACGACGCCGATAAGGAGCTCCTCCTGACCTATTTCCCGGCCGAATTAGGCATGGCGGTCAACGACCAGGAAAAGCTGGTCGGTCCGCTGATTACCCAGGCCACCAACCGCCTCCCACCCGAAAAGCGCAAGGCTTACCTGTTGCGCCCCCAGAATTTCCTGACCTACCAGAGCCTGCTCGAACGAATTCTCGGGGCGGATGGCATCACGCCGGAGATGATCCAGGCCCAGCAGAAGCGCGTCGGCCTGATCGAACGGCTGCTTGGAGCCGCGACTCCCGAGGCCCGCTCCGAGCTCATCAAGCAGGAGGCTGCCCTCCTGGATGCCGAGTTCTTCGCCATCTTTAGCCGCCTCCTGGAAGGCGCCGCCTCGAGCGGCGAGGGGCAGTACATCCAGCAAATGGATGCCATCCAGAAGCAATTACTGGCCGAAACCGAATATGGCCGCAAGGTTACCAGCCAAGCCAATGAAGTCCAGGAAGCCATCAAGGTCCTGCAGGCAGCCGGCAAGGGCCTGGACCGCGAAAAGCTGCTGGACATCCTGATCGAAGCCCCGAATGAGGACCGCCTGAGCGCCCTGGTCAGTCTGACCCGTCCCGCCCTGGATTATCTCTTCTTCCAGGCGTTCACCGAGCGGCTGGAAAAGCAAACCGGCGAGGAACGCAAGAAGCTGGAAGCGCTTCGTGAAAAACTCCTCGAAATCACCCACCTGATCGACCAGCGCACCGAACAGGAGTTCAAGCGCGCCAACGAACTGCTAAACACACTCCTTTCGGCCGAGAACATCGGACAGGCCACCGTGGAGCACATCGCCGAAATCAACGATACCTTCGTCCAGCTGCTCAACCAGTCGATCCAGGAAGCCAACCAGAAAAACGATGCCGAGCGGATGCCCAAGCTGCAGCAGATCGTCGCGGTCCTGCAACAGGCCAGCGCTCCGCCTCCCGAGCTGGCCCTGCTCGAGGAGCTGCTTGGCGCGCCGGATGAAGCCTCCTTGAACAAGATGATCGCCGAGCATGCATCCGAGCTCACCCCGGAATTCAGCTCGATCGTCGCCAATGTGTTGGCGCGCAGCGAGGAACAGGCAGGAGCCAAGCCGCAGAGCGAAGACGCCCAAACCATCGAAAAACTCCAGCAAGTCTACCGAGCCGTGCTCAAGTTCGAAATGCAGAAGAATATCAAATAAAAACATACTCCCCGCCAAATTGGCGGGGAGTAATCTCTATCGAGTTAGCCAAGCGGGGGATTTTCGAAGCGGACGCCATGTCCGCGCACGGTCACGATATATGCATGATCCGGGTCGACCTCGGCGATGCGATCCCGCAGCCGGCGCAAGAGCGCGTCCAGGGCCTGGTCAGATACGCCGACAGCTTCATCCTCGCCCCAGGCGTTCGAGACCAGCTGCTGGCGGGCGACCACCTGACCCTGGTTTTCGTACAGGACGTGCAGCACATGGAACTGCAGCGCCGAGAGCGGCGGATCGATCAGCTGGTCATTCACCCAGACCTGCCGCGAACGCATCTCCAGGCGCAGGCGCCCGGCATGTTCCCCGCTTTCGGCCAGGGGTACGGTGGCATCGGAGGTGATGAACAGGAATTGCTGGGCCAGCGCAATCTGGACCGAATCGCCATCCTTCAGGACCACCTGGCCTTTGACCGGCGACCCATTGCAGTGGGTGCCGTTCTTGCTTCCCAGGTCCTCCAAGATCATCCCGGTGGATTGGGGCGTGATGCGGGCATGGAAGCGCGATACCATCCGGTCGGGGACGACGACTTCGCAAGTCGCCTCCCGCCCGATCAGCAGCGATTTGTTGAGGGTCCATCGCTGGCCCTTTAGCGGGCCGTTTTGCGCAATCAACATCGGGGACTCTGACAAATTGCCTTCCATCCTGTCCATCCTCACTAAAAAGCATTATACAACAAGAGCTCAAAAGACGCTTATAATATAACAAATATTGAACGGGTGTGCAACGCCGGTTTACCAACGCCGAGACACCAGCCGGCCCCGGATCAATTATTTCCGCCAGTTTAAGATCGGACCAATATGCCTGTCGCGCGAAAAACCGGAGAGGTGCTGCGCGGCCGCTATCGCATTCGCGAGCGCATTGGCCAGGGTGGTATGGGAGCCATCTACCTTGCCGATGATTTACGTCTGGAAGGACGCCGCTGTGCGCTCAAAGAAGTCGAACACGACCGGTCGGTACCCGCCAAATTACTGAAAGAGGCCCGCCAGCAGTTCCTGCATGAGGCGACGGTCTTGGCGCGCCTGGATCATCCCAACCTGCCAAAAGTCTCCGATTTCTTTTCCATCGGCCAGCACGATTACCTGGTGATGGATTATATTCCCGGCAAAGATCTACGCGCCTTGATGCTCGAGGCGAAGCAGAATAATACCTTCCTCGCCGAGGAAGAGGTCTTGAGATGGGCCAACCAGCTGGCGGACGCCCTGACCTACCTGCACGGCCAGACTCCTCCACTCGTCCACCGGGACGTCAAACCCTCCAACCTGAAGATCACGCCAAACGGCCTGCTCAAGCTGGTGGATTTCGGCCTGGTCAAGGCGCTCGTACCGGATGAAATGACGATCACCGTCATCCAGGGACGCGGCACGGCCCTGTACACACCGCTCGAGCAGTACGGTGGTGACGGGCTGCATACCGACATCCGCAGCGACATCTATGCCTTCGGCTGTACGCTTTATCATCTGCTGACGAATACCCCGCCGGTGGACGCCCGCCAGCGCTTCCTTCAGCCCGACAGCATGCCGGCGCCCCGCAAACTGAATCCGGCCATCAGCTCGCGCACCGAACGGGCCATCCTTTGGGCAATGGAACTCCACCCGGACGACCGCCCTGCCACCGCCGAAGAAATGCGCCAATACATGCTCGGAACCCGGGAACTCCCGGCCCGCCCTCCCGTCCAAACGGCGGCCAGAGTCGTCCTATCCGATATTTTCGAACGCAAGCCAGACCAAATCCTTTTGCTGGTTGCTGCCGGTCTGCTGGTGGTCAGTTTGATTGCTTCGCTCGTCCCCTAGTCAAGCCGTACCAACCATACGCCGCCGCGCCGCCAACCACGACCCCCAATAAAAGCAAACTTGCCATTCCCAGCCAGCCATTATGCTGGAGATAGTTCACCGCGCCCGGCAGGCGCAGCGCCAGGTAGGTATACACGATCAATCCGCCCAGGACGACGCAGACCGACCAGCGGATGCCCCAGCGCGTCTCGACCAGGCGGCTGCCGGACCAGAACGCCAGGTAGCCGAATGCGCCCAGGATCAGGACCATCGTCAACCAGCTGCCAAAGTTGAGCAGGCCTGAATTGCCCGCTGCCGGCCTGCTCCCACCCGGATTGACAACCGCCGGTGAGGTGGGAGTCAGGGCATTCACTTCGGTCGGGGCGACCACGGTTACACTGAACCCCTCATTAGACACGTTCAACTGCAAAACGACGGAGGTCAAGGCCGGATCGCTGGTCGCCCGGATCTCGAGCAGGCCGGGACGGTCGATATTGATCGGGGCCCCGGCAACTCCCTGAACCGTCTCCGCATCGATCTGCTGGACGACTCCGCCGCTGCCTGAAGACGCAATCGTGAACTGCACCCCTGTCCCGTCCGGGACCGGGTGGCCGTTATGGTCGAGAATGACCCCCGTCTTGACCGAGACAGTATCGCCAACCCGGAGATGGGGGGTGATCGTCGGCACGAGTGTCCCGGGGCCGGCAGAGGATGTTCCCGTTGACGGCAGGTCCAGGGAGAGGAAGATGGTCTGGTCCGGGTCCGGTGAGGTCATCGACAACAGGTCGTAAGCCACCCCTTGCACCGAGACCGGCAGGACCCCTGTTGGGGTGATCTCACGGAAGAGCAATCGGGCGGCCACATCGACGAATTGGTCGGATTTACTGTACAGGCAGTAATACGCCGTGATTTTGGAGATATCGGTTGCATCCAAGAAATATGGCGCGTTGAAAGCAAAGACGACGACATGCTTGTCACGCAGCAGGTCTTGCCGTTCGGACAGGAACCGGCGCAGGAGGATCGTTTGGGGTTGCCCCGGTTCCGCGTCGAGCATGTTGATGACGACCCAATTCGACTGGCGGAGGGAATTCTCCAAATCCTGGTTCCCGGTCCCGCCATCCAGGATGGCGCCGACCGAGTCGAGGGAGTAGGAGATGAGGTGGCCGGCCATGACCTGGCCGCCTGCCTGAAGGCCGTACAAGCGCAGGATCACGTTTTGCAATGAGTCCACGGCGAGCATCGGCTGGGGAGTGCATGTGCTGCATTGACGCTGCGTTCGGGTATCGGTAATGAATACGATCTGGTCACGCACGCTGGGCGGCGAGGACAAGACGGTTTCCAAATCCAGCGCATCGGGGCTGACCAGGGTGGCAGCCTGGCGGGCCACATCGAAGGTAACCGCTTGGGAGTTCGGCTGGTCGAGCTCCGCCAGGCCATCCCGGGATGGGATCACAACTCCCGTGGCAAAGCTGCCGTACATCCGGAATTTGGCTGTCAGGATGCGCAAGACCGAATCGTCCACCCGTTTCGTAAAGGCAGGGTCCTCCTGGTATTTCTGGACGAAGGAGTCGATCGTCTGCACGACGGTCGTGTAATTATCCGTGGCGTCGCTGGAAACGATATTGCCCATGTAGAGCAGGTCATTCCCAGCCAGGAAGGCATCCCGGGCAACCTGCTTGGCCGAGAAGGACTGGTTGCCGGGATCGTAAAAGCTGCGGACGGTCTGGCTGCCCAGATCATCGGTAACCATCAACCCGCCCGCCGTGCGCCAGCTGGAGAAGGCCGGCAGGGCCAGGATCTGGGCCAGCGCCTGCGGGTCGAAGCTGACGGGACGGGTGGTCGCGCGGATATTGCCCTGGAAACCCTGATAGCGAATATGGGAAACCAGCAAACCATCCGCAGTGCCCTGGGACGATTGGGCATTCCCGGTCACGGTAAAGAAGGGAGCCAGTTCGATTTGCTTGAGTTGTTCGAGCGACTTCCTGACCGTGGCAGGTTCCTGCCCGGCCGGCCGGTCGGCGCTGCCGCGGCCCGGAAAGTGGTCTGCAATGACGATCATCCGCCCGTTGCTGCCGGTATGCAGGCCGGTGATGTAAGCGCTGCCCATCGCCCCCACCCAATAGGGATCTCCACCAAACACGCCGGCATCCAGGCCGTTCCCCAGGGTGGACTGGGGCTCTTCCAATACATCCAGCGAAGGTCCGATATAGAAATTAAACCCGAGTGTGGACAACTCCAGCCCGGCGACCGCCCCAACCTGCTTGGCCAAGTCGGTATTCCAGGTGGCGCCGATCGCCATCAGGTCAGGAAGCGGGGTCAGGCCGCTGTAAATCTGGTCATTCGGCGACCCATCCCCGCCCTGGGAGATGCCGATGAAGAGCGGAATGTAATTGGCCGGAGCGGTCGTGGGCGGCGGGAACGGAGTGGGCGTGTCGCCTGCAGTGCTGGTAGGGACGACTTGGGATGCCTGAAATTCGGCATTCTGAAGCTGGGCGATCAATTGGTAAGCGCCGGTTACGGTATCCGGGGATGCGACGAAGTTGTCGTTCCCGGCTTGCAGGATCACGCCGCCGACATGGCGGCGGACGATCAGGTCATGGATCTGGGAATTGTCCGCGGCGGTCGAACCCGTGAACGAGACCAGGAAGAGCTGCCCGACGCGTTCTTCCGGCGTCATCTGCCCGAGCATCTGGCGCGCGCTGACAACTGCCGGATCTTCCTGATCGGTCCCGGAGGCGCGAACACCTCCCGCCGGACTGACAGAGAACGCCAGGGCGCAAACGAGCAACACAAGGAAGAAACGTCGGATCAACATGTCAAGTCTTGACCGGTGCCTTCGACCTGTCTTGGGAACAGGCCCAGAATCGCCGCCAGTGGGATTGTACCTTATTTACATCCAATTGTTCAGAAAACAACATCCGGCGCCATGAAGGGGCTCGATGCGCCGGATGGATGAAAGACGATGCAGTGCCGGGCAAATAAATCCGCCAGATTTACCTGGACCTCCCGATCAGCCGGAGGGCAAGGGCCGGATCGTCGGTGATGATGCCATCCACGCCCAACCCGATCTGTTTTTTGATATCCGCTTCGGTATTGACCGTCCAGACGGTGATGCGTTTCCCGGCAGCATGGACACGGAAGACCAGCCCGGCAGTCACGTCGGTAAGATAGGGGTGCAGGGCTGCGTAATCGCCTCGCCAGCCGAAGGTCCGCCCCCACATCCCCAGGAATCCGGACATGGTCAACAGTCCGCGCGGCACCTGGGGCAGGATGGCTCCCGCCTTCCGCAGATTGCCCGGAAAAAAGGATGAGAAGAGTACCCGGCCTTCCATCCCATGTTTTTTAACCAACTCCGCCACTTTCCGAACGAGAGCATCGTTCGGGGTGGAATAGTTGGTCAATTCGATATTCATATGAACCCGCTTGCCCACCTCTTCGAAGACCTCCTCGAGTGTGGGGATCTTTTCGCCGGGAAACTGGCCGGGGAACTGCACGCCGGCATCCAGCTCACGCAGCGCAGCCAGGGTGTAATTCGTCAGCTTCCCGGTCCCGTTGGTGGTGCGATCGACGGTCGGGTCGTGCAGGACGATCACCTGACTGTCGGCAGTCAATTTGACGTCGAACTCGACGGCATCCGCGCCTTTGTCGGCGGCCATTTTGAAGGCTGCAAGGGTATTCTCGGGCGCGTGGACCTTGTCGCCGCGGTGTGCAGTGATGGTCGGGGAAGGCAATTCGTTCCACATGGATTAAATATCCACGAAATATGCCTGGGCGGAGCGGTCGATCATCTCCTTGCTCATCACCGGATCCACAGACAGGTAGCGGGCAATATCCAGGATCTGGTCGCACAGGTCGCGTGGATGGGAGGCGCGCAGCTTGCGATTGCGCTTGATGTAATATTCCTGGAGCAGGTAGGCCAGGCCCTGGTCGTTATAGGGAACGCCTTTCTGCTGCGAGACGCGCCGGAAAATTTCCCGGTATTCCTCGTACGAGGGGTCGCCAATCTCGATCTTGTGGCGGAGGCGGCGCAGGAAGGCTTCATCGACCAGGTCGCGCGGCGGCAGGTTGGTGGAAAAAACCACCAAAACGTCGAACGGGATTTCGACTTTGCGCCCGGTGTGCAGGGTCAGGTAATCGACGCGGTTCTCGAGAGGCACGATCCAGCGGTTGAGCAAATCGCGCGGGCGGACCTGTTGGCGGCCGAAATCGTCGATCAAAAGGATCCCGCCGTTCGCCTTGACCTGGAACGGGGCCTCGTAGAACTTGTGGGTATCGTCAAAAACGAGGTCGAGACCTTCCAGGGTCAGCTCGCCGCCGACCATGATGAACGGCCGTCGGACTTTGACCCAGCGTGGATCCCGGCGTCCGCTCGAGCGCAGGCCGCCGGTCCCGTTGGCCTGCGTATCCGCCTCGGGGGCAAGCTGGTGGTTGACCGAATCGTAGAGCTTGACGATCTGCCCATCCAGGTACAGGGAGAAAGGGATGAACATGGTCTGGCTCAGGACGAGGTTGCCGAAGGCCTTGGCAACGCTGGTCTTGCCATTGCCGGGAGGACCATAGAGGAAGATCGAGGTCCCGGAGTTGAGGGCCGGGCCGAGGCGCTGGAAGGTATCCTCCGAGAGGACCAGCTGGGCAAGCAGCGAGCGCATGGTCCGGCTGGTGATGGCCACCCTGCCGCGGCTTTGGCGGCGGATCGCTTCGTTATACATCTCGATCGGGACAGGCGCCGGTCCGGCGTATTGGCTGCGTTCGAGGGCTTCCCGGGCGCGGACGATGCCCGCGCCGGTGATGGCATACTGGTAGGAACCTTCTCCCAGGCCCATCTGCGAAGACTTCACTTCGATGAGTTTTTCCCGTTTGAGACCTTCCAGAATCTGGTCGACGATACCGGCAAAAGGCAAAGCAATTTCCTCGGCAACCTTGAAGCCGGAAAGATATCCCTGGTAATAAAAGATCTTGAGGGTTAAATCCTGCAACCACAATAGGGACAAGCCGGTATCTTCCAGCTTGGTGATCGGCGGAGGTACGAATTGGGCGCCTTGGGCTACCACGTCAGTTTTTTGTGCAACAGTCATAGCATTCTCCCATTGAACATACTCACAAATTATAGCACGGGGAAATTTTTTCCATGCTTACATTTCGTTTATAATCTGGACCATGAATCTCACCGTAATTATCCCCATCTATAACGAAGTCAAGACCATCCAATTGATTGTCAAACGGGTACTCGATACCGGGCTGGCAAGCGAGATCATCCTCGTCGATGACGGCTCGACCGATGGGACGCGCGACCTTCTCGGCGACCTGGCCAAACAACCCGGCATACGCGTCATCCTTCACGAAAAGAACCAGGGCAAGGGTGCAGCCGTCCGGACCGGGATCGAGGCCGCGACGGGTGACCTGGTCATCATTCAGGACGCAGACCTGGAATACGATCCGCGCGAATATCCCGACCTGCTCAAACCGATCCGGGAAGACGCAGCCGATGTGGTCTATGGGTCACGCTTCCTTGGGAGATCCCGGCGGGTGGCCATGTTCTGGCACATGATCGCCAATAAACTTCTCACCTTCATGACGAATTTACTCTACAACACGATCCTGACAGATATGGAAACCGGCTACAAATTGTTCCGCCGGGAAGTTTTGCAGGGAGTGACCTTGCGGGCAAACCGGTTCGATTTCGAACCCGAATTTACCGCCAAAGTCCTCAAACGGAAAGTGCGCGTTTATGAAGTACCGATCTCGTTCAACCCCCGGGATTATTCGGAAGGAAAGAAGATCAAGTTAAAGGACGCCTTCCTGGCAATCTGGGCATTGATAAAGTACCGGTTCGTGGATTGACAGTATTCGCAAAACAGCTCCCTTCATACGAAGGGAGCTGTTCTCTTTATCGGATGTCGATTCCAAGGTGGAACCGATCCCGCGCTCGGGCAGGCCGAACTAATTCGTGCACTTGTTGGCCAGGTTGGTCGTCTTGATGTCCAGGTTGAAGCCCCGTGCGCAGGTATTATCGATGCCGTACCGATCAGATGACAGGGTAGTGATCGGTAGGATCTGGGTCGGATCCACGTCGCCGGAGAGCGCCCAGGCCGACCAGGCGAATGTGTTGTCTCCGTTCAGGATGCTCGGTTTGAAAGCGATCTCGATGTTCTGGCCAACGCGGCGTACCCAGATCAGATCGGGGTCCGTCCCGGAGCCGGAGTCGAAGATCAAGTTCACCTGTCCATCGACGAACTGCCAGGCCCTGACTCCCTTCACCGTCCAGACGAGGCCGCTCATCGGAAGATCGGTAACCGCAATGAACAGGTCGGCCAATCCATCGAAGTTGAGGTCCAACACGAACCCGTACGTCATCACGGGATCACCCGCTTGGAGCGTCGGATCATATGGATGGATCCGGCCGAAATACCAGTCCTTGTTGGCCCCGAACTGCGTCTGGCCGATATCCTCGAAAGGATAGTAGGATTTGAGATCGGGGGAGAACGGCCGCTCGATGAAATTCACCAGCCAGTTGTCGCAAGTTTTCGAAGGCAGGATCGTCCCGGTATTCTTATACGTTTCGCCAACCACGCAATCGTTCGTCAGCTGATACTGGAAATAGATCGGCTGGTCAGGTTTGGTCAGGTGCTGGATTGCAGCGGCGGTCGGAGCCACGGTCGGGGCTTCGGTTGCGGTGGCTGCTGCTTGAGTAGTTGGGGATGCCACCGGGGCCTGGGTTGCCTGGGCAGGCTGTTGGGTGGCAGTCGGTTGGGCACTCGGCGCGCCGCAGGCTTGCAAAGCAAGACAAATGAACAGGAGGCCTGCAACTATCTTCGCTGTATTTCCTCTCATGATATTCTCCTTGAACTGGGTTGGGATTCTTTACGGATAGACTCCATAAAGTAGGTGGCAAATTTGCCGACGAAAAAAAGGCCAATGTATCTTTATTTTACAATAATTTTTCCCCATCCACTTGGTCCATTATTCCTATTCCGTTCTTTATCCTGCACCTAATCCGGTTCGCCGGCCGGCTTTAAATCCTTCAGATTCAACTGCATCGAAATCCGGCCGTTGTATTCGTTCGCCTCGAAAGTATAGATCAGATCCACCAGGGGCGGAAGGCGTGGCAGGAGGTCTCCCAGCCGGAACCCGATGGCATCGTATGTGAAGCGTCCGTCACTGACCACCAGTTTGAGGTGCTTCCCATCCATGCCAACGGTGCGGGAGCTTGTAACCCTTACATTGCGTGAGACGAAAACCGCCTCGGGGTTGCCGTATCCGGTGGGCTGGAATTGATCCAGGGCTTTGAGCAACTCCGGCCGGAGCTCGGTGAGGGAGACCTCGACATCCGCGTTGATCGTCTGGCGCAACTCGAGATCGCGGAACTGTTCCCGGGCGATCGAACGGAGGCGCTCCTTCAAGGCTGGCAGGTTTTCATTGCGAACGGTAAACCCTGCTGCCGCAGCATGGCCGCCGTGCCGGACGAGGAGATCCTTGCACTGGTCGAGGGCCTGGGTGATGTGGAATTCGGGGATGGACCGGCACGAGCAGCGCGTCGTCTCCTCCGATACCTGCCCGACCAAGGCCGGCCGGTAATGGGTCTCCACCAGGCGGGCGGCTGCCAGCCCGACCACCCCGGGATTGAATTCGGGATGGACTGCGAATAACAAAACCGGGTCCGGATCGTCGGCCAGGGCGATGACCTCGGCCTCCTGCTGGATCTTGCGGGTAAGCTCCTGGCGCTGACGGTTCTGGACGTTGAGCTGCTGCGCCAGTTCGCCGGCATGCTTGACTTCAGTCGTGGTGAGAAGTTCGTAGGCAGCCAGAGCGGATTCCAGCCGTCCCGCAGCATTCAGGCGAGGGCCAAGGATAAAACCGATGCTGGTGGCCGTCGTTTTTGCCAGGGTGAGGTCGGACACCGCCGCCAGGGAGAATAATCCCTGGCGCCTGGCCTGGCGAATCTTATCCAGGCCTCTCCGGACCAGCGAGCGGTTTTCACCGACCAGTGGGGCCAGGTCGGCCACCGTGCCAAGGGCCACCAGGTCCAGTAGATCTTCCAACCGGAAGCCGCCGGCGGAATCGCCGAATTCCTGCCGGAGGGCCTCCGCGATCTTGTAGGCAACCCCCACCCCGGCCAGGTCTTTATCCGGGTAGGCATCCCCGGCCTGCTTTGGATTGATGACTGCCACCGCCGAAGGCAGGTCGCCCTCCGCCGGCTGGTGATGATCGGAGATGATCATATCCAGGCCGATCGCCCGGGCGTGCTCCGCCTCGGCCGGGGAACGGATCCCGCAGTCCACACTGATGACCAGGCCAACGCCGGATTCTTTCAAAGCCGTGAGCGCCTCGGGGTTCAGGCCGTACCCTTCGTCGAATCGATTGGGAATATAGGGTTCGACGCCGCCGCCCAGGGAGCGCAGAGCCTGGACGAGCAGGGCCGTGGCAGTGACGCCGTCCACGTCGTAATCGCCATAGATCGTGATCTTCTCCTTCCGCTCGATGGCCTCCCGGATACGCTGGACCGCAGCGCGCATGCCGGTCATCTGGAAGGGGTCGACGTCGAAGCCCACTTCCGCCTTGAGGAAGGAAGCAGCCGCTGCTTCGGTCGCGTAGCCGCGGTTATAGAGCAGCTGTCGAATGATCGGAGGAAAAGCCGCCAGGGACTCGTCGGCCCGGGACGTGCGCAAAGGAGCGATTTGCCAGCGTTTTGATTTCATCAGGTTGAGATTGATCCGATGGTTCTTTAACGGCAGATCAGGAGCGGACAGTTCGCCCGGCGCAGCAGGAAGTTCACCATGCTCCCAACGAACAATTCCTTCAAAGCCGAGCTGCCATACCCGCCGATCAGCACCAGGTTGATCTGATGTTCCTTGATCGCTTTCAGGATCGTTTCCCGGGAGCCCTTCTTGACGATGAAGTCGGCCTGGATCTCGTGCAGGTCCAGGTAAGTGCGAGCGTAGTCCTGGACCGTGGTGGCGGGATTCCCCGAGATCGTCAGGACCGTCAGGGAGGTGTTCCATTTTTCCGCCAGGTAGGTCGCCACGAAGAGCGCTTCCTTGGACTTGGGACTGCCGTCGAAGGCGAGCAGGACCCGATCCAGGTTGCTCACATCCCCCGGGACGGCCAGCACCGGCCGGACGGTCCGCCAGATGATCGAGCGCAGGCCTGAATGCAGGCCGGAGAGTCCCGGGAGCGGTGGGTGGGATACTTTCAGAACGACCAGGTCGGTCAGGAGGGCGCGGTCGCAAACCACCCGCGGGATATCCCCTTTTTCGATGGCCAGGCTCCCCTCGATGCCAGCCTGCTGGCAGCGATCGTGGAAGCGGGTCCGGATCTCGTCCTTGACCTGGTCGCTGACGTTGACCCGATCGGGCTTGACGTGCAGGCCATGCAGGGTGGAGCATTCCTTCTTTGCAATCAGGACTGCCTGTTCGAGCGCCGGCCAGTCGCCGTTCGCGCCGGGGATGGATACCAGGATGTCGCGGAACAGGCAGTCCGTATAGCGGTCGTACATTTTGGAGAGCCGCCAGCTGCCGGTATCCGACAGGTTCGTGTCGGCCTTTTCCCGGGAGGCCAGGTCGGTCACGGCCGCCTCCGGGCTGACCGTCCAGCCGAGCTCTTCCTCCAGGGCGGCCCGATGGACGGATACCCACAGGTACATATCCGTCTCAGTCCGGCCGGGGAACCAGCGCAGCAGGCCGCGCTCACGGATCGGCTGGACCATCGGCAGGTAGACCGTATCGTACCAATGGCCGACGGCTTCGGGATATGGAATCTCCCGCTGCTCGTCGATCCCCATGTAATAGCGATGGACCTGGATATGCTCGAGAAGTTTCCCATACTGCCCAGGGACAGTCACACTGAGATCCACGTCTGGGCGCAGGGAAGCGATACCGGTTTCGAGCAGAAAATCGGCGTATTCCGCCTTGATGATCAAGTCATCCGGTTGCAGGTCGGGAGTGACCGGCACGTCGGTCTTGACCTCGATGACGTGGGCTTCGATGAATTTGAAACCTTCCTGGCGCGCCACCGAGACGCGGTGATTGCCGTCCAGGACAAAATAGGCTTCTCCCACCTTATAGACGTCGATGGGCGGCATGCCGGTCCCTTGAGGGTCGTCCACGGCAGCCTTGACGCGCGCCCAGCGTTCCTGGTCCCCGCCCTTCAGCGGCATGAAGCTGCGGGTAAAGTCGGTATAGCGTCCCACGCTGCCCACGATGGCCTTGATAGGGATTTCCCTCAGGCCGCCTTCGGTGCGAACGTTGAGCTTGAGCTTTTCGGCGACTTCCTCGTAGGAAAGTAATTCGTTGGATCTGCCCGTCAGGCGTGCCAGGATGTCCTGCAGAGAGGCTTTGACGCGGGCAGCGTTGAAATCTTCCAGGGCGTTTCGATAATCGGGTGGATTAGCAGGCATAATTCTCGGTCGAGGGATCAAGATTCTTCCGATAAAGTTATATCACATTTTTTCCCGTTCCAAGAACCCCTGCAGGTTAACCTCAGGTTAACTTTTGGCAAGTCCGACCGCACGGCCCGTTTTGCCATATAATCGAAGCGGAAGAATCCGGTCCCTCCAGGGGAATAACCCGGGCCGTAAATGATATACTGACGGTATCTTTGACCAGAAACGAGAAACTGTGAACAATTCCCCTCTGCAATCCGAGGTTGCACCCCGCAATCCGCTGGCGGACGTCACCCTGGAAGATTTGCCCGAAAAACTGCGCGAAGCCGCCCGGCGAGCCGGCTGGAATTCGCTCGTGCCCGTCCAGGCCCGCGGCATCCCCTACCTGCTGGCCGGGCGCAACATGATGATCCAGGCCCGCACCGGCAGCGGCAAGACCGGCGTCTTCCTTCTGCCCATGCTGACCCGGCTCGACCCGGGCCGGGCGAACTGCCAGGCGCTGATCCTCGTCCCGACGCGGGAGCTGGCCCGCCAGGTCTGGCAGGAAGCCGAAAGGCTGTGCGGCGAAGCCGGCCTGCGGACGGTGGCAGTGTACGGCGGCGTGGGCTACGGCGCCCAGACGACCGCCCTCAAACAGGGCGCCCACATCGTGGTCGGCACGCCGGGACGGGTATTGGATCACCTGCTGAAGCGCACGTTCACCCTCGAGCATCTCAAGATGCTGGTCTTCGACGAAGCCGACCGAATGCTCTCGATGGGCTTCTATCCCGACATGCGCGACGTCCAGCGCTACCTGCCCAAACGGTCCATCCACACCTGCATGTTCTCCGCCACCTTCCCAGACTCGGTCATGCGCACCGCGCAGGAGTTCATCCGGGACGGTGAGTTCCTCAGCCTGAGCACGGACCACATCCACGTGACGGATACGGAGCACATTTTCTACATCGTCCCGGGGATGGACAAGGATCGCTGCCTGGTCCGCCTGATCGAGGTCGAGAACCCGACCTCCGCGATCATCTTCTGCAACACCAAGGCGCGGGTCCATTACGTCTCGGTGGTCCTGCAGCGCTTCGGCTACGACGCCGACGAATTGAGCGCCGACCTTTCGCAATCCGAGCGGGAGAGGGTGCTGGACCGGGTCCGGCTCGGGACTCTGCGCTTCCTGGTCGCCACGGACGTGGCGGCCCGCGGGCTCGACATCCCGGCCCTTTCGCACGTCATCCAGTACGAGCCGCCCGAGGAGACCGAAGCCTATATTCATCGCGCCGGCCGGACCGGCCGGGCCGGGGCCAGCGGCGTGGCAATCTCGCTGGTGAACACGGCCGAAAAATACGACCTGGACAAGATCGGCCGCGAGTTCAAGATCCCCTTCGAGGAGCGCCCCATCCCGAGCGACGCCGACGTGGAAGCAGTGGTGGCCGAACGGATGACCGCCCTGCTCGAAGCGCGCCTGCGCGGCCGGGACAAGCTCCAGGCCGAACGCTCGCGGCGTTTTGCCCCGCTGGCCCGCAGCCTGGCGGAAAACGAGGAAGAGTCGCCCATTCTGACCATGCTGCTGGACGATTACTACCAGCAGACCCTGCATGCCCCCGCCGTTCAGCCCGCCGAGGCGGCCGCCCCATCCGCCGGCCAAAAGGGCAAATCGGGTTCCGGCCGCAGGCGCTGGCGCAAACGCTAGGTTCCTCCCGGATCGTTCCGGATTGCCTTTAAGAAGAATTCATTCGTCAATCATCGAGTAAAGGACAAAACAATGCCCGTACAAAACTACAAATACGAAAAACGCCAGAGAGACCTTGAAAAGAAGAAGAAGCACGACCGGAAGCTCAGCGAAAAGCAAGGCAGGAAGGCGGCCCGACCCACCGGCGCGCCCGCCACGGTTCCGGAAGTGCGCAAACACCTCGACAACCTGCACGCGGAGATGGAACAGGCCCAGAATGTGGACGAAAAAGGCCGGGAGCTGCTGCGCGGCACCAGCGAAGACATCCATGCCCTGCTCGAGCGGACCGGCGACAGCGTCCTTGCGCCCCAGCCTTCGACCCTCCAGCGCCTGGAAGAAGCCATCGACCACCTGGAAGCGACCCACCCCAAGGTCACCGCGGTCCTGACGGAGCTGTTGAACGTCCTGAGCAACACCGGGCTGTGACCCGGCCGGGTTCCGGACTTCGGCCATCCAAGGAGAAAATCATGCCCGCCCAAACCGAATTTCCCCGCACGACCGTCGGAGGCGTCAGCCTGCCGCGCCTGCTGGTCGGGACCAACTGGTTCCTGGGCTGGTCGCATACCAGCCTGGCCAAGGACAATTTCATCAAGGACTACCAATCCCGCGAGCGCATCGTCGCCATGCTGGAGGTCTTCCTCGAACACGGCATCGACGCGGTCATGGGGCCGCTCTCCCCGCACCTGGACGATTCGATCCGGGAGGCCGAGCAGCGCAGCGGGTGCAAGGTCACCCGCATCTACACGCCGGCCTTCGACCTGGGCCCGGACCCGCAGCCGGCCGAGCGGCCCGAGGCGGTCTTCGACCGCTGCGCCGAACTGGGCGCAACCTTCTGCATGCCGCACCAGTCCGTCACGGACGCGCTGATCGACCGGCGGGCCGGCCTGATCCGGGAGATCGACAAGTACACGAAAATGATCCGGGAGCGCGGCATGATCCCGGGCCTCTCCACCCACATGCCCGAAGCGGTCGTCTACGCCGACAAGGCCGGGGCGGACATCGAAACCTACATCCAGATCTACAACGCGGCCGGCTTCCTGATGCAGGTCGAGGCGGATTGGGTCATGAAGGTCATCCGGGAGGCCAGGAAGCCCGTCATGACCATCAAGCCCCTGGCGGCCGGACGGCTGCTGCCGATCGTCGGCCTGGCCTTCGTCTGGAACACCATCCGCGATCAGGACATGGTCACCATCGGCACGACCACCCCCGATGAGGCCCGGGAAGTGATCGACATTTCCCTCGACCTGCTGGACCGCCGCATCCCCGATAACGCCCTCCAGGAAACCCGCAGCAAGAAATCGTTGAAATGATGAATTCAGAAGGATGAAGTAGGAATGGCCATGGATCCCCACCGTAAAGCCTGGAACGAAGAGCAGCAGGAGCTTCAGCGCCTCCTGGCCCACCCACAGGACGGCGAAAAGGCAATCCGCGTCTTCCTGGATCATCACGCCGGGGTCCATGCGGCAGCCATGTCTGGGGGCGATTCCTGGTCATTCGAAGACGAAGTCCTGGACGGCCTGGTCGAAGCCGATTACCGGATCGTCCCGCCGAAAGGCGAGCACTCCGTCGCCTGGAATCTCTGGCACCTGGCCCGCATCGAAGACGTGACCATGAACATCCTGGTCGCCGGGACCGTCCCACTTTTCGAGTCGCAGGGCTGGGCGAAAAAACTCGGGACTGATATCCGGGAAACCGGCAACGGGCTCGACCCGGCCGGGATCGCCGCCCTGAGCGCAGCGCTCGATATCCCGGCGCTGCGAGCTTACCGCCTGGCCGTCGGCAGGCGCACGGACGAGATCGTGAAACAACTCCAACCCGGGGACTTCAAACAAAAAGTCGACCCGGCCCGGATCGAAAGGGTGATCGGATCGGGCGCAGTGGTCGACTCGACCCGCTGGCTGACCGATTACTGGGGCGGCCGGACGATCGCCGGGCTGCTGCTCATGCCCCCCACCCGGCATTGCTTCGTCCATTTGAACGAGATCGCCAAGATCAAGCAAAAACTGTAGTCATTCTTTGTAGATCGCACTATTGTAGGTCACGCTAATAGCGTGACCTACAATACCAAGAATTAGGGAGGAAAACATGGACTTCCATCGTTACTATATTCCCGGTACTGCCGTATTCATCACCCAGGTCGTGGAAGGCAGGCAGCCAGCATTCCAAGACTCGCATTATATCGAACTCCTTTCTATGGTAATTCAAATAGCTAAAAGATATTATCCGTTTGAATTACTGGCTTATGTATACCTTCCTGACCACTTTCATATCCTAATCCAACCATCGGAAGGAATTACCTTCAGCCAGATTATGCATTCCATCAAGGCGAATTTCACGAAAGCGTATAAGGCAGCCCTTGGCCTGACTATACCGTTGAAGTTCTGGCAAAAGCGCTTCTGGGATCATGTCATCCGGGACGACTGTGACATGGCTAATCATCTAAACTACATCCACTTCAATCCAGTTAAGCACGGTTTGATCGATGATCCAGCCAAATGGCCTTACACCAGTTACTCATTATGGATTGAGCGCGGACTAGATCTAGGTACTCACCGCTGGATGGAACCCGCGGATCATCTTTGGGGCGAATGATGTCACACATCTCTGCGTGACCTATTCGTTTATTCTTCTTCCGTATACCCACATAACGACAGTGCTCCCGGCCCGGTATGGATGCCCATGACCGGCCCGGTCAGGTTGACCAGCAGCTCATCCGGGGCGTGCTCCTGGCGGATACGCTCGGCCAGCTCCCTGGCCTCCGGCTCGGCGTCCCCATGCAGCAGGGCGACGTGCTTCTTCCTGCCCGTTCCCAACAGCTCGAAGAAGCGACCCAGGAAGGTCTCGATGGACTTCTTGCGCGTGCGCGCCTGGGCCACCGATTCGACCGTTCCGGTCTGGTGGTTCACTTCGACGATCGGCTTCAGGTTGAGCAGGCTGCCGATGAAATGCTTGGCCCCGCCGATCCGCCCGCCCTTGAACAGGAAATCCAGCGTGTCCAGGCAGACCACCTGGACCATGCGGGCGCGCGCCTTGGCCGCGGCTGCCACCATCTCGAGGGCATTCCCGCCCAGCTCCCGGATGCGGGCGGCCGCCAGCACCTGCCAACCCAGGCTCATGGTCGGGCCCTTGGCATCCACCACGTGCACAGGCACTTCCATCTGCCGGCCGATCTGCTCGGCCAAGCGGAAGGTCCCGCTCATCCCGCTGCTGAGCGAAAGCATCACGATCTCCTTCGCTCCGCCATCGATGGCTTGCCGGTAGACCTTCTGCATGTCGGCCGGGGTCGGCTGACTGGAGGTCGGGTGGCGGGGATCGGTCTTCAAGCGGCGGTAGAATTCTTCCGGGGAGAGCTCGACCCGGTCCCGCAAGGTCTCGTCGCCCCAGATGACCCCCAGCGGGACGATGCCGATGTCGTATTGTTCGAGCAGGGCCTGCGGGATGTCGCAGCTGCTGTCGGTCAATAAAGCGATAGGTCCGGTCATGATTGCCTCGGCGTACAGATAAATTCGGGACGGCTGATTACCGCCGTCTATCTTATCACACTCCGCCTTTGCCGGTGTTCAGCCGGTCTATCTGTGGTTATAATTCCGGCCATGTTCGAGTATTCCATCGCCGCACGCGCCGGCCGCGCCCGCGCCGGCCTCTTCCACACCCCGCATGGGGACCTGGAAACGCCCGTCTTCGCCCCGGTTGGCACGCAAGCCACCGTCAAGACCCTCACCCCGGTCCAGCTGGACGAACTGGGTGCATCGCTGGTCCTTTCCAACACCTATCACCTCTACCTGCGTCCCGGAGATGAGCTGGTGGCAAAGATGGGCGGGCTGCACGAGTTCATGCAGTGGCCACATCCCATGCTGACTGACTCAGGCGGCTTCCAGGTCTTCTCGCTTTCGGACACGCGCAAGATCGACGACGACGGCGTGACCTTCAAGTCGCACATCGACGGCTCGATGCACCGCTTCACCCCCGAGAAATCCATCCAGATCCAGGAAAACCTGGGAGCCGATATCATCATGGCCTTCGACGAGTGCTCCGATCCGAACGATCACGCCTACAGCAAGATCGCCATGGACCGGACCCACCGCTGGGCGGAACGCTCCCTCCGAGCCCATGTCCGCAAGGACCAGGCATTGTTCGGCATCGTCCAGGGCGGGGTCGACCCGGACCTGCGGGCCGCGTCCGCCCGCTTCATCGGCAGCCTGGACACGCCCGGGGTGGCCATCGGCGGGCTGTCGGTCGGGGAGACCAAAGCCGAGATGTATTCGACCCTCGACCTGATCGGGCCGCTTTTGCCGGAAAACAAACCCCGCTACCTGATGGGCGTCGGCACCCCCGAAGACCTGATCGAAGGCATCCGCCGCGGGGTGGACATCTTCGACTGCGTCCTGCCCACCCGCCTGGCTCGTCACAACGCGGCCTTCTCGTCCGAGGGACGCCTCAACCTGATGAACGCGACCTATGCGCAGGACCGGCGTCCGATCGACGACTCCTGCACCTGTTACACCTGCCGCACGTTCACCCGCGCCTACCTGCGCCATCTGATCGTGGCGAAGGAGCTCCTGGCCGGGACCCTGCTCTCGATCCACAACGTCCACGCCCTGGTCCAGCTGGTCAAGGATATCCGTCAAAGCATCCTGGCCGGCAGCTTCGAGGACCGGGTCGAGGAGCTGTTGAAAAAGTGGGATAATAACGCCGCACGAAAAACTCTTATAGGAGACAACGAATGAATATTCTTCACGCACTTGTGCTTGGCATCATCGAAGGCTTGACGGAGTTCATCCCGGTCTCGTCCACCGCCCAAATGCTGGTCGGGCAGGTGCTGCTGCGCATCCCGGCCAGCGACGTCATGACCGCCTTCCTGGCGGTCGTCCAGCTCGGTCCGTTGGTGGCCCTGATCGTTTACTTTTGGAAGGATTTGTGGACCCTGGTCAAGGCCTTCTTTGCCCGGCCGTTTTCCACGCCCGAGAACCGCATGGCCTGGTATGTGATCATCGCCAGTGTGCCGGCCCTGCTGATCGGCTTCCTGCTCCGGCACGCCGTCGAGGCGCTCTTCACCAAACCGCTCTTGGAGGCTTCCATCCGCATGTTTGCGGCGGCCGTGTTGATGACCCTGGCGGAGCTGTTCGGCAAGCGCGCCCGCTCGCTGGATAAGATGAACTGGTTGGATGCTTTGATGGTGGGCCTGTTCCAGATCCTGGCGGTTTTCCCGGGCGCCTCCCGCTCCGGCTCGGCCATTTCCGGCGGCATGCTGATGAACTTCGAGCGCCCGGCGGCGGCCCGCTTCGCCTTCCTGATGTCTACCCCGATCCTCCTGGCGGCAGGCGGCTACGAGACCCTCAAGGTCGTCAAGATGCCCGGCCTGACGGGCCTGGTACCCGGCTTTGCCATCGGCATCCTGGTCGCCGGGGTGATCGGCTGGTTCGCGATCCGCTGGCTGATGGGCTACCTGGGCAAGCATTCCCTGTACCCCTTCGTGATCTACTGCGCCGTGGTCGGGGCCGCCTGCCTCGTCTTTGCCTTGATCTGAAGCCTGTCCACCCACGCGAGAAACGACGCTTATGCCTGATTTCGTTACCCGCCTGCCCGCCATGCTGGGACTGCTCCAGCAACTCGTGGAGACCGAATCCCCCTCCCACGAAAAGGCCGCCGTGGACCGGGTTGGCGCCCTCGTGGCGGACCAGTGTCGAAGCTCGGGAGCACAGGTCGAGGTCCATGCCCGTGAGACGGCCGGGGACCTGGTGGAAGCCCGTTGGGGGACCGGTCCGGGCGGGATCCTGCTCCTGGCCCATATGGACACCGTCTTCCCGCTCGGCACCCTTGCCAAGATGCCGTTCCAGACCAGAGAGGACAAGACGTACGGGCCGGGCGTCTCGGACATGAAAGGCGGGATCGTCGTCGGGCTGACCGCCCTGGCAGCCCTCACGGAAGCCGGCCGGCCGCTGCTGCACCCCGTCACTGCCCTGTTCACCTCCGACGAGGAGATCGGCAGCGGGGCATCCCGGGCCTTGATCGAAGAGCTTGCTTCCCGGTCCGCCCTCGTGCTGGTCCTCGAGCCCGGCATGCTGGACGGGTCGGTCAAGACCTGGCGGAAAGGCGTCGGCGAGTTCCGGCTGGCTGTCCACGGGCGGGCCGCCCACGCGGGCGGCGATCACGAGAAAGGCCGCAATGCCATCGAGGAGCTGGCCCACCAGGTGCTCGCCATCCAAAAGATGACCGATTACGACAAAGGCACCACCCTCAACGTGGGGACCGTTAGAGGCGGGATCGCCAGCAATGTCGTCCCGGACGAGGCAAGCATCGAGATCGACCTGCGGGTCATGCAGCCCGGCGAAGCCGAACGCATTCAGGCCGCACTCGAGGGTCTGCGCCCCGCCCTGGAGGATACCCGCCTCGAGCTGACCGGCGAGATCAACCGTCCGCCCATGCCATTCGACGAGCGGATGAAAGCCACCTTCAAGAGAGCCAAGGACATTGCCGCCGGGATCGGCACCCAGCTCAAAGCCGCCGGGACTGGCGGCGCCTCGGACGCCAATTTCGTCGCTCCGCTGGGTATCCCGGTGTTGGACGGCCTGGGTCCCGCAGGCGGCGAATACCACTCGGAGCGTGAATTCATCCTGACGGCCAGCCTGGCCGAACGCGCCCGCCTGCTGGCCGCCCTGCTGCGGGAGTGGTAGGGTCATGCCTCGTCTGTCCTTGCTTGCCCTGCTCGGCCTGGCGATGTTGGCCGCCTGTTCCTCCGCCACGCCGACCGGCGGCTCGGAAACCCTGTCCGTCCAGTATACTTTCGCGGCCAGTCCCTGGCTGGGAGCGCTGAGCACCTGCGCCGGCGGGAACGTGCTCCGGCAGGAACAGCGTGCCGCGGATTACCTCGACCTCGGCTCGGCGAACCTGGCCCTGCGCCTCGGCCAGCCAACGGATTTGACCACCCCGGCCTACCAGATCGCCACGGAGGACATCCTGGTGATCCTCAACCGGCAGAACCCGCTCGACAGGCTGACGTCCGCCCAGGTGCGCGGGTTGTTCAGCGGGCAGGTTCGCAACTGGAAGGATCTAGGGGGGGCAAGCGCGCCGGTCACCGTCTGGGTATTTTCATCCGATGAAGACATCCAGCAACTGTTCGATCAGGCTGCCCTGGGCGGCGCGCCGGTCAGCTCGGAAGCCATGCTGGCGGCGACCCCGGATCAGATGGCCCAGGCTGTTGCTGCGGATGAAAACGCCGTCGGACTTTTGCCGCGGCATTGGAAGGCCGGGAACATATCGGACGCCTACACGGTCGCGACCGTCCCTGTCCTTGCCCTGGTGCCATCCGCGCCACCGGGGGCCCTG
>DATJPX010000068.1:0-38417 GCA_035506155.1 Anaerolineales bacterium
TCAACGCGGCCAGGCCGTCGGTATCGGAAGCGGTGTTATTGGCCGGATTCGTATCGGTAACCGGGGATGTAACGGTCGCCGTGTTGACCAGGTCGCCGGAAGGCGTTGCAGTCACCCCTGCAGAGACGTTATAGGTGATGCTGGCGCCAGCCGGCAGGTCGATCGTGTCGCTAAACGGAGCGGAGGTGCCTCCATCGCATCCGTAGGCGGCCGGGGTGGCCGGGGCGCAGCTCCACGTCCAACCGGTGATTTGGGTGGGCATGGCATCCGAGACCACTGCGCCGGTCACGTCGGCAGGACCGTAATTGGTCACCACGACGACGTAATTCAGGGTGTCGACGGCGAGGTAATAAATCCGGTTGTCCGTCTTCGTGATCCCGAGGTCGGTCTGGGAATTCTGGGTGTCGGTATCGCTGGCGCTGTTGTTGGCGGAATTGGTGTCAGTGATGCCCGAGGCAGGTGCAATCGTAGCCGTATTGACCAGGTCGCCGGTGGCGGACGATTGGATGTTCGCGACGACCGTATAAGTCAGGCTCGAGCCGGACGGCAGGTTGACCGTGTCGCTGAAATCGGTCGAGCTGCCGGCCGCGCCGTTACAGCCCGTCGCCCCGCCGGTCGCACCGGTGCAAGTCCAGGTCCAGGAGGCAACCTGGGCAGGGATGCTGTCGCTGACGACCGACAAGGGCGCCGCGCTCGGTCCGCTGTTGACGATTGTGACCGTGTAGGTGACGCTCATGCCCGGGACGTATTGGGTGACGCCGTCATCCTTCGTCACCGACAGGTCGACCTGGGAGTTCTGCGTGTCGGTATCCGTGGCGGAATTGTTGGCGGAGTTGGTGTCCGCCGGATGGGCGACCGTCGCCGTGTTGACCAGATCGCCGGTCAAAGTCGAGGCGATGTTTGCCGTGACCGTGTAGGTCACGTGCTGGCCGGCCGGGATGTCCACCGTGTCGCCGATGTTGCCGGAGCCGCTGGCCGTGCAGGTGGCTCCACCCACGCCCGCGCAGGTCCAGGCCGCCGTGACGCCCGCCGGGAAACTGTCCGTGACCGTCGCGCCGGTGGCGTCGCTCGGTCCGCTGTTGGCGACCGTGACCGTGTAGGTGACGCCCTGTCCGGGCACGTACTGGGTCACGCCGTCGGTCTTGGTGACTGACAGGTCGACCTGGGTATGCTGGGTGTCGGTATCCGTGGCGGAATTGTTCGTGTTGTCGGTGTCCGCCGGGTGGGCGACCGTCGCCGTGTTGACCAGGTCGCCGGTCAGGGAGGAAAGGATATTCGCCGTGACCGTGTAAGTCACGTGCTGGCCGGCCGGGATATTGACCGTGTCGTTGATGTTGCCCGTGCCACTGGCCGCGCAGGTGGCCGTCCCCGAACCCGTGCAGGTCCAGGCCGCTGTGACGCCCGCCGGGAAGCTGTCTGTGACCGTCGCGCCGGTGGCATCGCTCGGTCCGCTGTTGGCGACCGTGATCGTGTAAGTGACGCTCTGTCCGGGCACGTACTGGGTCACACCGTCGGTCTTGGTGACCGACAGGTCGACCTGAGTATGCTGGGTGTCGGTATCGGTGGCGCTGTTGTTGGCGGAATTGGTGTCGGCGGGATGGGCGACCGTCGCCGTATTGACCAGGTCGCCGGTCAGGGAGGAAACGATATTCGCCGTGACCGTGTAGGTCACGTGCTGGCCGGCCGGGATATTCGCCGAGGTGCTGAGGTTGCCAGACCCGCTGGCCGTGCAGGTGGCTCCACCCACACCCGCGCAAGTCCAGGTGGCCGTCACGCCGGCCGGGAAGCTGTCCGTGACCGTTGCGCCGGTGGCATCGCTCGGTCCGCTGTTGCTGACCGTGATCGTATAGGTGACGCTCGTGCCCGGGACGTACTGGGCCACGCCGTCGGTCTTCGTGATCGACAGGTCGACCTGGGTGTGCTGGGTATCCGTGTCCGTAGCCGTATTGTTGGCCGCGTTCGTCTCGGTGACGCCCGCCGCTGCCGCAACTGTGGCAGTATTGACCAGGTTTCCGGTCGCGGACGATTTGATGTTCGCCGCAACCGTATAGGTCAGGCTCGAACCGGAGGGTAGATCGACCGTGTCGGTGAAATTGATGGAATTGCTGGCCGCCGCGTCGCAGCCGGTCGCCCCGCCGGTGACGCCCGAACAGGCCCAAGCCCAGGAGGAAAGCTGAGTGGGAATGTTATCCGTGACGACCGAGGCAAGCGCGTCGCTCGGTCCACTGTTGGCGACCGTGACCGTGTAAGTCACACTCATTCCGGGGACGTACTGGGCCACACTGTCGGTCTTCGTCACGGACAGGTCCGCCCGGGAGTTCTGGGTGTCGGTGTCCGTAGCAGAGTTATTCCCCGGGGTCGGGTCGGTAATCCCCGCGGCAGGCGCAATACTGGCCGTATTGACCAGGTTCCCGGTCGCGGAAGATTTGATGTTCGCAGTGACCGTGTAAGTCATGGTCGAACCGGAGGGCAGATTGACCGTGTCAGTGAAATTGACGGAATTGCTGGCTGCCGCGTCGCAGCCGGTCGCCCCGCCGGTGACGCCCGCGCAGGCCCAGGTCCAGGAGGAAAGCTGGGCGGGAATGTTATCCGTGACGACCGAGGCGAGCGCGTCGCTCGGCCCGGTGTTCCTGACCACGACGGTATAGGTGACGCTCGATCCAGGGATGTACGTGGCGATCCCGTCCGTCTTGGTGGTCCGCAGGTCCGCCCGGGAATTCTGGGTGTCGGTATCCGTGGCGGAGTTGTTGGTGCCATCGGTGTCCGCCGGGTGGGCGACCGTCGCCGTATTGACCAGGTCGCCGGTCGCAGAGGAAGTAATATTTGCCGTGACCGTGTAAGTCACGTGCTGGCCGGCCGGGATGTTCGCAGAGGTATTCAGGTTCCCGGCTCCGCTGGCCGTGCAGGTGGCTCCGCCCACGCCCGCGCAGGTCCAGGTGTCTGATGTGACAGTTGCAGGGAAGGTGTCCGTGACCGTAGTACCGGTGGCGTCGCTCGGTCCGCTATTGCTGACCGTGATCGTGTAGGTGACGCTCGCACCGGGGATATATGTGGCGGAGCCGTCGGTCTTCGTGATGGATACATCGACCTGGGAGTGCTGGGTGTCGGTGTCAGTTGCGGTGTTGTCTGCCGCGTTCGTCTCGGTGATGCCCGCCGCAGGCGTGATGCTGGCCGTGTTGACCAGGTTGCCGGTGGCGGAGGACTTGATATTTGCCACGACTGTATATGTGATGCTCGAGCCGGTCGGCAGGTTGATCGTGTCGGTGAAATTGACCGAGTTGCTGGCCGCGCCGTCGCAGCCCGTTGCTCCACCGGTCGCACCGGTGCAGGTCCAAGTCCAGTTGGATAACTGGGCAGGAATGGCGTCGGAGACAACCGATGCAGGCGCATCGCTCGGCCCGGCATTCCCGACTGTGACCGTGTAAGTCACACTCATTCCGGGGACATATTGGGCAGTGCCATCCGTCTTGGTCGTCGATAGATCGACCTGCGAATGCTGGGTGTCCGTATCCGTGGCAGTATTGTTGGTCAGATTGGTGTCGGTGACGCCTGCCGCAGGCGTGATGCTGGCCGTGTTGACCAGGTTGCCGGTGGCGGAGGACTTGATATTTGCCACGACCGTATAAGTAATGCTCGAGCCGGTCGGCAGATCGACCGTGTCGGTGAAATTGGACGAGTTGCTGGCCGCGCCGTCGCAACCCGTCGCCCCGCCGGTCGCGCCGGTGCAGGTCCAGGTCCAATTGGATAATTGGGCGGGAATGGTATCTGAGGCGACCGAGGCAGGTGCGTTGCTGGGTCCGGCATTGGCCAGCGTTACCGTGTAGGTAACGCTCGTGCCGGGGACGTACTGGGCCGCGCCATCCGTCTTCGTCGTCGACAGGTCCGCCTGGGGGTTCGGTGTATCGGTATCCGTGGAGGTATCGTTGGCGGGAGTCGGGGCGACGAGGCCGGTCGGAGGGGCAACGGTGGCGGTATTGACCAGGTTGGTCGTGGCAGCCGGGTCGGTCTGGGCGACGACTGTGTAGGTCACGTGCTGACCGGCTGGAATGGTAACCGTGTCGCTGATATTCCCTGTGCCGCCGGCAGAGCAGGTCGCTCCGCCCGCGCCGGCGCAGGTCCAGCTGGTCGAGGTGACGACCGCCGGGAAGTTGTCCGTGACGGTTGCACCGCTGGCAATGTCGTTGCCAACGTTGCTGACCGTGACGGTGTAGGTGACGCTTGCCCCAGGGACATACTGGGCAGCCCCATCGGTCTTCGTGATCGTCAGGTCTGGATAGGTGACGACCACGCCGGTGGAAGTGGAAGTGGCATAGTTATTCAGGCCGCTTGGCCCATCCACGCCGGTGCGCTCGTTTGCGTTCGAGCCGTCCAGCGAGGTCCAGGTCATGGCGACGGCGTTCGTCAAGGTGTCGCCGATGGCGGGCGGCGCAGGCGGACCGTTCACACTGACCTGGTAGGTCAGGGCGGCCGTGTCGCCAAGCAGAAGGGAACAGGAGGAACTGCAGGTCCAGGTGAGGGTACGCGTCCCGGAATTATAGGACGGCGACCAGCCGGCCGGGCCGGCGCTGGCAGGCACATAGCTCAAGCCGGAGGGAATGGTGTCCGTCACGACGATGTCGTAGGCATTTGCCTTGCTGGCGGCTGAGTGCGATACGTTCAGCGTATATGTGATCGTCTGGCCGTAGGCGGGAGTGGCATCGTCGACAGTCTTGACGACCTGCAGCTTCGGTTCGACGACCGCGGAGTAGATATGGTTGGACAAGACCGCGCTGCCGCCATTGATCGAGACACTGAACCGGTTATCGTGGACGGTCCCGTTATAGTTGTTCGAGTCGTTGTTGACCAGGACGTTGAATTCGACCACCACGTACTCGGCGTTCGGGTCGGAATCGTTGTTGACGAGGTTGCCGAGCGGGAAGGAGACGTTCTGCCCGGATACGCTGACATGCGTGCCCGGTATGGCAAACGTCGGCGGCAGGGCGTCGTTATCGGCGCCGGCCAGGTCGCCGGGAACGGTCATCGGGGTATCGGCAACGAAGGACAGCCTCGGATCGCCGAGATAACTGAGCCCGGCCGGGAGCGTGTCGGCAAGGACGAAATTGTTGGAGGTGCCCTCGGGGAGGGTTACCGTCAGGCGGTAACGCATGGTCTCGCCGATCGCCAGGAGACGGGCATTGATGGTGGCATCGGAGCCGTCACCGGTCTCTGGAGTTCCAGTCTCCGATGTGGAAACGATCGACTTGACCGGCGCCACGTTGTTGACGGTAACGTCCGCCGTATCCGTGCCGTGATAGGTGTTGATCCCGCCGGATCCATCGCGCTCGCCGTTTGAGGCGCCCGAGGCTCCCGGGGTATTGGAACCGGTCGGGTTGCCCGCCGTGCCCGTCCCGGGCAGGCTGGTGTAGGTCAGGGCAGCCGTATTCGTGACCGTCTGGTGCGGGACGACTGCGCTGGTCAGGTTGGCCCGGTAGTTGATGGTCACCTGGCAGCCCGGCGCAACGTGCGGGATCGTCACGTCCAGTTGCATCGCAACGGAGGTATCGTTGACCGGCGTTCCGGGTGTGGAACAACTGGCGTTATAGCTGATATCGCTGGCCGGATCGAAGGCCAGGCCGCTCAACGGCAGGCTGGCAAGGTTGTCCAGCAGGCGGACGTCGAAGGCGTCCGTATTGTTCGCGCCGTTTGCAGCCGTATAAGTGACCGTATAGGTGATCTGGTCGCCGGCATCGCCGGAGGTGGGCGAAGCGGTCTTGTTGTTAGTTGCGAGGCTGAAGGGGATATTCGGCTCGCGGATCGTCAGGGTGGTGGCGGCCGAGGCGGAACCGAGGTTCGTCATGGCCGAGCCGTCGTACCGGCGAGCCTGGAAGCTGTCGGTGAGGCTGCGTCCGGCGATATTGTTGGTTTCGTTCGTCACCAACGCGTTGAATTCGAGGATGACGAATTCGGGATTGGAATCGCTGTCGCTGTTCGTGACGGTGCCCAGCCCGAAGTGCATCGTGGTATTCGTGCCATACACGTCGGAATTGGCGGTTTCGGAGGTCGAGATGTTGCCGTCCGCCAGGCTGCAGTTCACCGCCGAGGAGGGGATCTGGGCCGGGTCGGCTGCCTGGGCGAGGGTGAACGTCCCGGAATAGTTGGCGCAGGCTACGGCAGGGATGGAACCGTAAGCGGCCGAGGAAACGCCGCCTCCGCCGACGAACAGGACCTTGGTCGTGGCCGGGGTGGCCACAGAATCCAGGAAGCGCTGCCCCGCCCCGGTCCCGCCGAACAGGTCGGCGAGCTGGAGATCGGTGACCGTACCTTCGGGCAGCTGCAGGACCAGGCGGTAGCGCACGATCTCACCGATCGTGACGTTCGTTCCTGAAGTATGCACTTCGGAGCTGGCTACAACGGCTTTCTGGGTCGCAACATTGGCCGTCGTGAAAGTTCCCGTGCTGTTTTGCAAGCCATAATCGTTGAGACTGTCGCTGCCGATGGCTCCGGCCGGGCCGGTGCGCTCATCCGAATCGGTATTATACGGGGAGGCATCGCTGCGCGTACCGGGGATGCTGGTCCAGCGTACCTCGCCGATGTTGGCGGCGATGGTCTGGCCTGGGTAGACACCGATATCGAGGGTGGTATCGAACGTAATCGTACAGGAGGAATTCCTGGGGAAGGTTGCCCAGGTGGCCGTCAGCGTTCGGGTGCCGCCGTCGTAGGCAAAGACCGGCGCGCCGGCGCTGCACGTACCGGCTGCCGCGGAGCCGGCCGTATAGGTCAGGCCGGTCGGGAGCACGTCCCGGAAGACGGCATCGTAGGCGTTCGTATCTCCGGCGGCATTGCCGTTGGCGACCGTCACACTGTAGGTGGTCGTATCGCCGGCATCGGAGCCTGCCGCCAGGATGGATTTGTTGATCGTCAGGGCCGGCTCGACCACTTTCACGTGGGAGGCCGAAACGGGCGACTGGCTTCCGCCCGTCCAGGAAAGCACGGCCGAGTTCGCCAGGCCGGTAGAGCCGCTGGTCCCGGTATTCTGATTGCCGGCAACGTTCGTGACCAGGACGGTGTACTGGACCGTGATCGTCTCAGGAGTCGCGTTATCCGTATTGGTATTCGTCACGGTCCCGAAATCGTAGGTGGCTACGCCCCCGTTGGAAGTGATCAGGGGGTCGTTCGTCCCCGGGGTCGTTCCGTCGTTGCAGACCGATGCGGCCGAGAATCCGCCCGGCAGGCTGGTGCTCAATCCTGCCGAGGGAGTGACGCTGACACAATGGACGAAGGCCAGGCCCGCATCCAGCGTGTCGACTGCCCGCAAGGCCGGAGTGGTTCCCTCGGGGACGGTGATCACCAGGTCATACGTGACCAATTCGCCGATGGCGGCCTGGGTCAGCAGGTCGTTGCCGGGCACATTCAGTTCCGTGGAGACGAGCGTCTTGGTCATGGATGGGAGGCTGGTCGTGACAGAGGCGGAATCCGTCCGGCTGTAATCGTTGATGCCGCCGGAACCGTCACGCTCGCCATCCGCCGCGCCGGGATTATGGTCGCCGGCCAGGGAAGTCCAGACGACGCTGGCAGTGTTGGGGATCGCAAGCCCGGGGGTGACGGCGGTCTTGAGCGTAGCCGTGTAGACGATCTGCACATTCGCCGAGGAACTGGCGATCGAATCGATCGTGATGTCCACGGTGTTGCCGCTGGAATTGTCCGTGACGCCGCTGGCGCCACCCGTGAGGGTCACGACGGGCGGCAGGTCGAGGGTCAGGTAGGAGGCCGGCAGGGGGTCGGTGATGCGGACATCGTACGCCGTTGCATGGCTGCCGGCGGCCGGGGAGATGTTCACAGTATAGGTGACCACATCGCCGGCATCGGGGTGGACCGGGGTCACGCTGGCAGCCTTGGTGATATTGAGGGCCGGTTCGACGATCTTGAATCCGTCGTCCGCGCCGTCCGTTTGGCCGGCGCCGGCCACATTCGTCCACGCCAGGTCGACGTGGTTGTTCAAGTCCAGGTTGTCGTTGGTATACGCTGTGTTGGCGACCCTGGCCTGGAAGGTGATCGTGACCGGGCTGCTCGTGATCGCGGCATCGCCGAAATCCCACTTCAGGCTGACCGTGTCAGATCCGTCGGTCGGACCGGTGGCAGTGAAGGCGGCCGCGCTGATCCCGCTTCCCACCGACTGGCTGCCGGCCGCGTAGATCATGCCCTTGGGCAGGGTATCCGTGATGACCGCATTGTGCAGGGTGCCCAGCGGGCTGGTCAAGGTCAGGGTGTAATCGATGGTCTGGCCGATGGTCGCCTGGGTCGTGCCGCCGTCGCTCTTGGCAATCGCCGGCGCGCCGGAGGTGAACGAGGAGGTAACGTCCGGACCGGTGTAGCTGCGTTCGTTGGCGTCCGGGCCGTCCAGGCTGGTCCAGGAGGCTGCAATCGTATTGGTATGGCTGCCATCCAAATAGAGGCTGCCCAACGCCTTTGCCGTGTAGACGCACTCGATGTAAGCATGCGGCGTCGACACCGGCAGGTCCCAGCCTCCCGCCGGGCTGCCGTCGAAGGTGACCACGTTTCCGGCCACGCTGGAACTGGCCAGGATGGCTGCGCTCGAGCTGCCGTCGAAATAGGTGCAGCTCGTCACCGAATCGAACGCCACACCCTGGGCAAGGGTATCCTCGGCCGTGACGTCGTAAGCCGGGGAAGTGCCGGTATTGGTGAAGCGGACCGTGTAGGTCAGCGTATCGCCGGCCTGGACGCCGGAGGTGGGGCTGACGCTCTTGGTGGTCGTGACGTCCGGCTCGACGATGGTGTTCGAAACCGTATTCGATGTTCCGCGCGATAGGGCGTTGATCGTAACGGTAAAGGCGTTAGATTTGATGTCGCCATTGTGGTTATTGGCGTCATCGTCAGCCCGGACATCGAACTCGACCACCACTTTTTCCGTATTGCTGTCTACATCGTTGTTGACGATGTTGCCGAGATTGAAGGTGAGGTCCTGGCCCGAGACGGCAATGTGCGCGGCCGGCAGAGCGTAGGTCGGCGGAAGGGCGCCGTTGTCGGCCTGGGTGCTGCCGGTCAGGTCAGCCGCCAGGGTCATGCCGGAATCGTCGATGAAGGAGATTTTCGGGTTGCCGGCGTAAACGATCCCGAGCGGCAGGGTATCGTTGATCGTGAAGGCGTCCTGGGTGCCCTGGGGGATGTCGACCGCCAGCCGGTAGCGTTCCACTTCGCCGATGGCCAGGTCGGTTCCGAGGGTATCAGCATTCGAGCTGGACACGATCGATTTGGCGGGTGTGATATCCGTGATCGTCAGGTCGGCGGAAGCGGAAGTGAAATAATCGTTGTATGAAGGAGCGCCGAATCCGTCGCGCTCATCCGAATCAGGATTGTAAGCGGATCGGTTGCTGTACGGCCCCGGAAGGCTGGTCCATTGGATGCCGGCGGTATTGGAGATCAACTGGCCGGCGGTGACGGAATCCCTTAGCTCGCCATTTACGGTGATCGTGATCGTCCGGCCCGTTTCGTATGGAAAATCGAACGAGCTGATCGTCCGGAGGGTGTTCCCGACCAGCGTAAAGGCCGAGGCGGTGACCGGCGAAACGGTCCCGCTGTCGTTGACCGTAAAACCGGTGATCCGGATGTCGGTTGGGATGCTGTCGGTGAAGGTGACATCGTAGGCATCCGTTTCGCTGGCAGGGGCATGCGAGAGGACAATGGTGTATTGGACCGGGTCCCCGGCCTCCCCGCTGGTCCCCGACCCGTTGACCACGACCGATTTCGTGGTTTGCAACACCGGTTCGACGACGGTGACATCCGGGGTCGCGTCGGTAATCGGCGCGGCGCCCAGGCCGGTCCAGGTGAAGACCGCCGAGTTGTTCAGCTTGGTCCCCGACTGGTTGGTCGATGTATTCAAAACGACGGCGCGGTAGACGACGGTGATGGTCTCGGGGGAGCTGTTGGCCAGGTTGGAATTGGTGACATCCCCAAAGTCGAAGGTCACGGTCCCGCCGCTGTTTTGGATGTAAGGATTGCTGGTGGCAGCGTTCGTTCCCGCGGTGCAGTTGGTGCAGGCGCCGCTCCCATCGAAGGTCATCCGGGTGCTGGAGAGGTGGCTGGTGGCCGTAATGGAGACCACATCCATGAAGGCCAGCCCGGGATCGAGCGTATCGACGATCCTGGCGGCGGAGGTGATGTTCTGGCCGAAGGTGGTCGTCAGGGTGTATGTGACGGCCTCCCCGATGGCGGCTTGATCGGCGGCATTGTTGCCTGCCGCGGTAATTTCGGTGCCGGTCAGGGTTTTGGTGAAGACGATCGGCTTGGTGAAACCGAAATCTACAGTGGCATTGACCTGGTTATCGGCCAGGCTGCCAGTATAGCCGCTCTGGTCCTCGCCGGTCGGGATCAGGGCTGGGTTCCCGGCTTGCAGGGAATAGGTGCGCGTCCGGATGCCGTTGGTCGCCAGCAGGAGGTCGTCGATGCCGTTCTCATCGACGTTCTGGTCCGCGGTGGGGCTGCTCCCCGCGCCGGAGCTGGAGACGTAACCGGCCAGGGGCTTCCCGGCCGCGAACATGCTGGCCGGGATGGTAACGTAATAATCGCCCGGGAACACGTTGTCGAAATAGTAATAGCCGGAGCTGTTCGTGAACGTCGTGGCAGTCAGGATATTCCCGGCGGTGAACAACTGGACGGTCACGCCGGCAATGCCCGGCTCCGAGCCGTTGCGAATGCCGTCGTTCGCCACGCCGCCGCCGGCGCCGTTATCCAGCCAGACGAGGTTGCCAATGGCAACCGGCTTCGTATACCCGGCATCCCAGGTCAGGTCGGTTTGCCCGGCCGCAAGCGGGATCAAATTCGTTTGCCCGGTCGGCGCGATCGCGTCGCTATCCTTGGAATGGTCGGATCCCTGGTTCGCCAGGGTGATGGAATATCCACTCGGCGTGGTGAAAACGAGATAGTAATATCCCGGGGTAAGGTTTGTAAAGCTGTATTTCCCATCCACGCCGCCAACGTTGGCCGTAACAGTGGTCCCGAGCAAATGATCCGTGTCATCGTATAGCTTGACGGTCACACCATTGATGCCTGGTTCGCCGGCGTCCTGGGTGCCGTTCCCGTTCGAATCGAACCAGACGAAATCGCCGAGCGTCGCCGGACCCACGTACATGCCCGCATCCCAGGTGGTATCGTTCTCGCCAGGGGTGAGGGTAAACGTGGCGGTCTGGCCGGTGACAGTATCCGCGTCGCTGTCTTTTGCGTTGTCACTACCCTGGTCCATGGGGCTGAGGGTATATCCCGCTGGCGGGGTAAAGACCAGATAGTAATTCCCCGGAACCAGGTTCGAGAATCCGTAGATGCCGCCGCCCGAGGTGGCGGTGGTCGCAACCAGGGACCCCGAATCCGTGTATAGCCTGACCGTCACGCCGTCGAGGCCCGGTTCGGTGCCGTTCTGGATGCCGTCATTGGCGATCCCGCCGGCCCCGGCGCCGTTATCGTTCCAGACCCGGTCGCCGACGGAGGCCAGCTGGTAGAGCCCGGCGTCCCAGGTCAGGTCGGTCTGACCCGAGGTGAGGGTGAGGACATCCGTCTGGCCAGTGACAGGATTTGCGTCGCTGTCCTTCGTATTATCGGAACCCTGGTCCTTCGGGCTGAGGGCATACCCTGCTGGCGGGGTGAAAACCACGCGATAGCTCCCCGGCAGCAGCCTGGAGAATCCGTATGTGCCATCCACGCCAGCGAGATTTGCCGTGTGGGTGGTCGCCACCAGCGTGCCCGAGGCAGTGTAGAGGTCGACCTGGACGCCATTGACGCCCGCTTCGCCGGCATCCTGGATGCCGTTCCGGTTCACGTCGTTCCAAACGAAATCGCCCAGCGCGGCCGGCTGGTACACACCGGCGTCCCAGGTGACATCGTTTTGATCGGGGGCAAGCGTGATCAGGTCCGTCTGGCCGCTGGAGGGATTTGCGTCGCTGTCCGTTGTGGCGGTCCCGCCCGGGCTGTTCTTGACAGTGAGGGCGTACCCGGCCGGAGGTGTGAAAGTCAAATCGTAAACGCCGGGGGTCAACCCGGTAAAGCTGTAGAGGCCGTCACCGGCCGTCGTCACCGGGAGGGCATTCAATTGATCTGCGTCATCGGCGGTCCCGGGAACGCCGTCCGGACCGAAGCCGGGCCGGTAGAGATCGACCGTCGCACCGGCAATGCCGCTTTCCCCGGAATCCTGGACGCCGTTTCCATTTGCATCCAGCCAGACATAGTCGCCCAACGAGGCCGGAGCGGAATACATGCCCGCGTCCCAGGTCAGGTCGGTTTCGCCGGAAACGAGGGTAGTGACGGCAGTCTGGTAGGTGGCCGGGTTGGCATCGCTGTCCACGGTCGTATCCGAGCCGGCGTTCTGTGGGCTGATGGCATATCCGGTCGGCGGGGTGAAGACCAGGTAATAATTACCGGGGATGAGGCTGCTGAAAAGGTATTTCCCGTTGGCATCCGTGTGCTGCGTATCTACGATATTGGAATCGTCGGCAGTGAACGGGATCCCGTCCGGGCCGTAACCGGGCCGGTAGAGATCCACCCGAACGTTCTGGATGCCGGTCTCGGCGGCATCCTGGATACCGTTTCGATTGGCATCGTTCCATACGAAGTCGCCCAGCGAGGCCAGCGGCTGGTACATACCGGCGTCCCAGGTCGTATCGTTCTGTCCCGGGCCGAGAGTGATGGTCACGGTTTTACCGGTCCCGGTATCGGCATCGCTGTCGAGGGCAGCGTCCGTACCCTGGTTTTTCGGGCTGATCACATAACCTGTCGGGGGGGTGAAGATTTCATAATAATTCCCCGGAACCAGGCCCGTGAAGACGTACAGGCCGCCGCCGCCGCTTGTGGTCGTCGCAACCAGAGTTCCGGAATCGGTATAGAGCTTGACGGTAACGCCGGGTACGCCGGCTTCGCCGGAATCCTGGATGCCGTCGTGGTTCGAGTCATACCAGACCCGGTCCCCCAGCGAGGCGAGCTGGACGAAGCTGAAATCGACCGTCAGGTTGGAATACAGGTCGGGCGCGTCGCCCGGTTGGGAAACAGGACCCAGGTCGGTTTCGCCGGAAGGTTCCACCGCGCCGGGGCCAAGGGTGACCGGGTTGCTGCGGATGCGGTTACCGGCCACGACCACGCCATTGTTGTCATCGTCGACTGCAGGATAGGTGGTATTGCTGAATCGTACGGCGCTGGAGGTATACCCCGCCGGAGTCACCACTTCGACGATGTACGTATCGGCGCGCAGATAGTCGAACCGGTAGTAGCCGCTCGAATCGGTGATAGCAAATGCGATCGGCGAGCCGTCGGGAATGCCGTTGTTGTCAGAATCACGATACAGATAAGCGGTCATTCCAGCCAGGCCGGGCTCCGTCCCATTGCGCACGCCATCGTTGGCGATGCCGCCGGTGCCGGCGCCGTTGTCGTCCCAGACCCGGTTGCCCAGGCTGTAGGGAATATAGTAGAAGCCGAAGTCGACGGTCCGGTTCGAGTAATCGTTCGCGGCTTCCCCGGGGAGGGGATTGGTGGCCGGATCGTTGTCATCCAGAGGCTCGCTGCCTCCTGGTCCCAGCGTGACGTGGTTGCTCAGGATCGTCAGGCCTCCACCCGAGACGGTCACGCCGTTGTTATCCTTATCCTGATCGTCGTTCGGATTCGCGAAGGAGACCGAGCTGCTGCGGTAACCGGTAGGGATGGCCGCTTCCACGATGTAACTGTCGGCGATCAGGCCATCGAAACGGTAGTAGCCGCCGCCCGCCGTGGTGGTCGTGGCGATGGCCGGGCCATCGGGAGTGTCATCTGCATTCGAATCCCGGTAGAGGTTGACCGTCACGCCGTCGAGGCCCGGTTCGGTCCCGTCCTGGATCCCGTTGTCGGCGATCCCGCCGGTCCCTGCTCCGTTGTCGAACCAGACCCGGTTGCCCAGGCTATAGCCGGTCGTGAAACCAAAATCGACCGTCCGATTGGATTGCTCATTGAGCGCCTCACCCGACTCAGGATTGGTCAGCGGATCGTTGTCGTCCGTGGGTTCCAGGCTAGGTCCGAGTGTGACCGGGTTACTGCGGATATTGCTGCCAATCTCGACCATGCCGTTATTGTCATTGTCCACCGTATTGGTATCGGTGCCGGCTGTTTGTTCGGTATTGGTATAACCATCCGGGGTGACCACTTCGACGATATAAGTGCCGGCAACCAGCCTGTCGAAACGGTAATAACCGTCTGCATCCGTCAGGGTATAGGCGATGGCTGCGCCGTCGGGAATGCCGTCCGCGTTCGAATCGCGGTACAGGTTGACGCGCACGTTCTGAATCCCGGGCTCCGTTCCATCTAGGAACCCGTTATTGGCGATTCCGCCCGCGCCTGAGCCGTTATCGAGCCAGACCCGGTTGCCAAGCGAAAACGCCTGGAACAGCCCGAAGTCGACGGTGCGGTTGGACTGGTCGTCCGGCGCCTCGCCGGGCAGAGGATTGGGAGTCGGGTTGGTCTCGCCGGTGGGCTCGTCCGCACCCGGCCCGAGCGTGACCGGGTAGCTGCGGACATTTCCGCCTGCCGTGGTGACCACTCCGTTGTTGTCGTCGTCGGTCGGATTGGCATCCGCATCCCCGCCGTTGACCGTGCTGGGAATGTATCCGGAAGGTGGGACCACCTCGACGATATAGTTTCCGGCTGCCAGGCCGTCGAAACGATAAAAACCGTCCGCATCGGTGGTGGTCGTGGCAATTGCCGAGCCGTCGGGTGTGCCATCGTCGTTCGAGTCGAGGTACAGGTTGGCTGTCACGCCAGCCAGGCCGGGCTCGCTGCCGTCCCTCACTCCGTTATTGGCGACTCCTCCCCCCGCCCCGTTATCGTTCCAGACCCGGTTGCCCAGGCTGAAGGAGGTCACCACCAGGGTATCCTCGGCCGGTTCGTTGTTGGTCCGGCCCTGGTCGGTCGTGATCGCCTTCTCCGGGATCCTGTTCAGGTAGGCGTTCGGGACGGTGCTGGTGACTGGTACCACGATCGTACAGATGGAATCGTCCGCCAGAACGCCGTTGGCAAGCTGGATGGTCTGCGAGCCCGGGACGGCCGTCAGGGTGCCGCCGCAGTTGTTTACTGCGGCCGGCGAATCGGCAATTTCCAGGCCGGCCGGCAGGGTGCCGGGTAGGGGGTCGTTCATGCCCATGCCCGTCAATGCCACATTACCGGTATTCGTGACCGTAATGGTCAGCAGCGAAACCCCGCCTGCCGGCACCGGGTTGGGTGAAAAGGCCTTGCTCACTTCCGCCCCGGGCAGGTTGGTCAGGGAAGCTGAAGTGTCCTGGGGGTTCGTGACGCCCTCAAAGGTCGTGACGTCACCCGCCGCGATCGTATTGGTCAGATTGCCGATGACGGTCATGGTCACCCGCAGGGTCAAGGTGCAATCCGAGGAAGCCGGCAGGTAGCCTCCGCTGAAGGAGAAGCTGTTCCCGCCGGGAGTGCCACTCAAGGTTCCTCCGCAGGTGCCGACGTTGAACTGGACCGGGTTCGCCAGGATCATTTTGTCCGGCATCGTATCGGTGAAATGGATGCCCGATAGGGAGGCCAGGTCCGGATTGACCAGCTTGATGCTCATCAGCGAGGAAGTTCCCCCAAAGACCGCCACCGGATCGAACCCCTTGACGATCTGGATCGAGATGGTGCTGATGGTCAGGTCGGCTGTGGCAGCCGCCACGGTATGGATGGGCAAGGGTATCCCCTCGAGATTGCCGGTCACGTTGGCAGTCGAAATGGTATTGGTGCGCGTGATCGGATCGACTCCCACGCCCTGGACGTTCACGCTGATGGTGCAAAGGCCGGGTACGACGCCATCGCCGGCCGGAACCGTCCCTGCGGTACTCGGGTCAAGGAGGTTGCTGACTGGGTTGACCCCCATGGTAATCAACTTCGATCCGGGGATTGCACGGACCTGTCCACTCCCGCAGGTGGTCGTTGCATTCGGGTCGGGAGCCACGAAAACACCGAAGCTGGAATTGCCTCCCATCGTGGAAAGATCGTCTGTCAGCATGACATTTTGGATGGGTACCAGGTTCGTGTTGCGCAGGGAGATCGTCAGCCTCGAAAGGCCCATGTTGGTGATGATGCTTGGGGTGAAGCTTTTACTTACCGAAAAATCGGTCGCAGTCAGGAAAGCCGTTTTGGTGATCGGGTCGGTCCGGCCTTCAAAACTCGCCAGGGTATTGCCGGGGATGGTGTTCGTATAATTTCCCGGAGCAGTGGCAGTGACGTAAACGGAAATCGTGCATAGGGAGCTTATGTAGGGAATCTCACCGCCGGTCAGTTCGATCTGCCGCGTTCCGGGAACGGCCGTCAGGGTGCCGCCGCAGGTATCCGATGCCGGCGGATTGGGCGCCCCGGCGATCAGCAGTCCGGCCGGGAGAGTATCGGCAAGATAGATCCCGCTCAACGGAGTATCGATGGGCGTCAGGATATTAATGATCAGCCGGGTCGCCGAGCCAACCGGGACGGAATTCGGGGAGAAATATTTGGTGATCGTTGCGGGTTGGGAGGACCCGCCTTCAAAAACAGTCACACTCGTGCTGGCAGGATTATCGTTGCTTATCCCTTCCGCGGAGGTGACGGTATGGGCCGGAATGATATTCATATACGGGCCGCCGGTGTCCGGCGAGGTGACGAGGGCCGTGACGACGCACGTGCCGGGAACCGCATCAGTCCCGGGTGGAATGATGGCCTGGCTTAGGTGGAATGAAGAATTTGTCGTGGAGATGGTCGCCGCTGCACCGCAGGAAGGCGAAGTGGTGGGAGTGCCGAGGAGTTGGAGAGGTGACGGCAGGTTGTCGGTAAAATCCACGCCGGTGAATGCAAAAGCCGTCCGGTTTTGCAGGGTGACCGTCAGGGAGGTGGTTCCGCCCGCAAAGAAGTATGCGCTGCCAAACCTTTTCACAACCCCGATGGTGCGCGGCCGGACGGTCAGGTTTGCGCTGGCAGGGAAGGCATTTGTGACCGGACCGGTCATGGTATGGGCCGGGATCGTATTCGTATACAATCCGGCCGCCGTCCCGGTCACCTGGGCATGGATCTGGCAGGTGCCTGGCGAAAGGATGCTGCCGGCCGGAATCACACCGCCAACCAGGGTCAGCGAATTCGACGTGGAAGTGACGGCCCCACCGCACTGGAAACTTGCCGGGGTTCCATAGATCGCCAGCCCGGGAGGCAAGTTGTCCACCAAGCCGATGCCGGTGTAATCCGCTCCGGAAGGGTTGGTCAGGGTGATCGTCAGGTTGGTGGGATCGCCCTGGGAGATGGTCGTCGGGCTGAACGCCTTGGCGACATTGACCGCCTGGACATTGATGTCCGCGGTAACGGGAGTCTTATTCGTCACTCCCTGGCGGGTCTGGAGCGAGCCCAGCCCGGCAGGTCCCGCTCCGATCGTGTTTGTGTAGGTTCCCTGGATCGAGGAAACCACCCGGATCCGGATCTGGCAGGTCGAGTCGGGAGCAATGGTCCCGTTATTCAAAGTGAACGAAGTCGCGCCGACCGAGGCAGCCAGGGTGGCGGTGGGCTCACCGCAGCCGTTCAAGGAGACGGTCAGGGGGGCGGCGACTGTGAAAGATGCTGGCAAATAATCCGTGAAAGTCGCATGGTCCAGGGCCGTCTGCAGGTCGTTGTTGATGATGTCGATTTCAAGCTGGCTGGATTGGCCCGTCCAGACGGTGTTGGGGGTAAAGCTCTTATTCATCGAAGGAGCTTCCACTTCCGTGATCTGGACGGTGGCGCTGGCAGGGGAGGTGTTGGTGATGGTATCCAGGCCGCCCCGGGCGGTGGCATGCAAGCCGACCCCGCCATAGGCAGGCGCGGCATAGGCCGGGATGGTATTGATCAGGTTGCCCGGCGTGGTGGAGGTCACGTCCACAGAGATCGTACAGGTCCCTGCGGTAGAGCCCACCTGGGGAGGCACGCTGCCTCCGCTCAAGCGGATGGTGGTCGTTCCGGCGTCGGCGATCACGATGCCGCCGCAATCGTTGGCCAGATTTGCCGGTGTGGCGATCTTCAACCCCGGCTGGACCCCGATCAGGCTGTCAGTAAAGGAGACGTTATCGAGCTGGAATTCGTTCGGGTTATAGATCTTGATATCCAAGCGGGAGGTATCCCCGGCGACGATCTTGATCGGGGTGAACGACTGGTTGATTTCCGCCGAAAAGGAAAGCGCAAATGCCAGGGTGGTCGGTATGATGACCAGGCCGCCTAGCAGAAGGAGGAAAATTATCATCCGGCTTACGGAGCCAGCCACGGTTGAGCGAAAATGATGTGGGGTAGTGGAATTCATTGAATAGCTCCCAATTGCCGAAAATGCTCGTTCAATATCTATTGTTTTAATGGCAACCGTCACTTTGACGGAATCCGCCAAATTAATTTGATTTTAACCTTCTTTATCCAAAAACCACATATGAAGATAATCACAAAATTGTTATTGCAAAGAAGATAACGTTGACTTTCCCCCTCTCATCGGTTATCCTCGTCCCGTCCGGGTGGGTCCGGCGCGGCGGAGCCCTGCGAATCCCGTCAGGTCCGAAAGGAAGCAGCGGTAAGGAGGTGTCTCCGGGTGCCGCCGGGTTGCCTGCCCGGACATTCTTATTCGTATTGGACATTCACAACCATAGATAAAAGGATTATTCGGACGATCCTATTAAATGTTTACGATTTTTTGGGTCTGGATCGGTATTCATCCTTTCATCTGCGGTTAAATCTTGCACTATAATCATCCCATGTTCCTCCCCACAACGATGGATGAAGTGAAACGCCTCGGCTGGGACGGACTCGACGTCGTCTTGGTGACCGGCGATTCCTATATCGACAGTCCCTTTATCGGTACCGCCGTGATCGGCAAGATGCTGGTCCAGGCCGGCTACAAAGTCGGGGTGATCGCCCAACCGGACCCGGCGACAGATGACGATATCTCCCGTCTAGGTGAGCCGCGCCTGTTCTGGGGCGTGACCGCCGGCAGCGTAGACTCACTGGTCGCCAACTACACCGCCCTGAAGAAACCCCGCCGCACGGACGACTACACCCCCGGCGGTGAGAACACCCGCCGCCCCGACCGTGCCACCCTGGTCTACACCAACCTGATTCGGCGCGCCACCAAGAAGACTCTAAAGAGGGCCACAGTTCCCTTCGGGGATGATAAGCACACAGAGTTCACTGATAAAAAATTAAAAAACTCAGAGCTCTCAGTGGGCTCTGTGACGAAAAATCCTCCCATCGTTCTGGGTGGGATCGAGGCCAGCCTGCGCCGCGTGGCTCACTACGACTTCTGGACCGACTCGGTCCGTCGTTCGATCCTGTTCGACGCCAAGGCGGATTACATCTTGTACGGCATGGCCGAGAAGTCTGTCCTCGAGCTGGCCGCCGCCCTGCGGGACGGGACCGACCCGCACGAAATCCGCGGGCTATGCTACATCGCCAAAGAGCCCCATCCGGGCTACCTGGAGCTGCCGCCTTACGAGACCGTCGCTGTGGCCAAGTCCGCTTTTATCGACATGTTCCACATCTTCTATAAAAATAACGATCCGATCACAGCGAAGGGACTCTGCCAGAAACACGGCGACCGCTTCCTGGTCCATAACCCGCCCGCCCCCTACCAGACCCAGGCCGAGCTGGACGCCGTCTACGCCCTGGATTACGAGCGCGCCCAGCATCCTTACTATGAAGCGCAAGGACCCGTCCGGGCGCTCGAGACGATCCGCTTCTCCATCTCCACCCATCGCGGTTGCTACGGCGAGTGCAATTTCTGCGCCATCGCCGTCCACGAAGGCCGCACCGTCCGCTGGCGCAGCCAGGAATCGATCCTGGACGAGGCCGAAAAGCTCATCGCCCGTCCCGACTTCAAAGGCTACATCCAGGACGTCGGCGGGCCGACCGCCAACATGTACGGCTTCGAATGCGACAAGAAGCTCAAGAGCGGCATGTGCCCGGCCAAGCGCTGCCTCTTCCCCGAGATTTGCCCGCTCCTGGAAGTGAACCACCGCCCTCAGCTCCAGCTTCTGCGCAAACTGCGCCAGTTGAAAGGGGTCAAGAAGGTCTTCGTCGCTTCCGGCATCCGCTACGACATGGTCCTCGGAGACAAGGTCTGCGGGGAGACCTACCTGCATGACATCGTCGACCACCACGTCTCCGGGCAGTTGAAGGTGGCGCCCGAGCATACCGAAGGCTTCGTCCTCGATAAAATGGGCAAGCCCGGGACCGACTCGCTGCTGAAGTTCAAGGCGAAGTTCGACCGTTACTCCCGCGAAGCGGGCAAACCGCAGTTCCTTACCTATTACCTGATCGCCGCCCACCCCGGCTGCACGACCCAGGATATGCTCAGGCTGAAGAGCTTCGCCAGCGAGAAATTGCACGTCAATCCCGAGCAGGTCCAGATCTTCACCCCCACCCCGTCGACCTACTCCAGCCTGATGTACTACACCGAGCTGGACCCCTTCACCCGCCGTCCGCTCTTCGTCGAGAAGGACCCGCGCCGCAAGGAGCGCCAGAAGGACATCGTTACCCGCAAGGCCGCGACGGAGTATTCATAAGAAAATAACACAAAGGACAGGAAGGTACACAAAGGGAGTGAATTATCCTTCGTGAGACTTCGTGCCCTTCGTGTTTAGAAAAGGTTTTGCTTGGATTCATTTTTCGCCGTCACCGCCCCCGGACTGGAACCGTTCACTTCCCAGGAGCTGGCATCCTTGGGTCTGGACTCTACGCCCGAGCCCGGAGGCGTGACCTTCAAAGGCGATCTCTCCGCCCTCTATCGCGCCAATCTGCATCTGCGCACCGCCAGCCGGGTCCTGGCCCGCCTGGGCAACTTCTTCTACGCCACGACCTTCCCCGAACTGCAAAAGCGCGCCTCCCGCCTGCCCTGGGAGCGTTTCCTGAAACCCGGGCAGCCGGTGGACCTGCGGGTCACCTGCCACAAGTCCAGGCTTTACCACTCCGACGCGGTCGCCCGGACAGTGGCAGCTGGCATTGCCGAACGAATGGGCCAGCCATCGCCCATCGCCAAAGTTGATGAGGAGGCAGACCAGCCCCCGCAACTGGCCGTGATCCGCCTGGCCGAGGATCGCTGCACCGTCAGCGTGGACTCTTCTGGGGAGCTACTGCACAAACGCGGTTATCGCCAGGCCGTGGCCAAGGCCCCGCTGCGCGAGACCCTCGCAGCGGCGATCCTGATGGCCTCCGGCTGGGACAAGACCACACCGCTCCTCGATCCATTCTGCGGCTCTGGCACCATCCCGATCGAGGCTGCCCTGCTGGCGCTCGGCCTGCCGCCCGGCCGGAACCGGCGCTTCGCCTTCATGGATTGGCCCGGCTGCGATGAGACACTCTGGCGTTCGATCAATACACAGCCTCCCCCAAGCGATCATCGGCCGGTGATCCTCGCATCGGACCGGGACGCTGGCGCCATCGCAATGTCCCGGGCCAACGCCGAACGCGCCGGGGTGGCCGAATATATCGAGTTCGAATGCCAGGCTGTCTCGGCAGTCAAACCGCCAAGAGAAAAGGGCTGGGTGGTGACCAACCCGCCCTACGGACTGCGCGTCAGCGAGGGCAAGGACTTGCGCAACCTGTACGCCCAATTTGGCAATGTCCTGCGCCAGCACTGCCCCGGCTGGGATGTGGCTGTGCTGTGCAGCGATACGGCATTGTTGGGACAGATGAAGGTCAAGCTGGATACTTCGCTGGGCCTGGTCAACGGCGGGGTGCGCGTCCGGCTGGGCCGCGGGAAGATCGAGACGCGATGAGCAAAGTCTACCGGACGCCCGACGATCTCGAGGCAGAGGAGATCCGGACCATCTATGACTCCTTCGAAGTCCCGGCCACGGACGTAGATTGCGGCCAACTGTGCGCCCCGAATAATCCGACCGGCAAACCCTTCTGCTGCGACATCTGTCACGCTATCCCGGCTGCTTATCATAGCGAATGGGCTTATCTCGAAAAGAGCACCTGCCTGTGGCGTCCATGGACCGGCAACGAGTGCCCATCCACCATCATCGAGCAGCAGCAATTATTCGCCGAAACCCCTGCCAGCATGACTTTGCTGGCCTGCCTTGGCCCGGCGAAATGTGAGCGCGACTTCCGGGCATTGAGTTGCCGGCAGTTCCCCTTCTTCCCCTACGTCACCTCCGACTACCGTTTCCTCGGCCTGGCGTCCGAATGGGAGTTTGCCGACCGCTGCTGGGTGCTGCAAAATCAGGATCGGGTGACCGCCGATTACCGCCGGCAGTTCGTGGCCATCTACGACCGTCTCTTCGCCCTGTTTGACGAGGAGTTCGAGAACTACGCCCACAAATCCAGAGAGATGCGAGAGCGCTACGCCGGGCTGCGGCGCAGGTTTCCGTTGTTGCACCGGAATGGGCAGATTTACTGGGTGAGTCCGGTCAGCGAGAGGCTGGCGCGGAAAGTTTCCTAAACGCAGCCTTGTTTATGTTTGTATATTGTAGTAATATACAAGCGTGATCAATCTTGACCGGCTATCCGGCTTCGAGTGGGATCAAGGCAACCGGGAGAAAAACTGGGAAAAACATCGCGTCGCTTCCGGGGAATGTGAGGAAGTCTTTTTTAACCTCCCACTTCTTCTCAAAGATGATTCGGGCCATTCCCAGTCGGAGCCTCGCTTTCTCGTCCTTGGACAAACCAATGCGGGGCAACATCTTTTCATCGCCTTTACCGTTCGAAAAGAGAAAATCCGCGTGATCTCGGCGCGTGATATGAATCAGAAAGAGAAGAACAGTTATGAACAAACCAATTCCTGAATTCGAAAACGAAGAGGAAGAGCGGGAATTTTGGGCTACGCATGATTCCACAGAATATATGGATTGGAGCCAAGCCGAACGCGCCCATTTTCCAAATCTGAGACCATCCACCCAAGCGATTTCCCTTCGCCTGCCAGTTTCCATGCTCGACGAAATTCGTCAACTCGCTAACAAACAGGATGTCCCCTATCAATCCTTGATTAAAATGTTCCTGCGGGAGCGGATCGACCAGGAGGTCGCTCGGAACCTGCCAGCCAATTACACAATTAATGAAAATTCGGCTGAGTATCTCCCCAGAAAGAAGAAGAAGGCTTCTACCAACTAATGTTAAGACCTGCCCACCTTCCTCGCGGCAGGCCTTTTCTTTCCCCGGCTTTCGTTCACTGTTATAATACCCCTATCATTATCCTAATTCAGGAGCACCTATGGCATTCAAAATCACGTTCGGTACCGACGGCTGGCGGGGCGTCATCGCCGAGGATTACACCTTCGACAACGTCCGGCGCTGCGCCCAAGGTTTCGCCAACTACCTGCTCGAGAAAGGCCGCCAGGGCCAGTGGGTCGTCGTCGGGCACGACAAGCGCTTCGACAGCGAGTACTTCGCCGCGGCGGTCGCCGAGGTCCTGACCGGCAACGGCATGAAGGTCTACCTGACCGATGGGCCTACCCCCACCCCGGTCATCGCCTACGCCGTGGTGGATAAGAAGGCTTGCGGCGCGGTCAACATCACCGCTTCGCACAATCCCGGCACCGACAACGGTTTCAAGGTCCGCAACGAGTTCGGCGGCGCCATCGACCCGGACGGCTTGAAGCGCATCGAAGCCCTGATCCCGGACGAGATCGAAAAAGTCAAGCGCAAAGCCTACGCCGAGGCCGAAGCCGCCGGCGAGGTGACGAAGTTCGACCCGCACACCCCCTACATCGAGCACCTGACCCGGGATGGCCTGATCGACCTGCAGCCCATCAAGGACGCCGGCCTGACCGTCATGGTCGACTCGATGTGGGGCAACGGCGCCGGATACTTCCCGCGCCTGCTGGCGGGTGGAAAGACGAAGGTCATCGAGATCCACAACACCCGCAATCCGGTCTTCCCGGAGATGAAACGCCCCGAGCCGATCCAGCCCAACATCGACGTCGGCCTGCAGGCCACCGTGGATAACCACGCGGATGTCCTGCTGATCACCGACGGCGACGCGGATCGTTGCGGCATCGGCGACGAGCAGGGCCATTTCATCAACCAGTTGCGCGTCTACGGCCTGCTGGCCTACTACATGCTCGAGGTGCTCGGCAAGCGCGGCGCCATCGTCAAGACCCTTTCCACCACCGGCATGCTCAACAAGCTCGGCCAGATCTACAATGTTCCCGTCTACGAGACCGGCGTGGGCTTCAAATACGTGGCCCCCAAGATGATCGAGACCGATGCCTTGATCGGCGGCGAGGAATCCGGCGGCTACGCCTTCCGCGGCAACGTCCCCGAGCGGGACGGCATCCTGGCCGGCCTGTACATGCTCGACCTGATGGTACGCCTGAAGAAAAAGCCCACCGAGCTGCTCAAGCTGCTCTTCGAGAAGGTCGGCGGCGAATACTTCTATGGGCGGGTCGACCGTCCCTTCAGCGGCAGCCACGAGGATCGCAAGAAGCTCATCCTGGCTGCCAACCCGCAGACCCTGGGCGGGCTGAAGGTCAAGGAACTCGTCACCATCGACGGTTTCCAGTTCCGTCTGGAAGACGGCGGCTGGATGCTGATCCGCTTCTCCGGCACCGAGCCGATCATGCGGGTCTACTGCGAGACCATGCACGGCGACAAGGTGGATGCAATTTTACAGGATGGATTGAAGGTCGCCGGGCTGAAGTAATCCCGTGTCACTGACTGACACCCACTGTCATCTGGACTTCAACAAATTCGACTCCGACCGGGAAGCGGTGCTGGAACGCGCCGCCCTGGCTGGGGTCGAACGCATTTTGATCCCCGGCCTCAGCGTTGCCTCCAGCCGGACCGTCGTCGAGCTGGCCGCCGGCGACCAGAGGCTGTACGCCGCCATCGGTGTCCATCCCTCCGAAGCTTTGGGTTGGAACGATAAAACGAAAGGCCAGCTGAGAAAGCTGAAATCGGACGCGGAGAACACAGACGAACGCGGAAGGAATCTGGAAAATCCGCGTCCGTCCGCGCCATCCGCGTCCCATTCGAAGGTCGTGGCCATCGGCGAGATCGGCCTGGACTACTACTGGGACGAATCTCCCCATCCGCACCAACAGATGGTCTTGCAGGAACAGCTCGATCTGGCCGCAGAGTTGGGCTTGCCGGTCATCCTGCACATGCGGGAAGCGAAGGATGCCCCAGCCGGTCCCTGCGCCGAGGACATGCTCGGACTGCTCGAAGCATGGGTGGCAGGCCTGAGGGCGGCAAAGAGTCCGCTGGCGGAGCGCCCCGGGGTGCTCCACTCCTTCTCCGGGGACCTCGACACCGCCCGGGCGGCGCTGGCCCTGGGGTTTTTCATCGGCGTGACCGGGCCGGTCACCTATCGCAAGGACCGCCAGGAACTGATTGGTGCCCTGCCACTCGACCGGCTCCTGGTCGAAACGGATTCGCCTTTCCTGGCCCCCCATCCACAGCGCGGCAAGCGGAACGAACCCGCCTATGTGCGCCTGATTGCTGATAAAATTGGTTCAATCCATTCGCGCAGCCTGCCGGAAATCGCTGCGATCACGGGCGCGAATGCCTCACGGCTTTTTTCTTGGGACAAACTGGCTTGAACACCGTCTCTTATCTCTCGCCCGTCCAGACGGGCCTCCAGGAAGTCGAAACCCTCCTGCACGCCCAGGCCGACGGGGCCCACCCCGACCTGCGGGCCGCCCTGAAACACCTGCTCTCCTCCGGCGGGAAGCGCATCCGCCCGGTGGTGGTCCTGCTGACCGGCCAGATGCTGGAAGGCCCGACCGACAAGCTCCTGACCCTGGCCGGCGCAGTCGAAATGCTCCACACGGCCACCCTGGTCCATGACGACCTGATCGACGGAGCCCTGCTGCGGCGGGGCATGCCCACCCTGAATGCCCGCTGGTCCCCGGCCGCCACCATCCTGACCGGCGACTACATGTTCGCCCGGGCCGCCAAGCTGGCCGCCGAGACCGATAACCTGCCGCTCATGAAGCTCTTCGCCGACACCCTGGCCACGATCGTCAACGGTGAGTTGACCCAGCTCTTCGCCGCCCGGGGTGTCATCAGCCGGGAAAATTACGGCAAACGCATCTACGCCAAGACCGCATCCCTGTTCGAGATGGCGACCCGGGCAGCCGCCATGGTCAGCCCGGTCGACGAGGCGATCGTCGAGGGGATGCGTCAGTACGGCTACAACCTCGGCATGGCCTTCCAGATCGTCGACGACATCCTGGACTTCACCGGCGAGCAGGAGACGGTCGGCAAGCCGGTCGGCTCGGACCTGCTCCAGGGACTGGTGACACTCCCGGCCATTTACTACGCCGAAGCCCATCCCAACGACCCCGACGTGCTCTGCCTGACCGGCGGCTGCTATACCGAGCAGGAGCGAATGGAACGCCTGGTCCAGTCGATCCGGGAGAGCGACGCCACCTCCCGCTCCATGAAGGAAGCCCAAACCTTCGTCCAAAAAGCCCTGGATATCCTGAAAGACATGCCCGATGGGGTGGAACGTCACGGGCTCGAAGAGCTGGCCGGCTACATCATCAACAGGAATATCTGAAGTGAAAGGCCCGTACTCGCTCCGCCGCCTGCTGTGGGCCGGACCGCTCGCCACGCTGGCCGCCCTGGCCGCCAATTCCATTTATTTCATCATTACGAAAGCCTTCGGAGAGCAGTATCGCATTCCCCTGGATACGACCGGAGCCCACGTCAGCCCGATGCCGCCCCTGATGTTCATCCTGCCAACAGGGTTGGCAGGATTGGCGGCGAGCGTTTTCTTTGGCCTGCTGATCCGCTTCTCCCGCCTCCCCGGTGTCGTCTTCCTGTCCGTGGCAATCGCCGCCTTCATCCTTTCCCTGGGCGGACCATCCAGCCTGCCGAACACCTCCCTGAAGACCGAATTGCTCCTGAGCGGGATGAATTTGCTCACCGCCCTGCTCCTGACCGGGGGGATCCTCTTGCTGAGTCATAGAAGATGAAGAGGATCGGAAATTCACCTGGTGATAGTAAGAACGAGTCCTTGCGGACTCGTTCTTATTCTGAGGCGTCGATGGGAGTTGCACCGTCCCATGCAATGGGGAACCCATGATGAAAAGGACTGACAGCACCTCTCGTGAAAACAAAACGAGTCCTCGCGGACTCGTTCTTATTCTGAGGCGTCGATGGGATTTGAACCCATGATGAGGGTTTTGCAGACCCTTGCCTTGCCACTTGGCCACGACGCCGTTCCGGATCGAGATTGAAATTGCGGATTGCTGACTGACAATTCGCAATCATCAATCTGCAATCCGCAATCTGTAGAGCGGGCGATGGGATTCGAACCCACGACCTTCTCCTTGGCAAGGAGACGTTCTACCACTGAACCACGCCCGCAGGTGGCCTATTCAGGCCGAGGTGCCGAGAGCCAGGATCGAACTGGCGACACCGCAATTTTCAGTCGCGTGCTCTACCAACTGAGCTATCTCGGCCTGGACACGTTCCTTCGTTCGAGCGAAGGGATTTTACACGCACTGAGGAAGATTGTCAAGCAAAGCCCAAAAATCATTTTACAGGGATTTTACACTCCTGCCATACACCGGTTACTTGACAGACCTACAATGCAGATAACAAACCGGAAAGGAAAGGAGAATATCCATGTTCAAGAAAACCAGTTGGTTCAAGAAAATTGCCCTGGGCGCCCTGGTCGTGGCGCTCGGATTGGCGGCCTTCCCCGCCCTCGGCGCTTCGGCGGCCGGATTGAACGACCAGACGACCCCCCCGGCAAATCAGCCGAACTACGCCCGTCTGCAGCAAGTCTGGGCGCGTGAACAATCCGTCTACCAGCGCGAAGGCAACGCACTGTCCAAGGCGAGCGGCTTCATCACCAAGGCCCAGGCCCTGCTCGACAAGGCGACCGCCAAGGGCTGGGATACCTCCGCCGTGCAGGCTGCCCTGAACGCCTTCGCCGCCGCCATCCCAGCCGCCCAGACGGCCCACGACGCCGGCGCCAGCATCATCAGCAGCCACGCCGGTTTCGACGCCGACGGCAATGTCACCGACCGGGCGACCGCCCTCCAGACCGTCAAAGACCTGCGGGATGTGCTCAAGAACACCCGCACAGCCATGAACGGCACCGGCAAGGCCCTGCACGAAGCCATCAAGGCCCTGCGGGAAGCCCATCCCCGCCCGACCCCCACGGCCACACCCTAGTTCGTTCCTCCCTCCCCGCGGAGAGACATGGCTTGGGCCATGTCTCTCTTTCGCGAGTCTGGCCGGTCCCCTTTTGCAGTAGAATCAGGAAAACGATTCGAGAGGTAAACATGGACAAAAAAGTCATCAAGAGCGATAAAGCCCCCAAGGCCCTTGGGCCCTACTCCGTTGCCATCCTGGCCGGCATGTTCGTCTTCACCTCCGGCCAGCTCGGCCTGGATCCGGCCACCGGGGAACTCGTCCCGGGCGGGATCGAAGCCGAGACCCGCCAGGCGCTGACCAACCTCAGCCACGTCCTGGCCGATTCCGGGTCCGGGTTGGACGCGGCGGTCAAGACAACCGTCTTCCTGAAGGATATGGGAGAATTTGCCAGGATGAACGCCGTCTACGCCGAGTTCTTCCCGGCGAACCCGCCCGCCCGCAGCACCGTGCAGGTGGCAGCCCTGCCCAAGGGCGGCGCGGTCGAGATCGAAGTCGTTGCCCTGGTCAAATGAGCTCCGAGCTGATCCTGCTCGTCGACGACGAGCCGTCCATCGTCCAGTTGGCGCGCATGTACCTGGAGCGGGAAAACTTTCGGGTGGAAGCCGCCGGTGACGGCGAGGCCGCCCTGGAAAGGATCGACCGGCTGAAACCGGACCTGGTCGTCCTGGACGTCATGCTCCCCAAAATGGACGGGTTCGAAGTCTGCCGCCGGGTGCGGGCAGGGAACGACCCGGTCGCCATCATCATGCTGACCGCCCGGGATGAGGACATCGACAAGATTCTCGGCCTGGAACTGGGAGCGGATGATTACCTGACCAAACCGTTCAACCCGCGTGAACTGGTGGCGCGGGTCAAGGCCATCCTGCGGCGTATGGACCGGCCCGCCCAGCCGGAGGCCAAGCCGATCCGCCTGGGGCCCCTGACCATCGACCCGAACCAGCGCGAAGCCAGCCTCGACAGCCGGGTCCTCGATCTGCGCACCCAGGAATTCGAAGTGTTGCTCGTCCTGGCCGGTCAACCGGGACGCGTCTTCACCCGTGAACAGCTCCTCCAGCAGGCCTGGGGCTATGACTTCTACGGACAAACCCGCACGGTGGACGTACATGTCGCCCACCTGCGCAAGAAATTGACCGGCAGCCCGGTAACCATCGAAACCGTCACCGGGATCGGCTACAAACTGGTCGTTTGATGTTCTCTTCCCTGCGTTCGCGATTATGGTGGAGCTACCTGCTCGTCAGCATGGCCGCCCTGGGGGTGGTGGCGATCGTCCTGTTCATCTACATCGTTCAAAATCCATCCACCTACCGCCAGGCCAGCGCCCGGCTGACGGTCGTCGCGGCGCTCCTGCGCAGGAACGAAATCGAGCTGGCGAAGTTCACCCCTGTCCAGCTCCAAGCGCGCCTCGAGCAGGTCGGCGCCAATTACGATACCCGCATCGTCGTCTTCAATAAAAAGAGGCAGGTGCTTGCCGACTCGCAATCCGCCCAGCAAAGCCCCCTCCAGATGCCCCTCCTGCCACGTCTGCGCATCTCTTCGGTGCTGCGCGATTCGAGCGGCCAGTCCTGGATCTACATCATCCAGCATCTGGGGAACGGGGACTGGCTGCTGGTGGCCGTACCCCGCCCGGCGGTCCCGCTCCTGACCGTCCTGAGCGACGAGCTGATGCTCCCGATCCTGGGCGCGGCGGTGGTGGCGCTGCTCATTTCCCTGCTGGTGGCATACTGGCTCGCCCGCTGGATCGGCAGTCCGCTCCAGCGGGTGGTGGTTGCCTCCCGCGGCATGCCGTCGGCCGAAGCCAAGCCCATCCCGCCGCAGGGGCCGCAGGAGGTCCAGGAACTGGCCCTGGCATTCAACGATCTAAACCAGCGCGTCCTGACCTCGCAGCAATCCCAGCGCGAATTCGTCGCCAACGTCTCCCACGAGCTCAAAACCCCACTGACTTCGGTGCAGGGCTTCGCCCAGGCCATCCTGGATGGGGCGGTCAGCTCTCCGGAAGACCAAAAGCGGGCCGCCAAAGTCATCTACGACGAGGCCGGGCGGATGCACCGCATGGTCCTCGACCTGCTCGACCTGGCCCGCCTGGACGCCGGCACCCTGGAATTGAAGCGCGCCCCTGTCGACCTGCCCGCCCTTCTCCGCAATGTGGTCGAGAAGTTCACTCCCCAGGCCCGCCAGGGCCAGGTGGACATCCGCGTGGAAGCCTCCCCGACCCCTGCGATCACCGGCGACGGGGATCGCCTTTCGCAGGTCTTCACCAACTTGGTGGACAACGCCCTCAAGAATACGCCTCCCGGCGGCCGAATCAGCCTGCGGGTCACGCCTGCCGGCCCGTACGCCCAGGTGGACGTGACAGACAGCGGCGCAGGCATCTCCGCCGAGGCTCAGGCGCACATTTTCGAGCGCTTCTACCAGGCCGATCCCTCCCGACAAGGCGGCGAAAAGCACGGCACCGGTCTTGGGCTGGCCATCGTCAAGGAAATCGTGGCGGCGCATGGTGGTAAAATAAGCGTTCGCAGCACCCCGGGTGCGGGGAGTACATTTTCCGTCCTCCTGCCGCCCACGACGCCGGACGCATCGACCCTGATCCGGCGAAAAACGTAGAGCGTCATGCCTTCTGTTTCCATAGTCATTCCCTGCTACAACGAGCAAGACACCATCCGCAGCCTGCTCGAGGCGATTTACGCGCAGACCTATCCGCGCGCCGACCTGGAAGTGGTCATCGCGGACGGTATGTCGACAGACAGGACGCGGGCCGAGATTTCCTCGTTTGCCGATCTCCATCCCGACCTGCATATCGCCCTGGTCGACAACCCCAAACGGATCATTCCGGCCGCGCTGAATTGCGCCTTGAAGGAAGCCACAGGCGAGATCATCGTCCGCATGGACGCCCATTCGAAACCCTACCCGGATTACGTCGAACGCAGCATATCGGACCTGGAAGCCGGGCTGGGCGACAACGTTGGCGGGCTGTGGGAGATCCAGCCCGGGGCGCGGACCTGGATGGCAGGCGCCATCGCCGCGGCGGCCTCCCACCCGATCGGGGTGGGCGACGCCCTCTACCGGCATGCCGAGAAGGCCGCCCTGGTGGACACCGTTCCCTTCGGCGCCTTCAAGCGCGAGCTGCTGGCGTTGGTGGGTTTTTACGACGAAAGCCTGCTCTCCAACGAGGATTACGAATTCAACGCCCGCATCCGCCAATCGGGCGGGAAGATCTGGCTCGACCCGTCCATCCGGACCATCTATTTCGCCCGGCCCACGCTGGCGGAACTGGCCAGGCAATACGCCCGCTATGGCTTCTGGAAGTGGTGCATGCTGCGCCGCTATCCCGGGACTCTGCGCTGGCGCCAGGGGCTGCCGCCGCTGTTCGTCCTGAGCCTGATCGGCGGGACGATCCTGGGAATCTTCTTCCCCATTTTCCGTTCCCTTTTAGCCTTTGAAGTCCTTATTTACATCGTTGTCCTGGCCGCGGCCGGGCTGCGCGCCGCCATTCGGCAGAAAAAAGCCTCCCTTTTTGCCGGCCTGCCGCTCGCCATCGCCTGCATGCACATCACCTGGGGGGCAGGCTTTTTATGGAGTATGATTAGGGGAATATTCACCAATCGGAGAGGAAATCATGCCATCCCCTAGCCATTCCAGACCGCTCACCTGGCGTGTGCGGACGCGCGAACAACGAACGATCCTGCTGATCGGCGACCTGTTCGTCTCCATCCTGGCGCTGCTGGGCGGATTGTATTTTTGGGGGCAGAAGGACGCCTGGCTGAAGTTCTCGCTGGATTTTCTGAAACAGCGCGTCGAATTCTGGTTCTACCTCCTTCCGGTCATCTGGATGGTGCTCCTGGTCGAGCTCTACGATGCCCACCGGGCCAAGAACCTGCGCAAGACCCTGGCCGGCATCGCCCTGGCAGGCCTGATCGGATTGTTGCTTTACGCCCTGGTTTACATGATCTCGCCCCAGCGCTCGCTGCCGCGCCTCGGGATCGGATTCTTCCTGATCTTCGCCTCCACCCTGACCTTTCTCTGGCGATTGATCTACATTCAAATCTTCACCGCCCAGGCATTCCTGCGGCGCGTCCTGATTTTCGGGGCCGGCCAGGCCGGCCAGACCCTCGCCCAGGCCTATAACCTCCTGAATCCGCAGCCGTTCTTCCTGGTCGGTTTCATGGACGACGACCCGAGGAAGGCCGGCAAGACGCTGGAAGGATTCCCCATCCTGGCGGGCGGAAATGAACTCCTCCAGACCATCGAATCGAAAGGCATCACCGAGGTGGTCATCGCCATCACCGGCGAGATGCGCGGCGATACCTTCCAGACCCTCCTCGACGCCCAGGAAAGCGGCGTGGACATCGTCCCGATGCCCACCCTGTACGAGGAACTGCTCGGGCGCGTCCCGATCCACCATCTCGAATCCGATTGGCTGATCCGCTCCTTCGTAGACCAGGCCCGCGTCAGCGGGTTTTACGAGATCGGCAAGCGCCTGCTCGACATCCTCGCCGGCCTGGTCGGGATGGGCATTTACCTGCTTCTCTATCCGTTCGTCGCCATCCTGATCCTGCTCGACAGCGGCAGGCCCGTCCTCTACAAACAGGTCCGTTCCGGGCGGGGCGGGAAACCCTTCCTGGTCTATAAATTCCGGACCATGCGCCAGGATGCCGAGAAGGATGGCAAGGTCCAATTGACCCAGGAAAAGGACGATCGCATCACCCGCTTCGGCAATTTCCTCCGCCGCACCCACATCGACGAATTCCCGCAATTCTGGAACGTCTTGCGCGGTGAGATGAGCCTGATCGGCCCGCGCTCCGAGCGCCCGGAATGGATCGCCGACTTCCAGAAGCAGATCCCCTTCTATCGGGCGCGCCTGCTCGTCAAGCCGGGCCTGACCGGCTGGGCCCAGGTCAATTACAGCTACTACGCCACCGTCGAAGAGATGGCCATCAAGCTCGAGTACGACTTGTATTACATCAAGCATCGTAACCTGCTGATGGACTTCCTCATCATGTTCCGCACCGTCGCCCAGGTCGTCAGGTTCCAGGGAAGATAGCCGCGTGCGCGCTCTCGTGACCGGTGGAGCCGGATTTATCGGTTCCCACATTGTGGAAGAGTTGTTGCGAGGCGGGCATTCGGTCCGCGTCCTGGATAATTTTTCCTCCGGGAGGCGGGAAAACCTGCACCTCTTCCGGGGAGACCTGGAAATCCTGGAGGGCGACCTGCGCGACCCCCAGGCGGTCAAGGCAGCCGTTCGGGACGTCGAATTCGTTTTCCACCTGGCGGCTTTCGTCTCCGTACCGCAATCCATGTCGGACCCGGAAACTTGTTTCGCCATCAACGCCGGCGGGACGGTGACCCTGCTAGAAGCCGCCCGCCAGGCGGAGGTTCGAAAAGTGGTCCTCTCGTCGAGTACTGCGGTCTACGGCGACACCGACCGCTTCCCCACCGACGAAACGACCCCCCTGCTGCCGCTTTCCCCCTACGCCGTTTCCAAACAGGTCAACGAGCTGTATGCCCGCCTGTACACCCGGGTCTTCCATCTGCCGGTGGTGGCCTTGCGCTATTTCAACGTCTACGGTCCCCGCCAGCGTCCCGACTCCGATTATGCCGCCGCCATCCCCATTTTCATCCGCCGGCTGGTGGCCGGGCAGCCGCTGACGATCTACGGGGACGGCAAACAAAGCCGGGATTTTATTTTTGTCAAGGATGTGGTCCGTGCCAACTGGCTGGCCGCCCAATCGGAGGCAGCCGGGGAAGCCTTCAATGTCTGCACCGGCCGCGAGACCAGCCTGCTCGACCTGATGGAGGAGTTGAGTGAGATCGCCCCCCATCAGCCCGAGGTCCGTTTCGAAGCGCCCCGCCCAGGCGACATCTACCGTTCGGCCGGCAGTCCCGAAAAAGCCGCCGCGGGCCTGGGGTTCCGGGCGGAAGTATCCCTGGCAGACGGCCTGGCCCAAACGGTCGAATGGATGGAAAACAAATGAAAGAAAAAGCCCGTTTTCAAATCCGAAATCGCTACGTGTTATTGGTCGACATCTTCCTGACCGTTTTCTCGGTCATCGCCGCGTTCGAGCTGCGTCTGGAAGGCCCGATGATCAATCTTTACTTGCGGGCCATCTATGGGATGATCGCCATCAGCCTGGTCGTCAAGCCCACCATTTATTACTTCTTCGGCCTCTACCGCCGCCTGTGGGCGTACGCCAGCATCAACGAATTGATCCTGATCAGCAGCGCGGTCGCCCTGGCTTCGGGAGCGGTCTCGGGCATCATGATGACCCTGTGGGTGACGCGCATCCTGAATTTCCCCCGTTTCGTCCTGCCGATCGACCTGCTGATCTCCCTGGTGATCATCGGCGGCTTCCGGTTCTCGATCCGTCTGATCGCCGAAGCCCGGACCGCCAGCAAAAAACCGCACGCCCGCAAGGCCAGCAACGTACTGGTCATCGGCGCCGGGGACGCCGGCGCGCTGGTGGTTCGCGAGATGCGCAAGAACCCGCAGCTCGGCCTCCACCCGGTCGGCTACCTGGACGACGACCTGACCAAGCAGCACCACCAGATCCACGGGGTGCCGGTGGTCGGCAAGCTCTCGGACCTGCGCCGCGCCCTGGATAATCGTCCCGTCGACGAGGTCATCATCGCCATCCCCAGTACGGGCGGCAAGGTCGTCCGCCTGGTGACGGATGTCTGCCGGTTGAAAGGCATCCCCTTCCGCACCATGCCGGGGCTTTATGAGCTGATCGGAGGAAAAGTCAGCGTCAACCGGCTGCGCGAGGTGGACATCACCGACCTGTTGCGCCGTGAACCAGCCTCGATCCAGAACGAGCTGGTCGAGGAGGCCATCACCGGCAAGCGCGTCCTGGTCACCGGGGCGGGCGGCTCGATCGGCCGCGAGATCTGCCGCCAGATCGCCCGCTGGGGACCCCAGATGCTCATCCTGCTCGGCCATGGCGAGAACAGCATTTTCGAGGCCGTGCTCGAGCTGCGCGAGGATTTCCCGCTCCTGCCGCTCCAGCCGGTCATTGCCGATATCCGCGATAAACCCCGCCTGCAAAATATCTTCGCAGATTTCCGTCCGGAGGTGGTCTTCCACGCCGCGGCGCACAAGCACGTCCCGCTGATGGAAAGCAACATCGAGGACGCCATCAGCAACAATGTCATTGGCACGCAAAACGTGGTGGAGGCCTCCATCGCTGCCCACACCGACCGCCTTGTGCTGATCTCGACCGACAAGGCCGTTCGGCCGGCCAATGTGATGGGCGCCACCAAGCGCATCGCCGAGATGATCGTGGTGGATGCCGCCCACCGCAGCGGGAACGCCTACTCGGTGGTGCGCTTCGGCAACGTCTTGGGCAGCCGCGGCTCCGTCGTCCCCCTGTTCAAACGCCAGATCGCCCACGGCGGCCCGATCACCATCACCCATCCGGACATGAAACGATACTTCATGACCATCCCCGAAGCCGTCCACCTGGTGCTCCAGGCGGCTGCCATGGGCCAGGGTGGTGAGGTCTTCCTGTTGAACATGGGCCAGCAGGTGCGTATCGTCGACCTGGCGGAAGACCTGATCCGGCTCTCGGGCCTCGAGCCCGGCAAGGACATCGAGATCGTCTTTTCCGGGATCCGTCCGGGCGAGAAATTGAGCGAAGACCTATGGGGCGACGGGATGGAATACCAGAAAACCGCCCACCCGGAGATCTTCCGGGCGGAAGCCGAGGAAGCCGTCCTCCCGGCGAACCTTGGCAAGATCGTCGATGAACTGAACCACTTGGCGCGCCAGAGCGAAACGGCGGCCATCCTCCACCTGCTGGACGAAACCATCCCGGACGGCAACGTGCGGGTCAACCCGTCCGACGACCTGACCTCACTGGTATAAATCCGGAACTTTTTATGCCTGAAATCAGCCTGCCCGATTGGAATGCCTTCCTCGCCAAACATCCCGACGCCCACCTGCTGCAATCCGGCGAGTGGGGAGAGTTGAAGTCCGCCTTCGGGTGGGAGGCGGTTCGCATCGTCGAAGGGGATTGCGGCGCCCAGATCCTGTTCCGTCGGCTCCCACTGGGATTCGCCTTCGGTTACCTGCCCAAGGGACCGGTCGGCTCATCCCGGCCGGGGCCGGCCTTCTGGGCCGCCGTCGACCAGGTCTGCCGCCAGAGGCGGGCCGTTTTCCTGAAGGTCGAACAGGACGGGTGGCAGGGTTCCGCGGGCGGGGCGGCCAGGCTGGACGGCTTCGTCCCCAGCCCGCAGCATATCCAGCCGGCCAGCACCCTGGTCATCGAGCTGGATGGCCGCGAAGACGAGATCTTCGAGCGGATGAAGCCGAAGACCCGCTACAACATCCGCCTGGCCGGACGCAAGGAAGTGGTCGTCCATCCTTCGGACGATATCGAGGCTTTTTACCGGGTCATGGGAGTAACCAGCCAGCGCCGGCAGTTCCACGTCCATTCGCTGGAATACTACCGCCGGGCCTACGAATTCTTCCACCCAGGAGGGCTGTGCGAGCTCTTCGTGGCGGATTATCAGGGCCGCAGCCTGGCCACCGTCATGGTCTTCGCCTACGGGAAGCAGGCTTATTACTTCTACGGCGCTTCCAGCGATGAGGACCGCAACCGTAAACCCACCTACCCACTTCAGTGGGAGGCCATCCGCTGGGCACACCAGCGCGGCTGCAGTGAATACGATATGTGGGGAATCCCCGACGACGTCAAAGAGGACGATGAGTCCGAATCCGACGAGCGCGAGGACGGCCTTTGGGGGGTTTATCGCTTCAAGAAGGGCTTCGGCGGCGCGATCAAGCGCGCCCTCCCACCCCTCGACCGGGTCTACAATCCGCTGCTTTACAAGCTTTACCTGTGGCGCTTCTCAGGCAGCGGGGCGGACTGATCCAATGCAACCCTTTGCCGGCGCATCCCAGGAGTGGAACGACCTGATCGCCTCCCTGCCCATGCCCCACCTCCTGCAGACGTGGGAATGGTCGCAGGTCAAGGCCAAATACGGCTGGCAGCCGCTGCCGTTCATCTGGCGGGACCAGGACAAACCGGTGGCGGCAGCGATGGCGCTCAAACGGACCATTTCCGTGGGCGGTTTCGGCGCCCGCCTGAGCATTCTTTACATTCCCAAGGGCCCAAACCTGGACTGGAAGGACGCCGGCCTCCGCCGGCGCGTGCTGGACGACCTGCAGGCCTTTGCGAAAAAGCAGGGCGCCATTTTCGTCAAGCTCGACCCGGATGTATCCGTGGGGACCGGCGTCCCCGGTAACGAGGCTGCGGTCGAAGACCCTGCCGGGGAGGCGGTCCGCACCGAGTTGAAAGGGCGCGGCTGGCTCTTCTCCCAAGACCAGATCCAGTTCCGCAACACCGTCCTGATCGACCTGTCCCCGTCCGAAGACGGGATGCTGGCGCGCATGAAACAAAAGACGCGCTACAACGTTCGCCTGGCCGAGAAGAAGGGCGTGACCGTCCGCATCGGGACCCTGGCCGACCTGCCGCTTCTTTACCACATGTACGCCGAAACCTCCGTGCGCGACGGTTTCCTCATCCGCGGGGAGGATTACTACCAGACGGTCTGGAAGGTGTTTGGGCACAACCAACCCTCTTCCTCGAGCAACCAGCCCTTCAGCGAACCCCTGATCGCCGAGGTCGGCGGCCAGCCGGTGGCGGCTGTCTCACTGTTCTATTTCGCCGGCCATTCCGTTTACCTGTTTGGTATGTCACGCGACGAACATCGCGAGAAGATGCCCAACTACCTGCTCCAGTGGGAAGCCATGCGGCGGGCAAAAACCCTTGGCTGCCGCGACTATAACCTGTGGGGCGCCCCGGACGAATTCGTCGAGAGCGACGGGTTGTGGGGCGTGTTCCGCTTCAAGGAAGGCCTGGGCGGGTACGTGGCGCGCACCGTCGGCGCCTGGGATTTCACAACCAGTCCGTTGATGTACAGGCTATATACCCAGGCCCTGCCGCGCCTCATGGACGTGATGCGCTCGCGCGGCAAGGCGCGTACGAGGCAGAGTCTGGGGGCTTGATGCTTCGAGCTTGAACCGTGAAGAAGCAAAGAGCGCGAAGATTTTCTCAGGGAGGGTGAAATATATTGGTGGACGATCAGATCATCATCGAAAACAAAACCGTTGAAACCATTTTGCCCATACACGAAGCTCAGATCATGGCTTACTTGAAACTGAATGATCGTCGCCTTGGATTTTTATTGAATTGGAATGTAAAATTGATAAGAAACAGGGTCCGCCGGATCGTCCCCATCTCCCGGGCCGAATCCATATCCGAAACAAAAACCTTCCTCCTAAAATATCCTTCACATTTCTCCTCCCTTCGCGGTGAAAAATGAATCCAATCCCTCGCCTGAACTTT
>DATJPX010000069.1:0-3562 GCA_035506155.1 Anaerolineales bacterium
CTTGGAAAAAAGTCTGGCGAATGTTGCCAGGATCGTGGTATATTCGCTTCGCAAGGTGGGCTTGGTCCCTTCTCTCGCCAGAGTAAGATGACCGTAGCTTACCTTGCATTTTGTTAATGTGCAAATGGATAAAGTCTAGCTAAGGGCAATCGTTCCTGAAAAAACTTACCCCTCCCGCCGATCTTTTGGCGGGAGGGGTTCTTTCAGTCCCGTCGGTTTGCAGGACTGCGATTTTGTTATATACTACGAGAAAGCGCTTTCATTACGACTGCCGTTCGCCGGTCGCATTGACGCTCACATCTTTGACTCTTACGAAAGGCAAGATTATGTTCAGAAAAGGTCTGCTCGCATTTCTTCTGATCCTGGCATTCGTCTTGAGCGGCTGCGCCAGCCCGGCTGCCCAGGCAAGCTTACCCTCCGGCCTGGCGCCGGACAAGCGCGTGGTCGGTTACTATGCCCAGTGGGCCGCCGGGCGGGGCTATCCCGTCTCGAGCATTCCAGCCACCAAGGTCACCCACATCAACTACGCCTTCTCCAACGTCTCGGTCAACGGGGAATGCATCCTCGGCGACCCCGTCGCCGACATCGAGCAGGAGTACACTGCGGCCGAGAGCGTCTCGGGCAAGGCGGATTCGTCCGCCGGCACGGCGCTGCGCGGCAATTTCCACCAACTGCAAGAGCTGAAGGCCAAATATCCGTATCTAAAAGTGCTCATCTCGATCGGCGGCTGGAGCTGGTCGGAGAATTTCTCCAAAGCCGCCCTGACGGACACCTCCCGCCAGGCGTTCGCCAAGTCGTGCATCGACCTGTACCTGAAACAATACAAGGGCGTTTTCGACGGCTTCGACATCGACTGGGAATACCCGGTCAATGGCGGCCTGACGGACAACGGCCGGCCGGAGGACAAGCATAACTTTACCCTGCTCCTGGCCGAGCTGCGCCACGAGCTGGACGCCCAGGGTGCCGCGGATGGGACGCACTATCTGCTGACCATGGCCGCCGGGGCCGGACCAGGCATGGACCAGCATTACGAGCGCGACCAGATCGCCCAGTACCTCGATTGGATCAACGTGATGACCTACGACCTGCATGGCACCTGGGACAAGACGACCAACTTCAACGCCCCGCTCTACCAGGACACCAACGACCCGGGCGACTCCTCCCTGAACGTCGACGCGGTCATCCAGGATTACCTGGGCGCCGGCATCCCGGCGAACAAACTGGTGATGGGCGTGCCGTTCTACGGCCATGTCTGGAAGAGCGTCGGCTACACCAACGACGGGTTGTACCAGCTCAGCGAGGGCCCCAAGATGGGCAACTACGAGTTGGGCTCCCTCAATTACACGGAAATCGTCAGCGACTACCTGCCCACGTACAAACGCGACTGGAACGCCGAATCCCAGGTTCCGTACCTGTACAACATCAATACAGCCGTCTTCGTCAGCTACGACGATCCCGACTCGATCGCCGCCAAGGCCGGCTATGCCAAGGACAAGGGCCTGGCGGGCATCATGATCTGGGAATTGAGCCAGGGCAACGCCGACATGCTCGACGCCATCCAGAAGGGCTTCCAGAAAGGCGGGACGCCCCACACCGCCCCGACCCGCGACCCGAACGCCGTCATCATCCCCCGGCCGTTCTCGGCCCAGTTCCACTCGGTCAGCGGGATTACCGTCGATGGAAAGCTGGACGACTGGACCGGAGATCCGACCTTTACCCTGAACGATAAGACCCACCTGGCGTATTCCCTCTCCTCGGGCAGCTGGGCGGGGCCCAAGGACCTTTCGGGCCAGATCTGGGCCGGCTGGACCCCCGACGGGTTGTATTTCGCCGTCAAGGTCGTGGACGATGTCCACGTCCAGACTTCCGCGGATGCAAATATCTGGCACGGCGATTACGTGGAATTCCAGTTCGACACACAACTCGAGAAGGATCGCGACAAGAAATCGATGAACGGCGACGATTACCAGATCGGCGTCTCGGCCGGCGACTTCGCTTCGGTCCCGCCGTTTGCCTACGCCTGGTTCAACGGGCCGGACGCAGCCGGGCCAATCACCATCCAGCAAGCCCAGACCAAGACCCCCGACGGATACATCCTGGAAGTCTTCTTCCCGATCGCCGTACTCAAGGGGATCACCTTGAACGAAGGCGCCATCTTCGGGATGAACGTCAGCCTCAGCGACGCGGACGATCCGAATACGGGACAAAAGGCGATGCTGTCCACGTCTCCGACCCGCACGTACGCCGATCCGACTACCTTCGGGGCGATCACCCTGGTGAAGTAATTTCCCAGGAGACGGCGCGGCCTCCGACATTTACCCTGCCAAATGTGGAGCGGGATGATCCCGCTCCACTTCTTTTTCCGGCTTTGCATAACACCCGCGTTTGCTATATACTTCTTCAAACCAACGATGTCCTTTTTACAGCGGTGTCGGATATTCGTAGAGTGAGGCCAGAATGGACAAGACAGTGCATTTGACCACAACAGAACTCGATGCCGGGCTGGAGCGGATCCGCCAGGCACCCAAAGATGAGGGATCCTTGGAATTGATCGTCCGCCGTCCACACGAAGACGGGCGTGAAACCCTCGAGAGCGGCCAACTCGACCTGGACGAAGGCTTGGTCGGCGACGACTGGAAGGTCCGGGCCGCATCCACCAATCCGGATGATCCATCCCCCACGGACGACCAGATCACCCTGATGAATTCCCGGGTCATCGCCCTCCTGGCCAGGACGAAAGATCGTTGGGCGCTGGCCGGCGACCAGTTCTATGTCGACCTCGACCTGAGCGTCGAGAACATCCCGCCCGGGTCACGCCTGGTACTAGGCTCGGCGGTGCTCGAAGTGACCGCCCGGCCGCACACCGGCTGTGACAAGTTCGCCGCTCGCTTCGGGACGGCGGCGGTCAAATTCGTCAACTCACCCGAAGGCAAGCGCCTGCGCCTGCGCGGGGTCAACACCCGGATCGTCCAGCCTGGCGTCGTCCGCCTGGGCGATACGGTAAAAAAACTATGAACAGAGAGGCATCTTCATGAAACTGCTGGAAAATAAGTGGGCCCTGGTGACTGGCTCCAGTCGGGGGATCGGGCGCCAGATTGTTTTCGGCCTGGCGGAGCGCAAATGCAACGTCATCGTGCACGGGCGGGAGGGCAGCCACCTGGATGAGACCCTGGCGGGGCTGAAGCGGTTCGGGGTCCGGACCGCGGCCGTCTGCGGGGACCTGGCCACGCCGGCCGGGATCGACTCCGTCATCCGGGGCGTCGCCGAAGCCACCGACCGGCTCGACATCCTCTACAACAACGCCGCCATCCAAAACGCCTGGAAGCCGATCTGGGAGATCACGCCCGAAGAATGGCTGGCGACCTTCCAGGTCAACCTGTTCGCCATGATCGCCCTGTGCAACGCCTTCGCTCCCGGAATGAAGGAACGCAGCTACGGTCGGATCGTCAACCTGACCTCAGGCATCCGTGACGTTCCCAACCTGGCGCCTTACAGCGTCTCGAAGGCCGCCGTGGACAAGTACTCCTGCGACCTGGCAGCCGAGCTGCGCGGCAGCAACGTG
>DATJPX010000070.1:0-60273 GCA_035506155.1 Anaerolineales bacterium
GCGCCCAGCCGTTCTGGACGACCTGCTTGAGTTCCTCGTAATCCTTCGGGTCGAAGATGTGGGCATCCCGGAAGGCGGTGGCCTTCTCGAGCAGGGATTTCTGGATATCCGTGAGAGTTTCTGCGACCGCGGCGGCCAATCCGACCTGCGGGACGAAGGACTTGCCTTCGCGGCCGGGCTTGCCGTCTCGCACCGGCGTGCCGCCGGTGTTCGCGGCACGAACGGTGTCGCGCCGGGCCAGGGCGACCGTGCCCTTCTCGACGTCCTTGGGGCCGATCTCGATGCGCAGCGGGACCCCGCGCATTTCCCAGTCGTTGAACTTGAAGCCGGGCGTGACCTCGGTCCGGTCGTCCAGCTTGACCCGGATCCCGGCCGCCTTGAGCTCGGCGAAGACCCGGTGGACGGTCTCCATGACCGCGGCGTTTTCGGCCTCGCCTTTCAGGATCGGGACGATGACGGCCTGGATGGGCGCCAGGCGGGGCGGGAAGACCAGACCCTGGTCGTCGCCGTGGGTCATGATGATCGCCCCGATGAAGCGGGTGGAAAGACCCCAGGAGGTCGTCCAGGCGTTCTGCAGAGTGTTGTTCTCATCCAGGAACTGGATGTTGAAGGCCTTGGCGAAATTCTGGCCGAGGAAATGGGACGTGCCGGACTGCAGGGCGCGCGTGTCGCCCATCATGGCCTCGATGGTGGTGGACATGTTCGCCCCGGCGAACTTCTCGGTCTGGGATTTGACGCCCTTGATGACCGGCACGGCGCCCTCGTTGATGGCGAAATCGGCGTAGACGTCGAGCATGCGCAGGGTTTCCTCCCGGGCTTCCTTCTCGGTCGAGTGGGCGGTATGGCCCTCCTGCCAGTAGAACTCCAGGGTGCGCAGGAACAGGCGCGTGCGCAGCTCCCAGCGGACCACGTTGCCCCACTGGTTGATCAGCACCGGCAGGTCCCGGTAGGACTGGATCCACTTGGAGTACATGTAGCCGATGATGGTCTCGGAGGTCGGGCGGACGACCAGGGGTTCTTCGAGTTTTTCGCCGCCGCCGATGGTCACGACCGCCAGTTCAGGCGAAAAGCCCTCCACGTGCTCCTTCTCTTTCTCCAGGAAGGACATCGGGATGAAGAGCGGGAAGGCTGCGTTGACGTGACCGGTCTCCTTGAAGCGCCGGTCGAGGGCCTGCTGGATGTTCTCCCATAGGGCCCAGCCGTACGGCCGCACGACCATGCAGCCGCGCACCGGGGCGTAGTCGGCCAGCTCGGCGCGCTGGACGATCTGGTTATACCATTCGGAGAAGTCTTCATTGCGAGGGGTGAGTTTTTCGTCTGCCATTTTCTACTCCATGAAAATTCCTTATTTGCCGATGGGATGGGTGGAAATCCCGGCATAATTGTCGACAGTGGAAATCGATTGGACGCCATAATATCGTGCGGCGCATATATTGACCCAGTTCGTCGGCTCATAGTGCAGCTCAGTAATGCCATAGACGCTGTCGAAGGCCGGGGCGGTGACATTTTCGATCCCTGCCGCCTTCTCTTCCAGGATTAATTGTTGACGAAGATCCCAAGCTTCGGCGCGCCCCTGGTAGGCGGAAATCTTGTCATAGACGCGCGGGGCGATATGGACGAGATACAGGACCAGGGCAAGCCCGGCGAACATGTTGATGACGATGAGCAGGCGGAACGTTTGCCTCTCTGGCAGGATGGCGGAGAGCAGTTCGGCCATCTTCCAGCCGATGAAGAAAAGGAAGGCGACCAGCGTCGCCTCGGCCGGGAGAAGCGCCCGGTCACCCGGATAATGCGATGTGGCGTAGTACGACGGCGCGATGACGGCGACTGAAAGGATATATAGCGCGAGGAGAGCAAGCACGATTTCCCAAGCCAGGTTTTTGGCTTTGGGGCTGTTCTTAGGTTGGGTAACAAGGCTGATGAAAAAGCCCAGGGTGGCGATGGCCAGGTAGGGCAGCGGCGCGCCTTTGATCCCGATCCAGATAAATCCCGCGCCGTAGGAAAGGGACTGGAGGATCAAATTGGAGATCTTTGGATGGTAAAAGACGACCCCGGTGTTGAAGTTGATCGGGCAAATCGCCATGATGACCAGCGATACGGCTGTGAAAACGGTCACTACAGCCGTCGGCCGGACCAGATTGCCGGCAGCGGCTTGTTTTTTCCTGAAGAGAACGGACCAGGCCAGGATCATTCCCCAGATCGCGAATTGCCAGAGTGCCGTGGTTTCCGAAAATCCGCCCGCAAAAAGGGCAAGCAGGCTCAATTCGAGCCCCTGCAGCAAATTGAACTTTGCCGAACTGGCCATGGCAATCAGCCGACCGATAATGAATGTCGTCCATATGATCGGGGTCAAGTAAGTTTGCATGGCAGAAAGCCAGAACAGGACCTGATACTGATTCGGCGCCAGATAGGCGGAGAAGAAAACGATCGTCAGCGCAGTGAATATTGCGGGCAGATAATTTGCCTTGGAATTGACCAGCTTTTGTAATTGAATGAAGACGTAGACCAGGGCAGCCAGCCAGGCCAGGAATTCAAACGATGTCAGGAACGGGACTATTTTCGGCCCGCCGGATAGTTCCACCAGGCTATGGGCGATCGTCAGTGAATATCGATCCGAGTTGTATTCGTTCACTTGAAAATACGAGTGGACTTGCATTTCCAAAAATCCCAGGCTGCGAACTCTGTATCCATAACAATAATCGTCTTGTGCATAACGGGAATAAGTCCCTTTTAATCCATAGATGGACAGCAGTCCCACCAGGACGAGAATCAAGGCGTATGCGATTGCTTGCGGGGTTTTGGTCAGGATCGAATTTTGTTTCATGGTTGAAATCTACTTGTTATACAAGGCGATCAATTCGTTGGCCCTGGTCACATCCTCGGCGAAGGTCAGCAGTTTTGCCTGATCGACCGAGGTGTACTCCTTTAATTCGCCGATGAAATCGTCCAGGACATTTTTCCATCCGGGGCCGACCAGGATGAGCGGTTTGGGCGGTATGGCGTCCACGATCATCAGGTTCCAGGTCAGGGAGATCTCCGTCAGCGTGCCGGGACCGCCGGGCAGGGCGATGGCGGCGTCGCAGGCGTGGACCAGCTCGCTCAGGCGCTGTTCGAGGGTCTGGAAACGGCGCTCCTCCTGGACCCAGGCGTTCGGCTTGACTTTGCGCCAGTTCTCGATCTCGTCGCAGGTCACTCCCACCACGTGCCCGCCGGATTCGGCTGCGCCTTTCGAGACGGCTTCCATCGTGCCGATGTAACCGCCGGTCAGGACGGTGTGGCCGCCTGCGCCGAGAAGCTTGCCGAGCTCGTAGGCTTCCAGGTATCCGGGCGAGCCGGGTTTGGGTCCCGACCCGCCGAAGACAGTGATGTTCAAGTTTGATCTCCTGTTTTTCTTAACACAAAGGACACGAAGGATCACAAAGAGAAAATATCTTCGTGGCACTTCCGTCGTGCATTTTGTGTCCTTTTTGTTAAGAGTCCCATTCTCGTTTTGCGTTGACTTCTAACTTTCTCAAGATCGCCCCTTCCAGGTCGATCCCGGTGACCGAGGCCAGCTGGAGGAGGTACAGACCCACGTCAGCCAACTCGCCGGCGAGCTCCTGCCTGTCTTTGAGGTCGTCGCGCCATTGGAAGTGTTCGAGCACCTCGTTGGCTTCCAGGCTGAGCGAGATGGCCAGGTTGCGGGGCGTCTGCGGCCTCTTGGAGTCCGGCTCGTACCAGCCCTTCGAGCGGACGAAGGCGTGCATGCGTTCGGTCAGGTCTTCGATATCCATATACTCCTCCCGATCCGTTTGCCGCGCCTCTCCGAGGAAGACGAGGGGCTGGGGTGAGGGATAAACAAAAACGGCCCTCCAGGTCTGGGGAGCCGCCGGCGTGCGGGACGAACCGATCCTATCCAGACCAGGCAGGTTTGTGCGTGCTAGGGGACGGGAGCGGGTTCAGTTTCATTGGCGCAGATTATACCCGAATCCGGAATTGTGAGGTGGGTTTTGCCGGGCCGCCGGATCAGAAAGTCGGTTTCAGGATGACGACCAGGCGTTTTCCGGACTGCAGTTTTTCCAGCCGGCGATAGCCCTCGTGGGCGATCTTCTGGCTCTTGTCGGACGCCACCGCGACGATGCTTTCCGGGTTCAGGACGCTGTGCAACGCCTCGAGCATCGCCCGGGCGGGATCCGCGGTTCCGGCTGCCTGCCACTCCGAATGCTGCCCGTACGGGACGTCGGTGAAGACGATGTCGATCTCTGCCCCATCCAGGCCGGCTCGCAACGCCCCGCCGTCGGTGGCGTTGGCCCGGAAGAGACGCGTCTGGATCGGGCGGATGGCCGTCAGGCGGACGACCTGGTCCTGCAGCCTGCGCAGACTCTCCAGGGCTTCCTTGTGCGAATCTTTATCATACAGCCGCACCATGGTGGATATTTCCCGGCTGCGCCTTTCCATCCCTTCCGGGGTGAGCAGCCCCAGGTTCCGCTCGGCCAACTGGACGGCCTTGTCGTCGACGTCCGAACAGACGATCCGCCGGATGCGGTCCCAGTGCAGGTAAGCGATCATGCTCAAGTGATAGGCCGCCCCACAGCAAGGATCGAAGACGCTGCAGGGCGTGTTTCCCTTGCCGCGCCACTCCAGGCAGCGCTGGAAGATTTCGCTTGCCAGGCGGATCGGAAACGCCGGATACCCCGGCAGGCTGTAGAAAACGGACCCGCTTGCCAGGTCAGTGTAATCGAGGCGCTCACTTGCGTGTTTGTATTCCATCCTGATTACAGTATAGCATAAGGGAAATCAGAAACCAAAATCGTGTACAATACTTTTGTGCCCAAACTTCTCTTTTCCCGGCCGCCGGAGGCCTCGCAAATCGCCGACCTGTTGGAGCGGAACCTGCCGCCCGGCTCCCTGGACCTCCTGCGCCGGGTCGCTGACGAGGCGGAACGCCTGCGCCTGCCGCTTTACATCGTCGGCGGGTTCGTTCGTGACCTGCTGCTGGGCCGCCCGGCTTTCGACTTCGACCTGGTCGTGGAAGGCGACGCGGTCCGGCTGGCGCGCCGCTTGCGGGAAAAATACGGCGGGAAGGTCACCGTCCACCCGAATTTCAAGACTGCCCAATGGTTCACCCCGCCTTCGCCGGACGGCTTGGCCTGGCCCGCCGTGCTCGACCTGATCACTGCCCGGTCCGAGAGCTACGCTCACCCGGGGGCCCTTCCGACTGTCCGCCCGGGGAGCCTGGCCGACGACCTTCGCCGGAGGGACTTTACTATCAATACCCTGGCCATGCGCCTGGACGGTGAGCAGCGTGCGGAGATCCGGGATGAATTGTCCGGCCTGGAAGATCTGCGCCGGGGGGGCGTCCATGCCCTGCACGCCAATTCATACGTCGACGACCCGACCCGCATCCTGCGCGCCGTCCGCTATGAACAGCGCTACGGTTTCCGGATCGATGCCGAAGACCTGGCCTGGATCGCGGCTGCCAAACCGGGCCTCGGCGCGCTGTCAGGCGAACGCCTGCGCCACGAATTGGACCTGATCCTGGCGGAGGAAAAAAGCGCCGCCATGCTGTCCCGTCTGTCCTGGCTGGACGTCCTTCGGGAGATCCACCCGGCGTTGTCCTTCGACGATCACTGCCGGCCGGCTTTTGCCGCGCTCGACCGCCCCGAGCCGGATTCCTGGCGAGGCGTCCCCGACCTGCTCCGCCTGCCGCGGCGGGTGGCTTTGGGATACCTGCTCTGGCTGGGCGCCCGTAAAACTGTGGACCTCGACGCCCTGGCGGCCCGGCTGGACTTTTCCGCGCCCCTGCGGGAGGCGTTGCTGGCTGCATCCGGACTGTCGGCCGACCTGGCGGGGCTGGCGAAAAGAAAACCCAGCCAGGTCGTTTCCCGACTGGAGGGCGTGCCCCTGCTGGCGGTTTGTGCGCTGTCCCTCCTGGCAGCCGGATCGGACCGGCAGATCCTGGAAAGCTACATGGCGACCTGGCGGCATATCCAGCCCCGGACGACCGGCCACGACCTGATCCGGCGCGGCCTGGTTCCCGGCCCGGCCTTCCAGATCATCCTGTCTGGCCTGCACGCCGCCTGGCTGGATGGCGAGGTCAATTCCGTTGCAGAAGAGATGCAATTATTGGATAAGCTGATAAAACGGGTATAAAATACTCGATAACTTTCTTTCGCGGAGGAAAAGCATGCAGAAGAATAAATCCTTGGTTCTGGTCTTCATAATCTTCGTATTGGTTGCGATGTTCCTGGCTGCCTGCGGGAAGGACGTCACCAAGCCCGGCAAGGCGGTCAGCCTGACTGGCGACCCGGCGGCCGGCAAGGTCATCTACGACGGTTACTGTAAATCCTGTCACGGCGTGGCCGGCGCCGGCGGCGTCGCCAATCCCGGCTCGGACGATGGAACCGTCCCGGAGCTGGCCCCGATCGACATGGACATCCGGACCGCCGCCGCCATGGACCTCTACATCGAGCACGGTTCCAAACCGGAAGGGGCGGATACTGCCACGCGGATGCCGGCCTTCGGCGACGAAGGCACGCTGGCTCCCCAGCAGATCGCGGATGTGATCTCGTACGTCCTTTCCCTCAACAAGTGACCCGCTAACGCAAACCTGGCGGCCAACCGGCCGCCAGGTTTTATTTTCCCTGGATGGGGGATTTACACAAAAAATGCCATCCCGAAGAGCCACAAGATGGTGGCGAAGAACACCGCCCATTCCACCATCGGGAACAACCAGACCCGCGGCCGCTCCGGTTTTTCGGCCGGATCCAGGCTGTTCTCCTCGTTTTTCTCTCCGGTGGGTTTCTTGGGGGTCATCATGATCAGGAAGGTGGCGTAAATGACGAAAGCCACCAGGCTGAGCAGATTGGCGGCCTGCGGTACGAAGCGATGCCCGGCGGGCTGGAAGAGGATCGCCAGCCCGAAGAAGAAAACCATCACCAGGCCGGCGCGGAAGTAGGTCACGGCGGCCTTGATGTGGGGATCGATATTGCTCATCGGGAAGAATCCCACGCAGGCGACTGCGACTGCTGCCACGATGCCGGCGGCTGTACCCAGCCAGCCCAGCAGGCTGCCGAATTTCAGCCCCAGCCCGACGATATAGGGCAGCAGGCAAATTCCTCCCAGAATCATGCCAAGGTTGAATGTCCAGGCGAACCGGGAAACCCCGACCTCCCCGAGTTCCGAGATGAAATGGTTCAGCAGGGAATAGCGCTCGCCGCGCTTCCCGCGATAGGGCACGGCCGAAGCGATGCATCCGAGGATCGTCAAGCCCGTCCCGATAAAAGCAAACCAACGCAGAAGGTCGAAAGGCATGCGGGATATTATAAACGCAGGTTCATTTGTTCAGCAATTCTTCCAGCAGCGCCGCGCCCCGCAAGCCGCGGTCGCGGGCAGCCCGGCCGTCCGAAGCGAGGAACCACAGATTGAGCTGGTCGGCGTCGGCTGTAAAGGAGATGCCCACGTATCCGGGCTGGGGACCGGGGGTCGTGCCGACCGGGAACCCATCCAGGACGACCAGGATCTTTTCGGCCAGGTTCCCCATTTCCTCCCGGTCCGAAAGGCTGGCAACTTCGACGGTGACCCTGAAATCGGTCTCCATGGCGGCGAAGGTTGGGGTCTGTGCGGCAAGGCTGGTGGAGCAGGTCTCCCCGTATGCTTCGGCGGTGGCGGTGACATTCTCCAGCCCGGCGGCTTGCATGGCTGACTGGACCTTGGCGGAGACCTCCGGGAGGGGTTGGGTGGCCCACTGGTACGAACAGGGCTGGTAGGGCGCTTCCGTGGCCGGCGCGGCGGTCGCCTGCTCCGGGCTGGGGGCGGGGAGGTTGCAGGTGACGAGGAGGACAGTCAGGAGCAGGGGCAGGATTTTGCGCATTGAAACGTCTTTTGCGAATGTTGGGATAAAAAAAGCCACCGCACACTGGCGATGGCGGGGGAAGGGTGGATCAGAGCTTGCTGCGCTCGGAAAAAAAAGCCCGGGCATTGGGATAACGTTCACGGGTGGCGATGTACCAGGCGCGCAGGATCTGGCCGTACATGCGGAAGCGCCAGAGCTTGCCGTGCCAGTACCCGCCGCGCTCGGTGCGAATCTCGCTGGATGGATGCCAGACCCCGTGGAGGGGCACCACCCGGGTGCGATAGCCGCGCTGGCTGGCTGCGACGGTCAGGGCGACCTCGAAACCGTATCCGGCGGCCGCTTCGCGGGAAATGTATTTCAGCAAATCGGCACGTAGGCCCCGCTGTCCGGTCAGGAAGGGGGTCAGGCGGTGGGAGAGGTCCGTGTTGAAGTGCCCGCCGCGGAACAGGCCCAGGGTCATGTCGGCGCGATGCTCGAGCACGGGGTTCAGCAGACCCTTGATGTGATCGGGGGTCAGGTCTTTCAGGTCGGCGTCCAGGAGCAGGATGATCGGGGCGCTTGTGGCCGACCAGCCGGTAAAGACGGCCTGCCCTTTGCCCTTGTTCTTTTCGTGTTGGATGACCCGGATGCGCGGGTCCTCCTGGGCTGCCTGACGGAGGATCTCGACTGTTCCGTCCGATGAGCCGTCGTCGACCATGATGATCTCGTCCAGCAGGCTGGTGGCGTGCAGGACCGCGAGAACACCCTTTACGTTGAGTTCCTCGTTATACATTGGAACGATGGCGGCGACGAGCGGCTTATGCGGCTGGGGGGAAAAATCGGTCATGAGGAGTCCCTTCTCTTTTCACAGTATACCACCCGGAAATGAAAAAGAATACCGGGTTGTTCAGTCAGCCGGCGGACGGAAAATTCCCGGGAAAAACGCCTCCTGAGCCGGTGGGGAGCCTGGAAACGCTAGATTCTGTCCTTCGGGCCCAGCGATTCTGCTACTGCGATGACTGCCAGTGTTGCCGCCCAGATGGCGAGCAGAGCCAAAAAGCTCAGTTGTTCGATGGCGGTTTCGCGAGTCTCCACTTCCCGCAAGGACCGGCCGGCCAGTACGAAACCGTTGTCCGAGCGGACCACCACGGTGGCCATCCGGACGCCCGCCTCGGGCTGCCAGGTGACCCGGTCTTCGCCTTTTTGGCGGGTGTAATCCAGCACCCCGGCCGGGTAAGCCGGCGTGGAACCATGCAGGGTGGCGGACGAAGCCACGACATTCCCCGAATCGTCGAAGACGATCAGGAAGGGCGCCAGGCTGTCGGCGATTTCCACTTTCGCGGCGGGTACAACAGATTCTACGTTCGCACCGGCGTTCAGGTTGCGGGCTGCATCTTCCGCCATCTGGATCTGCGGGTCGTTGGCATCCTGGCGCAGGATTTGTTGGACGGTCAGATAGACCAGGGCGCACAGGCCGGCGGTTGCAATGGCCAGGGGAAGCCAATTCTTGACGATTCGAAGGATGGTTCGCATGCTGATCTCCTCGGGGATTGGTTGATCTCAATACTATACCACCGGCTTTCCAAATTGCCTCCAGGCGCTTCCAAAAGCTATCGGGTTCATCATCTTCCTTTCATCTTATTTTAGGTATAATTCGCCCATCTTTCATCCCAATCGGAGTTCGAATGACGCAGAAGCCCACCGGTGCGGAAATCCGCCAGACCTTTATCGACTTTTTCGTTGAACAGAAACATACCTTCGTCCCGTCCGCTTCGCTGGTGCCGGGCGGGGATGCCACCCTGCTTTTTACCAACGCCGGCATGGTCCAATTCAAGGACGTTTTCCTCGGCACGGACAAGCGCCCCTACACGCGGGCGGTCGACTCGCAGAAAGTCCTGCGCGTGGCCGGAAAGCACAATGACCTGGACGAGGTCGGCCGGGATGACAGTCACCACACGTTCTTCGAGATGCTCGGCAACTGGTCGTTTGGCGATTATTATAAGAAAGAAGCCATCGCCTGGGCCTGGCAGCTCCTGACGGACGTCTGGGGACTGCCCAAGGAACGGCTCTATGCCACCTGTTTCAAAGACGACAAAGGCAACATTCCCACCGACGAGGAAGCCGCCGACATCTGGAAGCAGCAGCCCGGCATGGACCCCGAGCGGGTCCTGTACTTCGGCCGCAAGGAGAATTTTTGGGAAATGGCCGAGACCGGTCCCTGCGGTCCGTGCTCGGAGATCCACATCGACCGGGGCGAGGAGTTCGACAACCTGGCTGGCAAGCCGCATAACTGCGGCGTCAATGGCGAATGCACCCGTTACCTCGAGCTGTGGAACAACGTCTTCATTCAATATAACCGCATCGACAAGGATACCCTCGAGCCGCTGCCAGCCAAACACGTCGACACGGGTATGGGCTTCGAGCGCATCGTGGCCGTCCTGCAGGGGGTGGACTCGAACTACAAGATCGACCTGTTCAAGGGTGTGCTGGATGCCCTGCGCTCGTTGACCGGCGACTCGGTCGAACAGATGTATGCCAATTTCACGCCCTACCGCGTCATTGCAGATCACGTCCGGGCGGCCTCCTTCCTGATTGCCGACGGGGTCGTTCCGGGCAATGTCGGGCGCAACTACGTCTGCCGGATGATCATCCGCCGGGCGGCCCGCTTCGGGACCAAGCTGGGCCTGACCGAGCCCTTCCTGGCGAAAGCCGCCGAAGCCGTCATCGCCGCCTATTGCGATTTCTACCCCGAATTGGAAAAGAGCCGCACCGCTATTCTGGATAACCTGACCCGCGAGGAAGTCCGCTTTGCCCGCACGGTCGAATCCGGGACGGCCTACCTGCAGGGCATGCTGGACGAGTTGAAAAAGTTCAAAGCGAAAATCCTGGACGGCAAAAAGGCTTTTGAGCTGAAGGCCACGTACGGCCTGCCATTCGAGATCACCCGCGACATTGCCCGCGAGCAAGGCCTGGATGTGGATGAGGCTGGCTTCCAGGAGGCCAGCGAGCAGCACAGCCAGGCTTCCGGCAAGGGCAAGTTCAAGAATCAGGGCGGCGAGGATGCCGAATTCTATGCCGGGATCTTGAAGGATCTCCAAAAAGCTGGTAAGTTGGGCAAATCCGGGGTGGAGTACAACCCCTACGAATGGCTGCAGGTCGAGGGGACAGTCCTGGCATTGGCTGCCGACGGCCTGGCCCTGACCGAAGCCGGGGCGGGGGACCGGGTGGAGGTGCTCCTGCCGAAAACAGGTTTCTACGTAGAATCCGGCGGCCAGGTCTCGGACGAAGGCGTGATCCGGGCGAAGGATGGTTCCTGGGAGATCGAAGTGGATGGGATGCGCAAGCCGTCCGCCGGAGTGATCGTCCACACTGGCGAGGTGATCTTTGGGCACCCCAAGGCGGGTGATGCCGCGGTCGTCGCGGTCGACGCGGCCCGGCGGCATGACATCCGCCGCAACCATACCGCCACGCACCTGCTGCACGCCGCCCTCCACAAGGTCCTGGGCGAGAACGCCCGCCAGGCCGGTTCGCTGGTGGCACCCGACCGTTTCCGCTTCGACTTCAACCACCCCGAGGGAATGACCCCCGAGCAGGTGGAGCAGGTGGAAAAGATCGTCAACGAGGCGATCGCCGCGGACATGCCTGTCCACAAGGAGACCAAATCCCGCGACCAGGCTGTCGCCGAGGGCGCCATGGCGCTCTTCGGTGAGAAGTACGGGGATGTGGTCCGCACGATTACCATCGGCGATAAATATTCCTACGAGTTGTGCGGCGGGACGCATCTCGACCAGACCTCGGACGTGGGCGCCTTCCTGATCGTCTCCGAAAGCTCGGCCGCGGCCGGTGTCCGCCGCATCGAGGCGGTGACCGGACGGGGCGCTTACGAGCTGGTGGCCAGGCGCTTCAAGATGCTCAAGCAGGCCGCGGCCGCCTTGAAATCCGCCGTGGAGGAAGTGCCGCAGAAGGCCGAGTTGGTCCAGGACGAACTGGCCGCGGCCCGCAAGCAGATCGCGGCCCTCAAGACCGAGCTGGCCTCCACCTCCTTCGACACCCAGTTGGAAGCCGCCCGGACCGTCAAGGGCGCGCATGTACTCGCCATGGAATTGCCCGGCGCGGACAAGGAAACCCTCGGCAAGCTGGCCGACAAGTTCCGTGAGAAATATCCCGAGATGGGCATCTGCGTCATTGCGGCGGCCTCCGGCGAGCAGGTCGTCGTCATGGCGGCCGTCACGCAGGATCTGATCAAAAAAGGGATCAAGGCCGGGGATCTGGTCGGCCACGTCTCCCGCCAGCTGGGGGCAGGCGGAGGCGGGGCGCCGCACCTGGCTTACGGCGGCGGCAAGGACGCCGCCAAAATTCCTGAAGCGATTGCCAGCGTCAAAGGCTGGGTCGAAGGGAAGCTCTAGTAACGTCATAAGCCCCAAATAAGTCAGTCCTGGCATGATTGCCAGGACTGATGTTTTTGCCTACGGATAAATTATCGATAAAAGCGGGGCCGAAAAGCGTTATTGGGCGAGCCAATCGAGGAATTCCTGCAGGCCTTCCCCGTAGAGGGTCGGTTTCCCTTCGCCGCAGATCTGGATCGAACCGCCCTCGAGGAGCGGCACGAGCTCTGCGTAGACATCCTCCTCGTTCTTCGTGATCGTGCCCGAGCCTTCGAAGGTCAGGTTGCCTTGGGCGGCGATCCGGGCGATAGTGGAAGCGTCCACTTCAATGAATGGATGCCGCCTACCGGGAGTTTCACCGTGGGCGAGTTCCTCCGCCATGTCCCAGTTCACGAAGGGGGTGGCCGCCAGGCTGGGGCAGGGGATGTCGAAGACGAAGCCATGTTCGCCATTCTCTATCCAGTACCATGCCTCGTCGAGGGTCGTCGGAATTTGGTCGATCGTGACCTGGTACTGCTGGGTGGTGAGGCCGATCGGCTGGGCATCCGACTGATCTGGCGCAGCGGGCAGCGGCGCGTCCGGCTGGTTTTGAACGATATCGGTCGTTGCATCGGTCTGGCTTGGAAGAGCATTGCTCGTTGTATCCGGCTGGTCTGGAGCGATTGGCGTTGGCGAGGGATCCAAAGTCGGCGAGGCTGATGGCGGGTATATTTGGGCCTCGGCGTTCGCTGCGCTGACCTCGATGGCATTTAAGGAATGTGCGGAGGCGCGGGATGCCTGGTAGAAAAGCGAGCTGGGCAGGGCGACGAAGAGAAGCAAAGCCAGGAGTAAAAATCCCCGGCGCGCCAGGTCCTTATCGCTCATTTTCCCCTCCCCGTGAAGGTGCGGATTGGTCCGCCAAAGGGCTGCCAGTGGACGGCTGGTTGGCTTTTCGGATTGTTAAGGTACGCGAGTAAACCATGGAGTTCTCCTGAATTCTGATGGGGCGAAATTTTGTCGGATGATGCAAGCGGTCTACGGAAGACCGTTTCGGGATCGAATACGGACAGCCCGGATGGATATTTGGGCGTGCCCACACCTCCTTTCAGCTCCCGGGGTCGAGCCGGGAACCTTCCGTATTCAACATCCAACAAAATAGCCTGGCTGAGTACACACAGCCAGGCCGGACACAAGGAAACTCCATGTGGGATCTTCGGCGGCCTGGCAGCCGTTGCCATTTTCATGGCATTAGGCCCATAGCTTTGCGTCGCCGGCTTTTGCCGGTTTTGCCTTTATCGGATGTTGTTGATTGATCTTACGAGACCAGGATAAACGATAAATCATTGCAACGCGCAAATATTTTATTTACAGAAACGTCAGCCGATTGCGGCAGCCTTGCATTCCATCCCATTCGGGGACGATAATACCTCCCGCGCGATCGGAGCTCTTTTGATTCGGTTTTGTCACAAAATTGAATGGAAAACCAGGTAGAATTGCGGACTGGCGCCGCGCTTGCCATCCATTCGGCAAATCCCATCACAAAGCCGGCAGGACGATTCGAGGAGGAAAGATGAAAAGAACTAAGGCTACCCAATTCAGTTTGCTCTTGATCTTTTTTGCGCTCGTCCTTTTCTCGTGTTCTTCGGGACAATTGCTCCAACCGGCCCCGACGCCGACTAGCACGTTCGCGCCGACCGTTCCGCCCACCCTGACGCTCGCGCCGACGGACACGCTTGTCCCCACCCCGATTGTTTACGATGGCAAATGGAGCGGCCAGACGAAAACAGGCTGGCCGGTCACCCTGGAAATTGTCAATAATACGATCGTCAAATTTAGCTTCCAATTTGGCACCGCCTCCTGCAACAGCAAGACGGAATATGACATCAAAAACGACACCCGCGAAAACAAACCGACCATGCACGACGGCAGCTTCGAGTTCGGCACGGACGGTCCATCGTTTTCCTACCAGTTCAAGGGAACGTTCGTCTCCGCCACCGATGTGACCGGCACACTGAAAGCCACGAACGCGCAGTGCGGTTCGACGGATACGACCTGGGAAGCCACCCTTAATCCCTGAGAATTTTCGACCTGCTTTGAATCAGTCCTGACGGTCTCCGTCAGGACTGATTTCTTATTGAAAAGAGGTTCAATCCGGAGTATTCTGGTTGAAATTTATCGGTGAAAAGGAGTCCCATGTCCAGGATTCGGAAAGCTTTATGGGTGATCCCGGTATTCTTCCTGATGGCTTGCAACCTGGTCTCCCAGGCCGCTGCCCCCCAGACCCAACCCCCCGTCCAGACTCAAGCGATCCCGGTCACGGCTGCCACTGATACACTGCCAGCCGCGACCGACACGGCCGCGCCGACCGTTCCGCCAACCCAGGCGCCCACCGATACGGCAACGGCCTTCGTTCCGGCTACGCTCGATCCAGATACGGCGACCACCGCGGCCATGATGGGTTCGATGGGTGAATTGATGAACATCCGCCAATATTTCAATCCGGTCGGCGCACCCTCGAAGAGCTGGCATAACGTGCCGATCATGTCCCAGGCCACCGCGGGACAGGAATTCACCCCCTTCGTTTACAGCTACATCGCGACTGCCACCCTCGACCAGGCCCGTAAATTCTACGCCGGCAAGACCTCAACAATGGGCTTCGCGGGCACCGTGGCGACCGGCTCCAGCGGCAGCGGGAGCCAGGCGGCCCACAATGTCGACTTCGTCTCCTATGCCCTGACCATTGTCCTTACTTCGTTCGACAACGACATCGGCCACGTGATCGTGGTCATTTCCAGAGCGCCGTAAGGCCTGGACTGTTTTCGGGAGGATTGTCAGACCGCATCCTCCCGGCCCGGATGGGTTTAACCCATTAATAGTGGAATTACTCGCTCTGGAGGAGGACGAGATGATGACGCTGTATTGGGTTTTAATCGGCTTTTTCTGCGGTTCCATTCCTTTTTCCCTCATTCTGGGCAAGGTGTTTGCCAAAACGGACATTCGGACCGTCGGGGACGGCAATCCCGGCGGGACGAATGCCATTAAAGCCGGCGGCGTGAAAGTCGGGGCCCCGGCCATTCTGCTCGATATGCTCAAAGCCTTCCTGCCGGTCTACTTTGCGCGGCGTTTCGGCGTGGCAGGTTGGAGCCTGGTCCCGGTTTGCCTGGCGCCCATCTTCGGGCACGCTTTCTCGCCGTTCCTGCGCTTCCGGGGCGGGAAAGCCCTGGGGACCACCGGCGGTTCCTGGGTCGGGATCGTCGGCCTGTGGGCCTTCCCGATCTACGCCAGCCTGGCGGTCCCGGCGACCCTGTTGCAGACGGAGGATGCCTGGTCAGCCTGCGCCGGGATGCTTGCCCTGCTTGGCTACGCCATCTTCTTCGGCGAGCCCTGGATGGTGGGCTTCGCGGCCATGAACAGCGTCCTGATCATCTGGACGCACCGGCATTCCCTGGCCCGCCCGCCGCAACTGCGCTCGTGGGTGGTGCACATATTCCAAGGCAGGCAGGCATGAGCTGGGCCTGGCATCCCCACGCTCTCTTCCTCGTCTTCTTCCTGTTCTTCGGGCTGGTGACCGTCCTGGTCAATTATTTCACCGTGCGGCGCTTCGACCAGTATCCGCCGGCCGGCAGGTTTCCGCGTGTCTCGGTCCTGGTGCCGGCTCGAAACGAAGCCCGCAATATCGAAGCCTGCGTGACATCGCTTCTGGCGCAGGATTATCCGGATTACGAGGTGATCGTGCTGGATGACCAGTCCACGGACGGGACGGGCCGGATTCTGGCGCGCCTCAAGCGGGCGGATCCTCGCCTGCGGGTTTTGAAGGGTACGCCCCGCCCGGAAGGCTGGCTTGGCAAGCACTGGGCCTGCCACCAGTTGGACCAAGCGGCTGGCGGTGAACTGATCCTGTTCACCGACGCGGATACCCGTCACGCTCCCGACATGCTGCGAGCGAGCGTCTCGGCCCTCTTTGCCGAGGGCGCCGACCTGGTAACGGCCTTTCCCCGTGAGGAAGTGGTCAGTTGGGGCGAAAGACTGCTCGTTCCGGTCATTGGCTTTGGCATCTTTACCTTCATCCCGATCCGGCTGGTCCAGCGGCTGCGCCTGGCGGCCCTGTCCGTGACCATCGGCCAGTTCATGCTCTTCCGCCGGGCTGCTTACGATGCCATTGGCGGGTATGCCGCCGTCCGCAACGAGGTCGTCGACGACATGTGCCTGGGCCGGCGGATCATCACCAGCGGCCGGGAGTGGCGCCTGCTGGACGGCACCCAGCACGTCACCTGCCGCATGTACCACGGTTTCTGGGATGCCGTCGGCGGGTTCAGTAAAAGCCTGTTCGCCGTCTTCGACTACCGCATCCTCCCGTACCTGCTGGGCTGGTCGCTGGTTGGACTGGCATTCCTCGAGCCGGCCGTGGCCCTGGTCTCGCGCTGGCTGCGTTATCCCCTGACCGCCATCCCAACCGGCTACGCGGCCCTCTCGGTGGTCCTTTCTATCCTCCTCTGGATGCTGGCTTACCGGCGGTTCAAGTTCCCTGCTTATCTCGTTTTTTATTACCCCGTCAGTCTGGTCTTTTTTATCGCCGTGGCGGCGCGCTCGTTTTTCCAGACCGCCACCGGCACCGCCACCTGGAAGGACCGGGTTCTCGATCGCGTGGCCATGCGCTGGCTCTAAGCGTGTAGGCGTTGCAAAGTACTCCGGGGCGGACACGTCGGTCCGCCCCTACGTTATAATCGGGGGGAGATGAAGACCCAGGTAATCCAGCTCGATCGATACGACGACCTGACGGCCGTCCGGGATAAATTGTCGTGGACGAAATCCGAACGCATCCTGCTGATCTATCCCCGGCGGGCGCGCATCCTGTCGCGCGCCCTTGACCTGCGCCTGGTCCAGCGGCAGGCGGCCGCCATGGGATCCCAACTCGCCATCGTGACCCAACTGGACGAGATCGGCGAGGCCGCCCGGGAATTGGGCATCCCGGTCTTTGCGAGCGCGGCCGTCGCCCAGAGGCGGGATTGGGAGATGATGCTTCCCGAGAGGCCATCCCGGCAGGCGGAGCCCGTCGATTTGAGGAAGATGCGCCGCGAAACCCGCCATTCCGAACCCGGCTGGCACAACCACCTTGGGGTCCGGCTTGCGTTCTTCTCGGTCGCCGTCCTGGCGGTGTTGGTCCTGCTGGCGCTGTTCATCCCTTCCGCCAGTCTCCAGTTGACCCCCCAGACCAAATTAGAGACCCTGACGGTTTCCGTCAATGCCAGCCCGAACGTCACCGCGGTCAGTCTGGGAGGCAGCATCCCGGCCCGGATGACCTTCACCAGCATTGAACGCTCGAAGACCGCTCCCGTCACTGGTACGCTGACCATCCCGGCCGGCACGGCGGCCGGCATGGTCCGTTTCAGCAACCTGACCACCGGGGTGGTTGGCATTCCCTCCGGGACGGTCGTCCGCAGCACCGGCAATTCTCCGGTCCGCTTCGCCACGGTGAGCGACGCGGTGGTGGCCGCCGGGGTGGGCAAGACGATGGACGTGCCGGTCCAGGCGGTGGATGCAGGCCCTTCCGGGAACCTGCCGGCCGATATGCTGGTGGCCATCGAGGGCGACCTGGGGACCAGTCTGGCTGTGACCAACCCCGGCCCGACCTCCGGCGGCACACAGAAGAAGGCCCCGGTCCAGACGGCAGACGACCGGACGGCCTTGCATGCCGCCTTGGAAGCCGAGATCCTGGCGGAATGCAAGACGGCGCTGCCGGCGAGCCTGGCCCCCGGCGACCTGTATTTCCCGGATACGGCCAAGGTTTCCCAGGTGATCTCGGAGAGCTATTTCCCGGCCCCCGACCAGACCGGGGATACGCTTTCCCTGACGATGAATCTGCAGTGCCAGGCGCAATATGCCACCATGGACGACATGAACAGCCTGGCAGGCTTGGCCCTGGATGCGAATATCCCGGCGGGATTCGAGCCGATCCCGGGCTTCACCAGCGGCGTGGCGGCGGTCACCGGTTCCACGCAAACCGACCAGGATGGGACCACCCGCTGGGAGCTGAAAGCCGAACGCCTCCTCCAGGCCAGGCTCGATCCGCTGGAAGCGGTCGAGTTGGCCCAGGGCCGCCGCCCGGCCGATGCCGTCGTGCGCCTTTACCAGTCGATGCCGCTGGAAATATCGCCGCGCCTCCTCCTGACGCCGGCGTGGTGGCCCTGGCTGCCGGTGGTCCCGTTCCGGATCTCGGTCCACATCGCCCGCCCGGCGATCGCCTCGGAATGATCCGCCGATGAGAGTAAGCGGATGAGAATCCTTGCCGTGGATCCCGGCTCCAAGCGCATCGGCCTGGCCGTCAGCGACCCGACCGGCACCATCGCCAATCCGCTGGCGGTTCTGCAGCACGTCGCCCGGCTGGTGGATGCTGCGGCGGTAGCCCAAGAGGCGGCTGCTCAGGGTGTCGGCTTGATCGTGGTTGGGCAGTCCCTCGATGACGAAGGCAAACCGACCTTTGCCGGCCGTCAGTCCGCCCGTTTCGCTGAAGCGTTGCAGACCCAGACGAGCCTGCCGGTGGTCCTCTGGGAGGAGGGCTTTACCACCCAGGACGCCCGGGCCGCCCGCCTCCAGATGGGCGCCTCGCGCAAGAACCGCTCCGGCCACCTGGACGACCTGGCCGCAACCGTCCTGTTGCAGTCCTACCTGGATGCCCGGGTTGAAAATCCAAAATGAAACGTCGAAATTCCTGTTTTCCCATTCTGCTGTTGTTTGCCCTCCTGCTGGCGATCCTGGTTTTTGGCGCCGCCCTGATCGTCCCGGCGCTGGCCGAACGTTCCTTCGGTCCGCCCACGCCGGCCCTGGGCGCCTGGGGGCGTTTCAGCGACTCGATCACCCTGGTCTGGAATGTGGCGGACCTGAATGAGCCGCGCGACCCCGCCGGCGCCGAGCAGCTCTTCGTCATCCAGGAGGGTGAAAATGCGGTGGAGATCTCCGGGCGGCTCGAACAGGAAGGCCTGATCCGCAACGCGGACACCTTCCGGGTCTACCTGATCTGGACCGGCGGCGACACCTTTATCCAGACCGGCACCTACCGCCTGAGCCCGGCCATGACCGCCCGGACGATCGCCGACATGCTCCGGTCTTCCAGCCTGACCGAAGTGACCTTCAGCGTCCTGCCAGGCTGGCGGATGGAGGAGATCGCCCGCTCGCTGCCGACCTCCGGCCTGAGCATCGATCCGCCCGCCTTCGTCAAGGCGGCCGCCTCCCCGCTCCATCCGTTGGATTTCTGGCCGGCCGGAGCCTCCGCTGAAGGGTTCCTGGCCCCCGGCAACTACACCCTGCCGCGCACCACCACGGCGGACCAGCTCGTCTCGGTCCTGTTGCAGGGCTTCACTTCCGGCCTGACCCCCGACCTGCGAGCCGGGCTCGAGTCGCACGGGCTGACGGTCTACCAGGCCGTCACCCTGGCGTCGATCATCCAGCGGGAGGCGGTGGTGGCCGATGAAATGCCGATGATCGCCTCGGTCTTCTACAACCGGCTGGCGGCCGGGATGGACCTGCAGTCCGACCCGACCGTGCAGTATGCCCTGGGATACAACATCGGCCAGGGCACCTGGTGGACCAATCCGCTCAGCCTGGACGATCTGCAGTTCAACTCCCCGTACAATACCTATGTCAACCCCGGGCTGCCCCCGGGACCGATCTCCAATCCCGGCCCGGCCGCCCTGCAGGCGGTGGCGAACCCGGCCCAGAGCAGTTATCTGTTCTTCCAGGCCCGCTGCGACGGTTCCGGCCTGCACAATTTCGCCGAAACCTTCGAGCAGCACTTGCAGAATAACTGTCCATAAAAAACAGGTCACGCGTAAGCGTGACCTACTCGTTCACAGCAGGCAGGGGCGGTTTCAAGCGCATCCAGAAGAGCAACGTCAGCAAAACCAAAAATCCGGTCCCGCCGGCCGCGGCGACGAAGGCGTACGGGATGCCCGCCCGGTCGCCCAGGATGCCCAGCAGTGGACCGATCCCGGCCAGCATCAGCCGGAATACCAGCGAATCGACCGACAGGATGGTCGCCCGGATGTTCCCGGGCGTCTGGCGCAGGATGAGGCTTTCGACCAGGGGGGTGGTGGCCGAGCCGGCCAGCCCACCGACCGCGAAAACGAGGATTCCCCAGGGCCCGTTCACCCCGCCCAGTGCCAGCACCCCGCCGATCTCGAAGAGCGGGGCGATCAGCAGCCAGCGCCATTCCCCGAAGAACCTCACCAGGCGGGTGGAATACGTCGAGCCGGCGATCTGGAAAAGGCGCAGCCCCAGGCTGACGATCCCCAGGATGACGATCGGTAACCCGACCTCGACGGCATACGGCTGGATGAATGTGGCCTGGATGGCCGAGCCGACCAGCGGGACCAGGTTCGAGTAGAGCAGGGCGTAGCGCAGCCCGGGCAGGCGCAGGATGGTCTGCCAGGTGATCCGCAGGGTCCCGAGATAGCCCAGGTGCTTGCCGGTTTCCCGGTCCGGTTCACGGGGCGGTTCCTTCAACAGAAGGACGACGACGAATGCCACAGCCAGGACGGCGGCGGTGATGGTGAAGGTCGCCCGTAAGTTATAAGCGCCCAGCAGGCCGCCCAGGCCGCTGCTGACGGCGATGGAAATAAGCGTCACCGCCTGCAGGCGGCCGCGGTAGAGCTGGTATTGGTCCTCCCTGCCGAGGGTCCGCAGGGTGTCGTAGAAAAGGGCCAGGTCCGCCCCCGAGATGAATGTCATCGCCACCGCCCAGAGCGAGTTGGCGACCAGCAGGAGGGCGTAATCCGGGGTCAATCCGAACAGCAGGAGCGAGACGGCGGTCAGGCCCACACCGATCAGGTTGGAGAGCTTCCGCCCGAGCGTATCCGCCACCGCCCCGGTCGGGACCTCGGTGACGGCCATGGTGATCCAGAAGGCGAAATCCACGAAAGTCACCTGGGTGAGGCTGAGGCCGTGGTCCCGCTGCAGGAAGATGACCCAGACCGGCAGGAACAGCATGAAATTGTACAAGGCCCGGAAGACGAAGAACCGGGGGATGTTCCCGGCGAAGGAGGGGGTCAAAAAAGCCTGGATGTGTTTCATGGAAAGAAAAAAATAGCAGGCAGCGGAGTCTGCCTGCTATTTTACCTTATGGCCGGGATGGAGCGAATCCTAGGCGGAAGGCTTCGATGCCTCCACGGGCTTCTGTTTCTTTTCCTTCATCACCGGGTCGGTCCGGGGCGTTCTCGGCTTGGCCAGGATGCCGATGACCGAGCCAATGCTGGCGGCCAGGACCAGCGGCGAGAAGACGAACCACCCGACGATCGGGGTCAGACAGGCCAGCAGGAGCAGGCCTCCGCCTCTCAGGCTGGTGAAGAAGGGCCGGCGGGTTGCGCCGAGGCGGGCGCCGGTCACCAGGATCACCGCGCTCAGGCCGATCAGGGATGGGATCGCCAGGTAGATGGCGAAGAGGGCCGTAACGACATTGAAGACTCCCCTCAACTCCCACAACTGGTTCGACAGTGTCTGGAGCAGGGCGAGGATAAGGCCTGCCCCGAACAGGTTCAGGAAGCCGAGGAAGATCGATCGCCAGGGATGGACCTCCAGGTTGGCGCGGGCTTGCTGGACGGGTTCCGGCAGCAGCAGGATCAGCGCCGAGAACAGGGCGATCAGGCCGATGATGCTGACCGGGACGCCGACGATGAACAACAGGATGGCGGGAATGATGCTCATGACATTTTCTCCTTGACAGAACAGATTAGGATTTCAGGGATTTCCATCCCCTGTGCGGAAACCGTCCCATACCTGCAGGGCGGGTTTGGGCGTGCGGTCGGAAGCGGTCAGGCCGACGGAGGCGAACATTCCCAGGGTGTTCACATCGGCGCTCTGGCCCTGCTGGCGCATGAGCCGGGCATATGAATTCAGGTCGAAATCGTTGATGAGCAGGTAGATCCAGAAGGCCAGGCGGGGACCGCCGATCTGGGTGTGGATGGCCGTGATGTAATCCACCTGGTCCTGTGGGGAGCCTGAGAATGGCCCGACCGGCGCGGAGGTGAATCCGCCTTCGGCCACGGCCAGCGGCTTCGTAGTATGCGTCAACAGGGGAGAGTAGTAGTCGGGCGGAATCTGTGCGCCGCTCTTGTAGATCACGAACGGGTAGGAGGAAATGGCCCACACGTCCAGCCGGGGCTCGAACTGCTCGATCTGGTCCCAGTCGATCGTATTCGCTTTCCCGTGGGCCACCGATGGCATCAGGTTGTTCAATTCCTCCCACTGGAAGGTCACGAAGACCTGCGTTTCCGGTGAGGCGGCCTTGACCTGGTCGTAGACCGTGTTGTAAAGGCTCAGGAAGTTCGGGAAATCCTCCGGGTGGGTATCCTGGTAGGTGTTGATCTCGGACGCCAATCCCAGGTAGCGCGGGTGGAACTCGCGTACGATCCGCAGGGTGAAATTGGTATAGGCGGCCCGCACCTGCGGATTGGCGAAGCTGGCCTTCCAGCCGAAGGGCAACCCGGCGAATTCCCGGCGGTTCAGTCCGTTCAGCGGGTCGACCACGAAGACCACATCCAGCCCGTTCTGGTGCGCCAGGATGTACTGGTTGTGGATGTCGGTGATGTTGGCCGAGGGGACGTCCGGGCCTTTGGCGAAATCCGTCCAGGGGATGTTCTGCTGGAGCAGGACCACGTCGGCATGCTGGCCGATCGCCTTGTACGTGTCGATCACACTTTGGGTGCTCACCTCGGGCGGGGAGGGGAAAAACCCGTAGGCGGTCCGCCCCAGATCGAGCGGGGAACCGGCCAGGGTCGGGATGGGCGCCGGGGTACCCGCCGGCGTCGACGAACAGGCCAGGGCAGCCACGAGGAGGATGAGCAGCGCGGCGATGAGCGGCCGTTTCATCGGTTCACCTCCGATCCATTGCGGAGAAGCCTGGAGTTGCCGAGCACCCATAAGAGGACCACGACTGCCAATAAGATGGCCGCCGCGGATGTCGGGATCGGCAGACGGAGGCCAGGCAGGACCAGTTTCGGGAAGTGGATCGTCGGGAAGCCGAAAGAGATGGGACCGACCAGGCTTATCCAGCCCGCCAGGAGCGGCTGCAGCACGAGGCTGGGATGGAACATGCTGGAGAAGATGCGGGCGAAGACGACGATCAGCCCGATGGCCAGCCCGGCCTGGGCGGCCAGGGCCAGCCTCCAGCCGAAGGCGATCGTTTGCCCGGATGCGTTCCTTATGACCGACGGAGTCAGATCGCGTGGCAGGGAGGCCTCGGGCAGGGCCGCCAGGGCCTGGAAGACGCCTCGCAGGGCCTTCAATTCGGCCCGGCAGGCGGCGCAGGTGGACAGGTGCGCCTCGACCTGTGTCCGTCGGGCGGCAGACAGGGTATCGTCGAGATATTCGTTGAGTTGGGTTTCGGTAAGATGGTTCATGGCTGGATGGGAGGAAAGTGGATATTGGGGTGGTTGGGAAAGATAAAGTGGAGCGCCACGGCCCAGGGGATGCTGAGCAGGAAGGGCAGGAGGAAGGCCAGCAGGGCGTGCCAAACCTTCGGCGGGTGGGCGCCCCGCCGGGCGGCGGTCGGGAGGCAGTACGCCGGCAGGTAGACCATCCATCCGTAGACGAAGATCCACAGGCCGAATTCGCTCAGGTGCTGCGGCCCGAAGGTGAGCGTTTCCGCCAGCAGACCGTTCAAGCCGGTCAGCAGGAAGACCCAGAAGGGGGAAAAGTCGTAGCGTTTCAGGAGCAGGGCCCAGGCGACGAACCAAGGGATGAAGACGACCACACTGTGGTGCAAGACCACGTCCCAGTAGTTCGCCGAGGCGGTGATATAGGCTTCGCCGATGCGGACCCCGAAGGCGGGCGCCAGATTGGTCATCCCGACCGTGACGGCCTCCTCGAGCATGGCCAGCAGGGTGGCGAAGAGCACGAACTTGACTTGCCAGGGCAGGCGGATGCCCAGGACGAGGATGCGGATGCGTCCCCGCAGCAGGACCATCGATGCGCCGCCCAGGAAGACCCACAGGAGCACCAGGCCGGTTCCCATACTGATCTCGGCGTGGACCACCCGGCTATGTAACGTCACCAGGTAGACCAATCCGGTCGAGACGGCCAGCCAGAGAGCCAGGATCAGGAGGAAGACGGTCTTGAGGGTGTGGACGGCGCGTGTATTCATGCGATCTTCTTCAGGCGTTCGGCCAGCAATTTGCGGGCCCGGAACAGGTCGGATTTGACGTCCGAGAGGGGGCGATCCAGGGCGGCGGCGATCTCGTCGTAGCTGAGCTCCTGGAAATGGCGCAGCTCGATGGCAGCCCGGTAGCGCGGCGGCAGGCTCAACAGGGCCTCCCGGACCTGGCGGCCGGTCTCCCGCTGGATGGCCTGGGACTCGGGCCCGGGATTTTGACGGTCAGTTTCGGGAGGACCTTCCTCGTCCAAAGGGGAGGTTTCGCGCCGCTCCAGCCGGTTCAGGCAGATGTTGACGGCGATCTTCTTCAGCCAGGGGCCGGCGGAGCGATCCGGATCCAGGCTGCGGATGGAGCGAAAGGCCCGGATGAACGCTTCCTGGGCGGCATCCTCGGCATCCCGGCGCTCGCCGAGCATCCGGTAGGCGACGTTATACACTCCGGCCTGGTGGATCTGTACCAGTTCGCCGAAGGCCTGTCGATCACCGCTCACGGCGAGTTGGGCCAGGTTGCGTTCGTCCATGTCTATATACTATACAGGCAGACCGGCTGAAATGTTGCAGCGGATTAAAAAGACGACCGCCGCAGGCTGCGACGGTCGAGGTTGGATCAGGAGGCTGCCGGGAGGGAGACCGGTTCGGGAATGGGCTCGACTTTGTCCTTGATGAAGGCCGAGATGATCCAAAGCGCCAGGCCGAGCACCAGGAGGGCGATCCCGCCGAACAGGATCCCGCCCAGGTAGGACTGCAGGATGGCGCGTACCAGGTCATGGAGCAGGCTGACCGTCCCGAGGGAGAGGTAAGGCGGGATGCGTCCGGCGAGTACCGTCAACCAGGCCTGTTCGAAGAAGACCAGGCTGACGACGCCAAAAGCCGCAGCGAAGATTCCGGTGATGAAGAAGGGGATTCCCCACCAGCGCAACCAGCCTTTCGGGGAGCGAACTGCCAGGAAGCTGAGCAGAAGCAGGAAGAAGAGCGGCAGGTCCGGGCTGAGCCGCAGAATCAGGTGGGCCAGGCGGATTCCTCCGACGGGACCTTTCCCCAGCGGACCGAAATCGGCCGGGTTGGCGACCGCTGCCGGGGTGATGGTGCGGGTATCCGGGATCTGGGCGGCTGCGGAGCGGATGTCGGCCTGGATCGTCGGGGTCATCATCGTCAACTGGTCCTCGGTCGGACGGCATAAGATCAGCGTTCCGCTGTTGGAGTTGAATACTTTCTGCATGTCAATCAATTGCTGGTCGGTGCAGGCCGGCTGGGAGCGGATGATCTTGAGGACCGCCTCCAACCCGGCCGGGCCGGACAGGCGCTTTTTCAGGCTGACCAGGGAAATCGTCAGCGTATTTTGTTGACCATCGATGTAGGCGAAGACCTGGTCGAGGATGCTTTCGGTGGTAGCCTTCAATTCAGCTGGCGGCATCAACGTGGAGATGACAGTTTCCATGTCGCCCACGCTCAGGGATTTGAACGGGCTCTGGTCGCTGGACGAGTTCCCGGCGTTCTGCTGGGACTGCAGATCCGGCACATACTTATCGATGCAAGCCTGGAGCTGTTGAAGCTCGGCCTCGCTGGGTTGCTCGACCCCGCCGCTGAGGGCGGTGTAACGCTGGTCGCCGAGAACCGTCTTGGCGCAAGCTTTGAAATCGGGCGTAAGGTTCTCGCACTTCAGCGGGTCGGCCGCGCAGGGGTTGTAATTCATCGTCATGACCACCTGTTCGGCCAGGATGCGCGGCAGGCGGGCGTAGACCTGCTGGCGGGCCAGGGCGAGCTTGTAGGTTCCCGGGACGAGCAGGCGACGGTCGATGTTGAAGAGCAGCAATGCCAGGATGGCGGTCAGGACGAAAAAGATGGCACAGACGACGGCGAGGAACTTGCGCATTCAGGATCACTCCTTGGTTTCATGGACTAGCATACCGGCAATCGCCGGTTTTGGCAATGCCGGCATCACTGCTGCTCGGCAATTTCGACGTAATCCTTCGTGACCGTCTGATCGAGCGATCCGCCCAGAAGCAGGATCAGTTCCGTGGAACAGCTGGCCTTCTCCTCGGAGTCGCGGCGGCTCCAGGTGCGGCTCTTGATTTCCAGGTAGTAACCCAGGTCGGGCGTCTCGACCCGGTCGAGGTTGATGAAGAATTCCTCGTCTTTGTAGCGCACCAGCCAGCGCAGGCGGTCCTTATCGATGGCGGTCTCGCCGGCAGGCTTGAAGTACTCGCGGTAGAAGCGCAGGCTGTTGGCAGCCGGGGCAAAGTAGCGGATGCGCGAGAGAAGCACGTCGTGGGCGAAATCCCCCTCACGGGAGGGCCCGATCAGCGTCAACCGGCTGCGGACCCCGGTAATCTGCTCCTTTTCGTCGACCATCTCGTCCTCCCGGTAGCGCAGCCAGCCCTGGGCCGGGTCGCCGAAGGTGAAATAGATGTCGTGTTGGTGATAATGCTTCTTGCGCAGGATCTCGATCCCGGGCTTCTTGAGCGCTTCCAGGACGGCTGCGGCCTCGTCCATCTTCAACTGCACCTTGACCTGCACCTCGAAGGATTCCTCCTCCGCCGAGCCGCCCAGGGCGACCAGCTTGGAGAAGACGGACTGTTCGCGCTCGATCAGGAAGCTGTCGATCCGGCGGGCATATTCCCGGGCTGCCTGTTTGATTGCATCTTCGTCCAGGCCGAGCAGCTTGCGTCCCTGCATCAACCATTTTCCGTTCACCATCACGTCCGTGACGTCGGTCGCCTTGCCGGCATAGACCAGCTGGGCGTAAGTATTGGACCTTTCGCGCTGGAAGCGCGGCGAGTTGTGCAGGTTGTCCAGGTTCACCAGGATCAGGTCGGCCCGCTTGCCGGGTTCGAGCGATCCGGTCAGTTCGCCCAGGTGCATGGCCTTCGCCCCGAGCCGGGTGGCCATCTTCAGGGCGGTCGCGGCGGGGACGGAGGTCGGATCGTTGCTCACGCACTTGGCCACGAAGGCCGCCAGGCGAATCTCCTCGAACATGTCCATATCGTTGTTCGAGCCCGGACCGTCCGTGCCGATCCCGACGTTCAAGCCGACGTCCAACATCTTCTGGACCGGCGCAAATCCGGAGGCCAGCTTCAGGTTGGAGGATGGATTGTGGGCCACGCCCGCCCCGGCGTGCTGAAGGGTGCGCATCTCACCCTCGTCGATGTGGACGCAGTGCGCCGCCAGCACCTTGGCGTCGAACAAGCCCTGCTTCTTGACGTAGGGGACCACCGGCATGCCGTTCTCCCGGCGCATGTTCTCCACTTCCAGGGCGGTCTCGGAGATGTGGGTATGGAGCGGAACGTCGAATTCGACAGCCAGTTGGGCGGTCGCCCGCAGGATCTCGGGCGTGCAGGTGTAGGGCGCGTGCGGGGCTACCGAAGGGGTGATCAGCGGATGCCCTTTCCATCTCTGGATGAAATCCCGGGAGGCGGCCAGCGAATCTTCGTACGAGCTTGCGTCCGGCGTGGGGAACTTCATCACGCTCTGGGCGCAGACGGCTCGCAGCCCGGCCTCGGCGGTGGTTTTGGCGATATCCTCCTCGAAATAATACATGTCGGCAAAACAGGTCACGCCGCTGCGGATCAGTTCCGCACAGGCCAGCTGCGTGCCCAGCCGGACGAAGTCGGGCGAGACGAATTCGCGCTCCACCGGCATCATGTATCCCATCAGCCAGACATCCAGGCGCAGGTCATCGGCCAGCCCGCGCAGCAGGGTCATCGGGACGTGCGTGTGGGCGTTCACCAGGCCTGGCATCAGGACCTTGCCGCCGCAGTCGAGGACCTGGGCGGCCTGGTAAGCCTTGCGGACATCGGCTTCCGGTCCGACTGCCAGGATGGCGTCCCCGCTGACAGCCACCGCCCCGGGTTCGTACTGGTTCATCTCTTCGTCCATCGTCAGGACGAGGGCGTTCACGAGCAAAAGGTCGGCTTTTTTGGTCATGGTCTTCCTTTACGGTTTCCAGGTTACCAGGACTTGCAGGTTCATATAAAAATCCGTGTGCATATGATCGGTCAACTCGCCGGGATCGCTGCAGCCGGTATTGATGGGCGGGTAATCCGGGATTCCGCCTGTTCTCATTTTACTTCGTCCAGGTCAACAACACATTGAGGATTTTCAAATTCATGTCGAAATCGGTGTGCGTATGATCGGTCAGTTCGATGTCGAGGGCGGCGATCCCATAGACGTCGGCCCAGTCGGTGAAGCCGCCGGTTACCAGGCAGCCTTCGGTCAGCGGAGGGTATGGATAGGTGGAGACGGCCTTGACTGCCACGGCCAGGCTTTTGGACTTGTCGTCCGGCGGCAACCCGCCGGGGAAGATGCCCAGGGCGGCGCTGTGATAGTTGATCAGGGCGTCGAAGTGGTGCATCTCGATGAAGGCCATCAAGGCCTTGGTCTCCGGCTCCGAGGCCGGGCCCGTCCCGGCGCTGATCGGCACCGGCCAGCAACCCTGCAGCGGCCAGCCCTTTTGCCAGTTGGCCGGCCAGTTGCGGTTCAGGTCCACATTGTCGGCGTTCGGCCGGCCGAGGTAATTCTTGCCTTTGGCGACCCCGTCGGGGTTCAAGTCTTCGAGAACGTAGAGGGTCTTGTCGGCGGGGATCGTTTCAGGATGGGCGAGGATGTAGGCCATCAACTGGTCGGCCAGTTCGACCGTATTGTATTCACTCCCGCCGTGCATCCCGGCAACGATCAGCCGCTCGACTGGTCCCGTACCGAAGCGGTAGACGTCCAGCGGCCGGTTCTGCACCGAATACCCGATGACGATCGGCCCCTCGCTGAACGGGACCGGCGTGGGGGTCGGGGTGGATGTGTCGGTCGGGGTGGGCGTCACCGTGGCGGTGGCCGTGTCGGTGGGGGTGAACGTCGCCGTCGGGGTGGGAGTCTCGGTGGGGGTAAGGGTCGGCGTGGCGGTCGACGTGTTCGTGAACGTGGGGGTCGGGCTGACGAAGACCGCCCGGACGGTCGGGTTGGCAATGAACAACCAGCCGCCCAGGATGCCCGCCACGATGAACAGGTTGACGACCCAGAAGCCCACCACGAAACGCTGGAGTTTCCGCGAAGAGGCCGGCATGCTCAGGCAGCCTCCTGGGCGATCCGGCGCAGCCCGTCCAAAGCATTATTGACCGCCCAGCGCGCAGCATTCCTGGGATGTCCTCCATAGGTGAGGCGGCGCTGCTCGCGGCCGGCCGGGGTGAGCAGGTCGATGAAAATGTCCTGCTGTTCGCCCGACACTGCCAGGCGGACGCCCAGGACGACGGAGGCGGATCGTTCCGCCCCCAGCTCATGGATCGCCTGGTCCATCTGCTCTGCCGGGACCTCGCGGCTGGTCCCGCCTCGATAAGCCGGGTGCCCTGCCCGGGCGAGCCTCGCCTGCAAGCCTCCGTCCAGGCCGTCTTCCAGGGTCGCCAGTGACCAGCCGCGCCGCGCCAGGGCCTCCAGGGTGACTTTTTCGAGGGTGTCATCGTCTGCGCCGAAGAGGTTGGCTCCCATCCGGGCGCGTACATCCCCCTCGACTTTGGCGATCAATCCGTCCGCATCGGCTTCGGTCCCGGCCTTGGCGGCGATGCGGATGTCGACCACGCCGGAGTGGGCGGTCAGTCCGACGGTCGGATTGGCGAGCGTCTCCAGGTCACCGACCTGGTCGTCGATCACGCCTTCGCCCAGCCCGCTCACGTGCAGCGTGCGGACCTTGATGACCTCGTGCAGGGCGTATCGTTTTTGGAGATAAGGGACGACCGTATCGATGAGCAGGGTTTCCATCTCGGAGGGGACACCCGGCAGGGTGATCAAGGCTCCGCCTTCGGGCGTTTCGACGATGAAAGCCGGAGCCGTGCCGACCGGATTCTCGATGGCGATGGCGCCCTGGGGCAGGTAAGCCTGGCGCTTCTGGTTTTCAGTGGGGGTGCGGCCGTAGCGGCCGATCCGGGCGGCAATCTGCTCCCACAACTCGGGGTGGAATTCGAGCTGCACGCCGACAGCGTCCGCCAGGGCCTGGCGGGTGGGATCGTCGACCGTCGGGCCGAGTCCACCGGTGGTGATCAGGATCTGGCTGCGCTGCATCGCCTCCCGGACGGCCTCGGCGATCCGCCCGGCATTATCGCCGACGGTCTGGGTGCGGTACAGGTCCACGCCCAGGCCGCGCAGGGTCCGGGCGATGAAGCGGGTATTGGTGTCGACCGTCTCACCGAGCAGGAGTTCGGTGCCGATGGTCAGGATCTCAGCAGTTGGCATGGGTAAATTATATTCGTAAAACAGCCGGGGCGGCAGTTTTGCTGCCGCCCCGGATTTCCAGGCTTATTCCATGCCCAGATAGGCTTTTTGGACCATCTCGTTATCCTTCAACCTGGCTGCCGAGTCCTGCAGGACGATCTGTCCCGTTTGGATCACGTAGCCGCGTGAGGCGATCGAGAGGGCCATCAGGGCGTTCTGTTCCACCAGAAGGATGGTGGTGCCCTCCTTGTTGATGGTTTTGATGGTATCGAAGATAGCTTCCACCAGGACGGGCGCCAGGCCCATCGAGGGCTCATCCATCAGGAGCAGGCGTGGGCGAGCCATCAAGGCCCGGCCGGTGGCCAGCATCTGTTGCTCGCCGCCCGAAAGCGTCCCGGCCACTTGGCCCTGGCGTTCCTTCAAGCGGGGGAAAATGGTGTACACCCGCTCCAGGTCCTGCTGGATGCCAGCCCGGTCGCGTCGGGTATAGGCGCCCAAGTCCAGGTTCTCTGCCACGGTTAGGCGGGCGAAGATGCCACGGCCTTCCGGTACCATTGACACGCCGTTCGAGACGATCTGGTGGGCTTTGTAGGCTGCCAGGTCTTTGCCTTCTAGAAGGATGCTGCCCTGGCGGGGTTTCTGGATCCCGCAAATCGAGCGCAGGGTGGTGGTCTTTCCGGCGCCGTTCGAGCCGATCAGGGTGACGATTTCACCCTTTTCAACCGTCAGCGAAATGCCTTTGATGGCATGGATGTTGCCGTAATATGTATGAATGTCATTGACTTCAAGCATTGGCATAGGATTCTCGCTTAGGCGGCTTGCGGTGCAGCGTTATTCAGGCCAGAGGCCGCTCCGCTGCCCAGGTAGGCTTCGATGACGCGCGGGTTACCTTGTATTTCTGCAGGGGTCCCCTCGGCGATCTTGGCGCCGTAATCCAACACGGCGATGCGTTCGCTGATTCCCATGACCACGCGCATATCATGTTCGATCAACAGGATGGTGATCCCGAGTTCGTCGCGCAGACGTTGGATGAAGTGCATCATCTCGGTCGATTCGTGCGGGTTCATCCCGGCGGTCGGCTCATCCAGCAGCAGCAGGCGCGGCTGGCTGCCCAAGGCGCGTGCAATTTCCAATCTGCGCTGCGCGCCGTAAGGCAGGTTGCGGGCCAATTGATCTCCCAAACCCACCAAGCCAACAAAATTCAGCAGTTCTCGGGCTTTCTCAACCGCCTGTTTTTCCTCTTTTACCACGCGTGGCGTGTGGAGGATTGCTTCCACCCATGAACCACGGATGCGAGAATGCTCACCCACAAGAATATTTTCGATGGCGCTCATATTGGCAAACAGGCGGATATTCTGATAAGTGCGGGAAATGCCTTTATAGGTAACCTGATCGGGAGATAAGCCAACCAGGGATTCTCCGAAGAATAGCACCTCACCCATTTCCGGTTCGTAGAAACCGGTGATGCAGTTATAGAAGGTGGTCTTCCCGGCGCCGTTGGGGCCGATGACACTGAAGATGGAATTTTCCTCGATTGCCAGATCCACCGAGTCGACTGCAGTCAGGCCTCCGAACTGCTTGGTCAGGCCACGAGTTTCAAGGGCGATGGTCATTTCTCCCTCCCTTCCTGGGGAGCCTCGATCACCCCGGCATCTTTCCGTTCCTCCATTTTCCGCCGAGAGGATGGAATAAGTCCAGCCGGACGCCAGAGCATCATGACCACCAACAAAGCGCCAAAGACCAGCACGCGGTAATCCTGGAGTTCACGCAGAACCTCAGGCAGGCCCTTCAGCACCAGCGCTCCGGCGATGACGCCGGGGATATTGCCCATCCCACCCACGATCACCACAGCCACGACGTTGACGGATACCATGAACGTGAAATCTTCAGGTCCGGTGAACTGGTTGCGGGAGGCGAATAGCGCTCCGCCCAGCCCGGCGAAGGCCGCGCCGATGGCAAAGGCGAGCAGTTTCTGGGTCAGGGTGTTGATGCCCATGGCCCGCGAGACCGTCTCGTCCTCACGCATGGCTTCCCAGGCGCGTCCGACGCGGGAATTTTGCAGACGGTTGGTGACGAAGATGATCAACAGCACTGCCAGGAAGATAAGATAGACGTAGTCGATGCTGCTGTTGAACGGTTTTCCGAACAGGGTTGGCCCTCCTACCGAGGGAACGCCGCGTGGCCCCCCTGAGAATGATGTCAATACATCGCTGGTGCTCAGGAGACGGATGATCTCTCCGAAGCCAAGCGTAACAATAGCCAGGTAATCACCTCGCAGACGCAGCACCGGAGCGCCGAGCAACAATCCAGCCAGCGCTGCCAGGACCACCCCGATCGGTAGCGCGATCCAAAAGCTCCACATCAGGTGGTGAGGGGTGGGTGCGGTCAGTAGGGCCATGGTATAAGCTCCAATGGCGAAGAAGGCCACATACCCCAAGTCCAGCAGCCCTGCCAATCCTACCACGATGTTCAGCCCGAGGCCGAGCAGAACGTAAATGGCGACCGTACCGATGGTGTAGTTCCAGTACTGTCCGGCTACTAATGGGATTAAAAAGACGATTACGAGCAAGATTCCGTAAATGATATAGTCCGTATAACGGAAACTGCGCGCCCGTTTGATGGCGGTAATTTGGTTGAAATTATCCCAGGTAGTTTTCCAATTGGCCCCGGCCCTGACTCTCCAGACACCACGCCCGACACCGCGGCTCAGCAACCCACCCAGGAAACCGGTCAGCGTGAATAAACCCAGATAGAAGAGTGCTCCTTGATTGGGACTCAGTGCCAAGAGGAATTGCTTGATGGCAGCAGGAAGCAGGGCTGCCAGATATATATTCATCGGTACATGGTGCAGGTTGAGAGTCCCGACCAACAACGCCACCAGCCCCACCATGATTCCATGCACCAGCCCGGCGATCAACCCACCTAACAGCGCCGGTGCCCATGGATCTTCTTCCTGCCCTTTGCTCTTGCGCGAGCCGGATACTCCGGCCCACAGCCCTACCAGGGCCAGGAAGATCAGCATATTGAGCATGATAGGCGTTAGACCGAGGAATGGATTGGCATTCTTGTTACGGAAGAGGTCCGCCAGAAGGGCGCCGGAAATGCCGGTGAATCCGATCAGGAAAAGGAAAATTGTGACGATGCCGAAGGTAATCCCGGCATTCAAAGCTAAGTGCAATTGTCTTTTCATCACACTTTCTCCTCAGTCAGGACTTCACCCACTATACCGGTCGGCCGGAAGATGAGCACTAGCACCAGGATGCCAAAAGCGATTACGTCAGCCAGTTGGAAGCTCATTCCCAGGATGCCGGGACCGACCGATTCCACCAAACCCAAGAAAAGGCCGCCTAGCATGGCGCCGGGCACGCTCCCGATGCCGCCCAACACGGCAGCGGTAAACGCTTTTAGACCGGGAAGGAAACCGACGTAGAAATAAACCAGGCCAAGATGGACTCCCCACATAACACCTGCGAAACCGGCCAGCGCGCCGCTAATGATAAAGGTTCGGCTGATGACTCCATCCACGTCAATGCCCATCAGTGCGGCAGTTTGTTTATTTTCTGCCACAGCCCGCATGGCGCGTCCCAAACGGGTACGCATGACCAGCCAGTACAACCCGACCATAAGAATGATTGATAGCACAACAGTCAACACGCCGGTATAAGTGAGGATCACGGTTGATCCTCCGATATGGAGATTCCAACCGTTGCCACGCGTAAGCATGGTTGGATTGGAAAAATCTCGCCGCTGGCTTCCGAACATCAGTTGGGCGGCATTTTCCAGAAAGATGGATGCGCCAATTGCGGAGATTAACGGCACCAGCCGCGGTGCGGTCCGCAAAGGCCGGTAGGCGATCTTCTCGAGGAAATAACCGCTCAGTGCGGCTATGGCTCCACCGACAAGAAAAGCCACGGCCACCGAAATTATCGGTTGGGCATTCAGGAAATTCAGATTGGGGTTAGCCTTGGTGGGAGCCGGGATGGCCTTGAAAGCCTCGAAAACAAAATACCCGCCAAATGCGCCAATCATCATGATATCGCCGTGGGCGAAATTGATCATACGGAGAATACCATAGACCAAGGTATAACCAATCGCGATCACGGCATAGACGCTTCCCAGGACGATACCAGAAATAAGGAACCGAGCCCATGTATCCGGGCCGTAGGTGGGATGGCCTATGAAAACAACATAAATTCGCCAGAGCAAATATCCGGCGAACAATACCCCTAAGACGAGCTGCACAATCCTGTAGGTGCTTACCCGCCGGGCGGGAGACTTCGTATTGGGCATGGCCCCTTCTCCTAATTTAGGGAGTGGTAAAAAACAAAATGGCGGGGCAAGCGAGGCTTGCCCCGCCATCTACTTACTTATATAACAGGGACACGAAAGGACTCATCACCGGTTGACTATTGAGCGGGTACCCACTTGCCGCTCTTGTCTTGCTGGAAGACCGGGCCAGAAGCCGAGCACTCACCCGTGGAATCGCAGGTGATGGTGCCGGACAGGCCGTGGTAATTGCTGGTGGCGCGTACGGCCGCGACCAATGCAGAGCGCGGAATGTACAGATTGCCATCACTGCTCAAGACGGCGACGCTCTCGATGGCGCGGATCAAAACGGCCATAGCATCGTAAGCGGTCCAGGAGTAAGGACTCAGCTTGCCGGCCGGCTGGCCATAGGCGGCCAGGTAAGCGGCATCGAATGTCGCTTTGGCAGGTGAATCAAGCGGGATGAGCGAGGTCGAATAAGCACCTTCGCCGTTTGCTGCGGTGCGGTCGAGGAAGTCCTGGCCGAAGGTACCGTCATCGCCGAAGAAGATCGTGTTCGTCAAGCCGGACTGCTTCATCTGATTGACGATGACGACTGCCTCAGCAGTGTAACCGCCATAGAAGAGGGCATCGGGCTTCTTGGATGCGATGTCAGCCAGAGGGGCTGAATAGTCGGACTGGCCGGGGGTGATGGCTTCAAAAGCTACAACGGTGCCACCCAATGCAGTGAATTGGTCGTTGACGACCTGGGCAAGGCCCTGTCCATAGGCCTGACCATCATGCATGATTGCCAGGTTCTTGACATTCAGCTTGTTGTAGAGATAGGCAGCAGCAAATTTACCCTGGGCGGCATCGGTGAAGACGTCGCGGTTGAAGACCTTGGAGCCGGTCGTGGTCAGGGCAGGATTGGTGGCCGAGGGGGACATCATCGGGATGCCAGCGGCTTCGTAAATCGGGATGGCAGCCTTGGTGGCGCCGGAGAAGATATGGCCTTCGACGGCGACGATCTGCGGATCGGCAACGAACTTGTTGGCGACGGCAGCGCCACCTTCGGCAGTGCCGCCATCATCCTCAGCGTCCAACTCAAACGAGAAGCCCTGGAACTGGCCGGCGTCGGTGACGGCGATCTTGGCGGCCTGGGAAATATCCTGGCCGAATGCAGCATTGTCGCCGGTCATGGGGGCACCCATACCGATCTTGATGGTTTGGCCGGGCTTGATTACTGCGCAACCGATCGCGTCGGTGCCGCAGATGGCTGGCTTGCCAGTGGCGGGAGCCTGGGTGACGACGGGGGCGTTGGTCGCAACCGGGGCAGCACTAGCGGTAGGTGCCTGGGTGGCGGGCGGCTGGGTAGCGGTCGCCGGGGGCTGGGTCGCAGGAGCGACAGTCGCGGTCGGGGTGGAGCCGCATGCGGCCAGAACCATGCTGGCGACGAGGACTGCGGCGAGGACGAAGTATAGGCGTTTCATAAAATTTCTCCTCCAGAGGGTTGGTTAGAATAGGATCAGCAGATGCACTTGCCAGAGCCGACCAGGCTTTCCTTAGTCTGCGACCACCTCCTTTTCGATGCGATTTCCTTTTTGGCGGTGAAATCGATCGTGCTCAACTGTCTTGAAAAATACGCATACTCTGTTGTAGAGGTTCGAAGGGGAATAAATTCGGCGTATTAAATGTGGGATTATTATACAGAATCCTTTGGCGGTCAAGAGGCAGGGATTCTCGGGAATCGGGAGACGGTTTGCAGCCCCCGGCAGACGGCCTCGCCGCCAGCCCAACCGTACTCGGATGTAGACTGATCGTTATTCTCTCGCCCCTCTTCTTTTCCCGTAGAGGAGCGTTTCACGAATGCGCAGATCGGTGTTGCGCATTTTCATTGCCAGGTCGGCAGCCAGGTTGAACATCAGGCGATATCCCAGCTGCGGATACGTCTCGCATAGCATGATCACCTTATCCCTGGAAAGGACGAGCAGGCGGGTGTTCTTATGCACTGCCCGGACGGTCGCTGAGCGCTGGCCCTCGTCCACCAGGGCAACCTCCCCGAAGGATTGACCCGGCCGCAGGGTGGCGATCGGCGTCATGCCCTCCGATGTTTCGACCTTGCCGACCAGGGCGGGATTGACCAGGATTTCCACTTCACCGCCGGTAATAATGTAAAGTTCCTTGCTGCCTGCGCCTTCCTCCACGATGATCTCGCCGGCGGCAAAGGTGCGTTCCTGGCAGATGTTGGCAATCATCTCCAGCTGAGCGGGGGTAACCTGATAGAAGATATCCGCCTGTTTCAGGAAATTGGTCAGATCGCTCATCGCTGCCTCCAGAACAGGTCCGGGCCAGACGGACAATCTTTAGTGCGGGTAAGTCTGGTTCAGCCAATCGTTCGGATTGACCTGGATCCCGTTGACCCACACCTCGAAGTGCAGGTGCGGACCGGTGACGCGGCCGGTGGCGCCGATCTTGCCGATCAGCTGTCCGGCGGTGACATGATCCCCCACGGCAACGTAGATTTCAGCCTGGTGGTAATAGGCGGTGTAGACGCCCCGCCCGTGGTCGATGATCGTGGCATTGCCGCGCACGGTCTTCAGGCCGGTGAAGACCACCACGCCGTCTGCGGCTGCATAAATGTCCAGCGGGTGGGCCTGCGAGCAGACCCCGAAGTCGAGCCCGGTGTGGAAGGATTTCAGCGCTCCGCCGTTGTACGTGCGCCGGTCGCCGTATCCCGAACGGACGCAGTACTGGCTGTCCACCGGCAGCTGGAACATGGCCTGCCAGTAGGTTTCGGGCGTCACCGGCGAAGTCAGGTCGAGCAGCCATTGGTCTTCCGGACCGGTCACCGCCGGATCGATCGTGGACGGGTCCACTTCCAAGGGCGGATCGTTCGGGAAATTCCCGGAATTCACCAGGACCATCTGCTCGAAGGATTGGATGGAGCCATCCGCCAGGGTGACGTCGAGCCGCAGCGGGTAGAGTCCCGGGTCGAGCATGGCGTGGACGCCCTGCAGCGCCACCTGGGTCTTGTCGTCGATGGAGAAGAAGTGCAGGGGATGGTCGACCAGCATGCCGCCGAGGGTGACAGCCTGGGAGCTGACGACCTTGATCTGGGCAGTGGTCCCCTGGACGAGCGGCAGCGGGTCCACCGTCGCGGAGACCAGGGCGGTCGGCAGCCCGGACGGGGCAGCCGTGGTGTTCCCGGAGGGGAGGTAAAGGATGTCGCCGGGCAACCCGGTGGAGGGTCCGGCGAGCCCGTTGATCTGGGCGACCGTCCAGGGATCGGTGTTGTCCCGGACGGCCAGCTCCAGCAGGGTTTCCCCTTTGGCGAGGTTGGTCCGGGCACTCCAGGCGGTTTGATCGTTTTGCTGCAGGATGATGAGGGGATAGCCGGCGTACAGTTCCGTCGGGCTGACCAGGTGGTTGAGCTTGCGCAGCGTGGCCGGGTCGATGCGGTACTCCCGGCTGAGGCTGCGCAGGGTCTCGCCAAATGGGACCGGCTGGGTGATCAGGGTGCCGCTCAGTCCCTCCAGGCCGGGGATGATCAGGTGCTCACCCGGAAAGATATCCCCGCCGGCCATGTTGTTGGCCGATTGGATGTCGGCGACGTTGACGTTGAAGCGGCTGGCGATATCCCATAACGTATCCCCGGCCACGACGATATAGACCGGGCCGGGTGGGGGGGTGGCGGTTTGGGCGGAAACTGGGGTTGCTGGGAAGAGCAGGAGGAAGAGGAAGAAAAGGCTGGCCGCGCGTTTATACATTTTGGAACTCGACATGGTCCCCAATCTTGAATTCATTCAGCCGGTCCGGATGGATCTCCAGGATGTAGCGGGCAGGCTCACGCGGGGCGTAGGCGAGCCGCCAGGAGCGCGCCAGGACGGTGTCGACCACCACCTGGGCGGAGTTGATCCAGATGACCGCCAGGTCCGTATAGACGAACAGCATGTGGATCGAGGTGTCCACCCGGCTGTCGCGTCCTTCGACCAGCAGCAGGCCTTCCTCGTGGGCCAGGCTGGAACGGCCCATCAGGCCGCGCAGGCGGCACAGGAAGCTGTCACAATAAATTGCCTGCAGGGGTGCAGGCAAGGCTTGGGTTTTATTTTCGATTCGGATGGTCTTCATATGAAATAACGAAACGGGGCGATGATGCGCCCCGTCCTGGTCCGGCGGATTTCAGTTGGCTTGTTGTTTGTTGAGAACGTTGTCCACGCTGTTGAGCAGTTCCTGTGGACTGAAGGGCTTGGCGATGTAATCGTCGACCTTGGCGATGTGCAGACCGAGGACTTTGTCGATGCTCTGGGCTTTGGCGGTGACGACGATGACCGGTATGCCTTTGGTCTCCTCGCTGGCCTTCATCTGCTGGTAGACTTCCCAGCCGTCCATGTCGGGCATCATCAGGTCAAGCAGGACCAGGTCGGGGTGCTCCTTGCGAATGATCTCCAGGCCTTCCTTCCCCCCGTTGGCCCCGCGAACATTGAACCCCCGCCGGCTGAGGATCAGACGGATGAGGTCGATCATTTCTTCTTCGTCTTCGATGCACAAGATAAGTTTGGGACTTTTTTCGGCCATAGACCTGCCACCTGAATGGATTAAGTGTACCACAAAAGTATAGCCCAAGAGTCGGATGTGATTCGTTGAGAAATAATGATAGATATTATCCACCGATCGGGACGATCACCGGCGCCCCAATCGGTTTCGCCGCCAACCCGTGGGATCGCGGGCCAGTTTGAGCACTTCGAGTGGAATATATTAGAAATTTGTATAACATATTCCCCGAATCTGGTATCCGGGTTGATAGGTTGGTATAATCCGTAGGCACGGACAGGAGGTCCAAGTGAATTCACGTAATCAATCCTACATCATCTACCTTCTGCTGTTCATTGCGATTGTGGCGATGGTCTATTTCAACATCCGGCAGTCCCCGAGCACACAGGGACCGCTGACCATCAGCCAGATTGCCCAGCAGGTCGAGGCCGGCAAGATTACCCGTATCATCGTCAAGGATGACAACAGTTTAACGGTAATTTCCGGAGACAATGGTTCGATCGAACAGACCGCCCGGAAGGAACCCGAGACGACCCTGGTTTCCCAGCTGCTGGCCCTGGGCGTGACGCCCGACCAGCTCTCGAAAGTCACCATCGAAGTCACCCCGCCCAGCCCCTGGGCGTTCGTCCTGACCCTGGCCACTTATATCGTTCCGGTCATCCTGTTGGGTGTTCTCTTCTGGTTCATCTTCCGCCAGGCCCAAGGCAGCAACAATGCCGCCATGGCTTTTGGCAAGTCGAAGGCGCGCATGTTCAGCGGTGAGCATCCCACGGTCACATTCGAAGACGTCGCCGGCGTGGATGAGTCCAAGGACGAGCTCCGCGAAGTGGTGGAGTTCCTCAAGGAGCCTCAGAAGTTCATCCAGCTGGGTGCACGCATTCCCAAGGGCGTCCTGCTGGTGGGCCCTCCCGGAACCGGCAAGACCCTGCTCGCCAAGGCCGTCTCCGGCGAAGCGGGCGTTCCCTTCTTCTCGATCTCCGGCTCGGAATTCGTGGAAATGTTCGTCGGCGTGGGCGCCAGCCGGGTGCGCGACCTGTTCGACCAGGCCAAGCGCCATTCGCCCTGCATCGTCTTCGTGGATGAAATCGATGCGGTCGGGCGCCAGCGCGGCGCCGGCCTGGGCGGCTCGCACGACGAGCGCGAGCAGACCCTCAACCAGATGCTGGTCGAGATGGACGGTTTCGACACCGACACCAACGTGATCGTCATGGCGGCCACCAACCGGCCCGACATCCTTGATCCGGCCCTGCTGCGCCCCGGTCGTTTCGACCGGCGCGTGACCCTCGACCGCCCGGATATGCGCGGTCGGGAAGCCATTCTGAAAGTCCACGCCCGTGGCAAGCCCTTCGAACCGAGCGTCGACCTGGGCTCGATCGCCCGCGGCACCCCCGGCTTCGTCGGCGCGGACCTGGAAAACCTGGTCAATGAAGGCGCCATTCTGGCGGCCCGCCGCAACAGGAAAGCCATCGGCCAGCCCGAACTGGAAGAAGCCATCGAGCGGGTCATCATGGGGCCCGAGCGCAAGTCCCGCCTGATCAGCGACGAAGAGAAGCGCATCATCGCCTATCACGAAGCCGGTCACGCCGTCGTCATCAATGCCATCGCCGAGGCCGACCCGGTCCAGAAGATCACCATCGTCGGGCGTGGCCAGGCCGGCGGCATCACCTGGAACCGGCCGGAAGACGACCGGGTGCTGACCTCCCGCAAGAAGCTCGTGGCGCAACTGGCGGGCGCCCTGGGCGGACGCGCCTCCGAGCAGATCGTCTTCGACGACATCACCTCGGGCGCGGCCAACGACCTCGAACAGGTCACCCGCATCGCCCGGGCCATGGTCACCCGCCTGGGCATGAGCGACAAGCTCGGCTCGATGGTCTACGGCCAGAAGGAGGAACTGATCTTCCTGGGCCGGGAGATCTCCGAGCAACGGGATTACTCCGAAGCGATCGCCGAGCAGATCGACAGCGAAGTCCGCAAGCTGGTGGACGAAGCCTACTCCCAGGCCCTGACGATCCTGAAGGATTACCGCAGCAAGCTGGATGCCGTGGCAAACAAGCTTCTCGAAGTCGAAACGCTGACCCGCGAGGAGTTCGAGAAGATCTTCCCTCCGCCTTTCCCCAAGAAGAGCGGCACCCCGCAGCCCGCATAAAGAACACAGAAATCAAAAAAGGATCTCCATTTGGAGGTCCTTTTTGTGTCTCACTTTTTATTCTTCTCTTTATCTTCCCTGACCAGTTCCCGCCGCAGGACCTTGCCGACATTCGTCTTGGGCAGCTCGCTGCGGAATTCCACCCGGGAGGGGATCTTGTAAGGCGCCAGCCGGTCCTGGCACCAGGCCCGGACCTCCTCTTCGCCCAGGCGCTCGCCGGGGCGGACCACCACCCAGGCCTTGACCGCTTCCCCGTGATATTCGTCGGGGACGCCGGCCACCCCCACCTCCTGCACCTTCGGGTGGGCGCTGATCGCCTCCTCGACCTCCCGCGGCCATACCTGCAGCCCGTCCGGCTTGATCAGCTCCTTCTTGCGGTCGATGATGTAGAAATACCCCTCGGCGTCCATCCGGGCCAGGTCGCCGGTGTGCAGCCAACCGTCCTGGAGGGTCAGGGCGGTCTCTTCCGGCATGCGGTGGTAGCCTTTCATCACTTGCGGCCCGCGTAGGAGCAGCTCGCCCACCTCGCCAGTGGGCAGGTCGGCCTGGCCGCCTTCGACGTCCACGATGCGGCAGTCCACGTCCGGGAGGGGCAGGCCGATCGAGCCGATCTTGTTCGGTCCGAGCAGGGGATTGCAGTGGGTGGCCGTTGGGGCTTCCGAGAGGCCGTAGCCTTCGCAGATCTTCCCGCCCGTCAGGGCCTCGAACTTTTCCTTCGTCTCCTTCATCAGGGGAGCGGACCCGGAGATGCAGGCTTTGATGGAGGACAGGTCGACCTTCCCGGCCTGGACGTCGGGATGGTTGTTGATGGCGTTGTAAAGGGTCGGGACGGCCGGGAAGTAGGTGGGGTGGTATTTCTGGACGCCGGCGAGCAGGTCGTTGAGGTCGCGGGGATTGGGGATCAGCAACAGGCTGGCCCCTAGGGCCATCGACAGGCTCATCCCGCAAACCATCCCGTAGACGTGATACATCGGGATGGCCAGCAGGGCGGTCTCGCGGCCGGCCTCCAGGCCGACCATCCAGGCCTTGAATTGCAGGGTGTTGGCGACCAGGTTGCGGTGCAGGGCGACCGCGGCCTTGGATATGCCGGTCGTCCCGCCGGAATACTGGAAGAGGGCCGTGTCGTCGGGGCCGATGACCAGGTCCGGGCGGGGGACGGAAAGGGCGAGCAGTTCTTCGAGGCGGGCATCGCCCGCTTCCAGCGTGGCGGGCTCGTCCGCCCCGGCGACGATCAGGGTCCGGATGCCGGTGCGCGGCTGGACGGCCTTGAGTTTCCCGTAAGCCGTCCCCATGACGAACATGACCTGCAGGCTGGCGTCGTTGACCTGGTGCTCGATCTCGGGCGGGGTGTAGGAGGGATTGGTCGCCACGACCACCCCGCCAGCCTTCAGGATGGCAAAATAGGCCAGCACGAATTGGGGGACGTTGGGCAGGAAGAGGCCCACCCGGTCGCCGCGGCGCACCCCCAGGCCGGAGAGCGCTCCGGCCAACCGGTCGGTGGCGAGACCCATTTCCCGGTAGGTGGTGACCGCCTCCTTGAAGATCGTGCAGGGCCTTTCCGGGAACCGGCGGGCAGCTTCGTCCAGAAAGTGGAAGACCGGGATGTCGGGGTAGGTCAGGTTCGCCGGGACGCCCGGGTCGTAGAACTCGAGCCAGGGTTGGGACTGCATAGGGGGAGTATAGCCAGTTGAAAGCCGGATGTCAAAGGCCTCCGTGCGCATGGGCGGACACGGAGGCCTCAGGAAATTGCATTGGCTAGTGGATCAGCCTCGGCAGGATGAATGGAACGGTGATCCCCAGGATGGAGCCGGCCAGCCCGAGCACAGTGCCGACCAGGCCGAGGCAGAGCGGCAGCCCCACGGTGATTCCCAGGAAGATCCACAGGTATTTCAACCAGCGTTTTTCGTTCTTCTGCAGGTCGGCCTGCGCCTGGGCCTCTTCCGCCGGGCGCCAGAGCTCCTCCGGCACGGCGACGGTCGTGTTGCAGAAGGTGCAGCGCATGGCGTGCTCCGCTCCGCTGAACGCCAGGCTGGCCCCGCAGTTCGGACAGTTGAAAGATTGGATCATAAGTCACGCTCCTCTGAAAAGTATGGATAAAGGATCGGTCTTACCGGATAAAAGGTTGGATCTTCCAGCCTGCCCGACCGGGAGGCCGGATCGTGATGAAGGATGATGTCAGCTTAATTTCTTGATGAACACCCGGCGGCGCTTGTGCTGGCGCTTGTCGTAGTATTTCCACTGGCCCTGGACATCCGCGTTCGTCTCCAGTTCGGGATTGGTTTCCACCTTGGTGATGCCCAGCCGAGTGAACACCCGGTGGACCTTGTTCATCAGGATGGCATTGACCCCCTTGGCCTTGTATTCCGAGCGGACGGCGACCAGGTACAAATCGGCGCGATCGTTCTTCCTGAGTGCCCGCAGCAGGTGGATGAAGCCGAAGGGAAGGAGCTGGCCCCGGGCTTTTTGTAAAGCCTTCGAGAGAGATGGCATGACGATGCCGAAGGCCACCATCCGGCCGTTCTCGTCGAAGACCAGCGGGACGAAATCGGGGGTGACGAATCCGAAATACTGGTCCACGTAGGCTTCCACCTGCTTTTCGGTCAACGGGACGGTGCCGTAGAGGTGACTGTACTCGTCGTCGATGATCTGGAACAGCTCCCTGGTGAAAGGCAGCAGCTCCTTCTTGTTCTTCGCCTCAAGGAGGTGGAGCTTGTTGCGGCGCAGGGAGATGTCGGCGATGCGGGCGATCGACTCGTTCGGCTCTTTCGGCGTGGAGATCTCGTACTCCACCCAGTCGATGTCCTTGACGTAACCCAGCTTTTCCATATGGGCCGGGTAGTAAGGATGGTTGTAGTAAGTGGCCAGGGTGCCGAGCTCGTCGAAGCCCTCCACCAGCATGCCTTCCCGGTCCAGGTCGGTGAAGCCCAGTGGGCCGTGGACGGCGAGCATGCCTTTCTCCTTCGCCCAGGCCTCGACGGCCGCCATCAGCGCCGCCGACACGGCCAGGTCGTCGACGAAATCCAGCCAGCCGAAGCGGACGTACTTCTGGCCCCACTTGTCGATGTGGCGGTGGTTCAACAGGGCCGCCACCCGCCCGACGATCTTCCCGTCGCGAACAGCCAGCCAGTAATGCGCCTCGCAGTGCTCGAAGGCGGGATTCTTGTCCTTGCGCAGGGTGTTCAGCTCGTCGAATTCGAGCGCCGGGACCCAGTAGAGATTTTCTTTGTAGAGGGTGAATGGAAAACGGATGAAGGTTTTCAGTTCTTTCAGGCTGTCGACTTCCTTGATTTGAATTTCCATGGGCGGCCTTTTCGATCGGGATTTCCCCGAGTATAGCACGACCGGCGATACGGCCGCCAGCCGTTCCGCGCCGGCAGCTTTGTCTTCCGGCAGCCCTCAAGCCAGGGGCTTGACCATCCGGTGATATCCGGCGTAGCCGAGGCGTTCGCGCAAGCGGCGGATCTCGACCGTTTCGATCCGTTGGAAGCCCGTCCGCTCATATAAGGAAAAGGCTCGCTCGTTCTCCACGTCGACGGTTAGCGAGAGCTTACGGAAACCCTGCCGCACCGCCCGCGCTTCGATCTGTTCGAGCATGAACCTGCCCAGTCCCCGGCCTTGCAACTCCGGCCGGACTGCTAGGTTGCTGATGAAGTACTCGTCCGATTCGGCCTCCCTGGCCGTGACCAGGGGCGAGGCCCGGCGGAGGAAGCGAAAAAAGCCGGGGAGGCCGAGCACATCGGCCAGCCGCAGGGCCATGGGCAGCTCCAGGGACCGCATGGTCCGCCCGGAATAGGTGACCGCAAGCCCGGCGATTTCCCCTGAATCGATGACCGCGTCCGAATATCGATGACTGAAGCGGTTGGACTTTTCCCGGAAGAGGCGTTCGAGGCAGACCAGGGCGCGCTGCGGGTCGTCGGCGCCGAACAGGTAATCCGCCATCCTGCCCATCGTCAGGTAGATCAAGGCAGAGGCCTCGGGAGCCATCCCGGGTGTGGCGGACTGGAATGTCGGAGGCATTGGGGACCTTTCCTCAGCCTTGGGTGCGGCTTTTGATGCCTTCCGGCTTGACCAGCAGGCCGGCTGCGAGCAGGGAAAGCCGATACAGACCGTAGCCGAGCCAGACTCCGGCGGCGTTAAGCAACACGTCGTTGATGTCGACCGAGCGGTAGGGTCCGCCGATTGCCAGGGAGACCAGCAACTGGGCGAGTTCGAGGACCAGTCCGGTGGCCGGAGCCAGCCAGAGGAAATCCCGGGGGCGGAGGCGGGCGATGAAGCTCACCCCGAACCCGAACGGGAGGGTGAGCAGGATGTTCTTGATGATTTCAGGGAGGAGGAAGGCCGCGGTGACGTTGGTCCCGTAATAGAACGGGATCAGGTTCACATGAGCAAGGGTGAAGGCGGCATTTGCCCAGGTGGGTCCCTCCGCCAGGCCATAGAGGATCGGAAGGGGGAAGAGCGTCGCGCCGACCAAAGCGAGCAGGTAGGCCCAGAACAGCGAAAAGCGCACCAAGTAGGCAGGCCCCCGCCGCCTCAGGCGGACCAGCAGGGGGACCAGCAGCGCGATCCCGCCAAGCAGAGGGTAGGGAATGAAAGGGAGCATCGCTGGGCTAGGAAGCGTCGCTGACCAGCCAGGTCTTGGCGACTTCCGGATCGCTGAAGAAGCGCAGCGGCATGGGGAATTCGAACGAGGTTTTCTTGACGAGCCGGCGCAGGCGAATCCTGTCCCAAAACGAGAAGCCGACGAGCGCCAGCTTGGTGATGTTGTTCCGGGTATGCCCGACGGTCTTCAGGAATTCGAGCAGCACCCGATCGGTCAGGCGGTCCTGGTAGAAGTCGATCCAGAGGGGGAACTGGCGGTGGGTTTCGAGGATGAACGTCTCCTCCGCCTTCATGCGCTCGAGCAGGCCTTCTTCGTTTCCTCGGAAGCTTCCGAGGTGCAGGCCGAAGAGTTCCCCGCCCTTGTAGGGATAGGGAAAGATGGATCCACCCGGTGAACGCTTCAACGCCATCCTTCCTCCTCAGTCGTCGTAGAAATTGCGGTAAGCCTGCGGCAGCAGGTCGGCGATGCTCACTTTGATGAGTGTATCGTTTTTGCCTAGCAGGACCGTGGCCTTGGGCGCGTAGTCCCAGAGCAGCTGACGGCAGTTCCCGCACGGCGGCAGGACCGGATAACGGGTGTTCCAGCCGCCGACGGCCACGATGGTCACGAATTCCCGCTCGCCCTGGCTGACGGCCGTCCCGATGGCGATCGGCTCGGCACATGGCCCGTAGCCGCACGAGTCCACGTTGACGCCGGTGTAGATCGTGCCCGAGCCGCACAGGACGGCCGCCCCGACCGTATGGCGTTCCTCGCGATAGGCGCGGGTGATCACCTCGATGGCCGCTTGCACGAGCAGGCGGTCCTGGGAGGTGACCTCGAGGAACTTCATCGGCGATCCTTCCCCATGCCATGCGCCTGCAGCCAGGCGGTCGTCTTTTCCAGATGCTCCTGGTGATGGTCGTACGAGGCCAGCAGGATGGAAGCGAGCGGTATGCCATCCAGCCAGGCGTAGCGGCTTGGATCGAGCAGGTCCCGTTCGGGGACCGCCGCGCCCGCCTCCAGGAAATGCAGGAAGCCTTCCCGCCACTCCCGGTGGACCTGCGTCCAGGGCCGGCCCCGGTTGGAGGCAAAGATCCAGGCGTTGATCTGCTCGGTGCTGTCATCCGAGTTCGGATCGAGCCCTGCCGGCCAGGCCGGGTAGACGGGCTCCCGGCCGGACCGAGCGGCGTCCACCCGGGCGATCGAGCGCTGCTGCCAGGCCCGCAGGTGGGCGACCTCGTCCTGCGTGGACCACTCGGACGGCAGGTGCGGGATGGCCATCTGCGCCTCGTCCATCCCGGCGAGCAGGGTTTCCCAGGCCTCGAGCTGCTCGCCCAGGGCGGCCAGGATGTGGTCTTTCATGTTCATGGCGGCTTATCGGACGGGCGTCAGGATGAGCACGGGAATGACCCGGGTGGTCTTTTGGCGGTATTCGGCAAAGCCCGGCATCATTTCGACCATCTTGTTGTACAGGCGGCTGCGCTCCGGCTCCGCCGCGACTGCTGCCCGGACCTTGAACTTCTCCTTCCCGACCTCGACGGTGATGAGCGGGTTGGCGACCAGGTTGTGATACCAGGCCGGATTGGTCGGGGCACCGCCCTTGGATGCGATGACCACAAAGCGCTCGCCATCCTTGACGTAGGCGACCGGGTTGACGCGTTCCTGCTTGCTCTTCGACCCGATCGTGTGCAGGAGGAGCAGGGTCCGGCCGGCGAACGGTCCGCCGACCTTGCCGCCGTTAGCGCGGAACTCCTCGATGATTTTCGTATTCCAATCGTTTGGACTACTCATATGGATCTCCTTTACGAATAAAAGGAATTGTGTGAATTGAGGCTGGATTTGATTGGATTCTATCAGGGATTCGAACGCGATGCACCCTCGTTGTTTTGCCCCGCCCGGAGTGCGGAGGATGGGGTGGAATCATTCCACCCGACGAACGGGATCGGGCGAGGCCAGACGACTTTTTTATGGAAGCAGGGGCGACGGACCTGTCGCCCCTGCGGTTCATCCCATCGTGAGGACGATTTTCCCCCGGGCGTGACCTGCCCCGAGATAACGGAGCGCTTCGGCGGCCTCGCTGAAGGGATAGCTCCGGTCGATCACCGGGACGATCTTGCCTGCTTCGATGGCCTCCTTGAGCAGCAGCATGTCCTTCTGGCTGATTCTCGCCGCGACGCTTCCCACTGTCCTGCCATCCTTTTCAGACATCGATTTCCCGAACAGCATCGCCTGGAAGATCTGGCCGAAGGTCCCTCCGGCCATGATGTAAATGCCCTTTGGAGCCAGGGCGCGCTTGTACGCCGAAAGCGGGTGGTACCCGTTCGCGGCCAGGATCAGGTCGTACTTCTGGCCGCTCCTGGTGAAATCCTCCCGGGTGTAGTCGATGACGTGGTCCGCCCCGAGCGCCCGCGCCTGGTCCAGGTTCCGTGGGCTGCACACGGCCGTGACTTCCGCCCCGAGCCATTTGGCGAGCTGCACGGCGAATGTCCCCACGCCGCCGGAGGCCCCGTTGACCAGGACCTTTTGCCCCGGCTGGAGATGGCCGGCGTCGCGCAGTCCCTGCAGGGCGGTCAGGCCCGCCATCGGGACCGCCGCGGCCTGCCCGAAGGACAGGTTGGTCGGTTTCGGCGCCAGTGCCTTCTCTGGCACGGAGATGTATTCGGCGAACCCGCCGTTCCCAAATGCGCCGATGGACCCGTACACCTCGTCCCCGGGTTTGAACTGCTTTACGTTCCTGCCGACCGCTTCCACCCGCCCGGAGATGTCCGCGCCGAGACGGGTGTTCCTGGGCCTCAGAAACCCTTCGCCGAAGCGGATCAGGAAGATATCGGCGCTCAGGAAGTGCCAGTCATAGGCGTTTAACGAGGCGGCCTTCACTGCTACCAGGACCTCGTCGTCGGTCGGCGCCGGCTTTTCGATCTCTTCGATCCGGATGACGTCTGGTGTTCCGTATTGTCTGTATACGACTGCTTTCATATTCGATCCTCCAGGTTTGTGTGGACTGAGTTGTCTGTGCAGTTTGCGCTCATCCGCCTGGACGGCGGCAGAACCCGGCGATCGGGCTCGCCGGACGCCCGTCTGCGCTACCGGGGTCAGGCGTCTGTTTTCGAAGCTGCCCGCGTTCGGATTCCGGCGCTGGATACGATGAATACGGCGATTCCCGCTACGATTAAGAGGTCGGCAACATTGAAGATGCCTGTTCGAACTGGACCGATCCCGATGTTCATGAAATCGATGGCTGCTCCATTGTTCAATAAGCGGTCAAGAAAATTCCCTATTCCCCCGGAGGTGACCAGAGCCAAACCGAACAGCTGGCTCGAATTTAATCCGTGGCCCTTGATCGCGTATCCCAGCGTCACGGCCAGCAGGAGACCGACAAAGAGAACGAAGAGAATAAAGCGCGCCTGGCCGGGTAAATTCGCTCCCAGGCTGAGCATCGCCCCGGGATTCTCCCTGTATTCGATCCGAATGGCGTCGTGCAGGAGCGAGACCGGAGGAGCTGACGCCAGCATTTTTTGCGCCAGGTCTTTTGTTACGCGGTCACAACCCGTGCAAAATAACAAAACCAGGATGACTAAACTGAGCCTGCGGAACTTGGTCATGCTGATTTCTCCCGATCATATTATTTTCCAGTCGAACCCGGGCTTCATTTTCGTCCGGTTATTTTATATACGCAGACTCTCCCGAAAAGAGGCCGCTTTCCCCGTGGTCCGGGCCCGGTCCATAAGTCACTCCGGAAATGCCCCGGTGCAGATGCGGGGCGATGGCCGACTCTTCAATCCAATCCGCCCTCGGTTTGCTAGCTATCAAATTTTGTTTTGCTAGTTAGCAAAAGCGGATGGGCCTGCCTGTTTTCCTGCGAGGAAGACCCGGACGGTCTCTTCGATCTCTTCGAGGCGGGCGCTCCCGGCCTCGAACCAGTGGATGGACGGGTCGCCGGCCTTGAACCAGTTGGCCTGGCGACGGACGAAGACCCGGGTCAGCCGGCGCATCGAAATCTTGGCTTCCTCGACGGTCATCTCCCCGCGCAGTACGGCCGCGCACTCCCGGTAGCCGATCGAGCTCATCGCAGGCAGATCGGGGGAGTAGTCCTGCGCCAACAGGCCGCGGACCTCGTCCAGGAGGCCGGCCGCAAACATCGCCTCGATGCGGGCGTCGATGCGGGCGTAGAGTTCCGGACGGGGACGGATGAGTCCAAGCGTCAGCAAGCGGTAGGGACTCCCGCCCTGGCCGCCCTGCTCGGAGGACTTCTTCCCGGTCGCCAGGATCACCTCCAGGGCCCGGATCGTCCGGCGCAGGTTGCGCGGGTCGATCCGTTCGGCTGCCAGCGGGTCGAGGGATTGCAGGCGGGCGTGGAGAGCCTCCGCGCCCAGGCTCGTGGCTTCCGCCTCCAGGCGGAGGCGCAGCTCCGGGTCGGGGATGACGGCCGGCGGGGTCCAGCCGCGGGTCACGGCGTGAACGTACTGCCCCGTCCCGCCGACCAGCAGGGGCAGCCTGCCGCGGGCGTGGATGCCGTCGATCGCCTCCGCGGCAGCCTGCTGGAATACGGCCAGGCTCCAGGTTTCGTCGGGGGCGGCCACGTCCACCAGGTGGTGCGGCACCCGGGCTCGCTCGGCAGGCGAGGGCTTGGCGGTGCCGATGTCCATGCCGCGGTAGAAGAGGCGCGAATCCGCCGAGACGATCTCACCGCCCAGCCGTTCGGCCAGGCGCAGGGAGAGCTCGGTCTTGCCGACGGCCGTCGGGCCGACCAGTACGACCAGGGGAGGAATGCCGGGGTCAGCTGAAGACATTTTCGAAATGCTCGATGACGGGTTGTGCGCCGGGCCGGCCTTCGACGGCGATCACGTCGAACTGCCAGGTCTCGCCAGCTTCGGGATGGCGTTCCAGGTAGTCCTGGGCGGCCGAGAGCAGGTGGGCCTGCTTGCGCAGGGTGACCGAATCTTCCGGGTAGGCAAAGGAGTGCGAGGAACGCGCCTTGACTTCCACGAAGACCAGGAGGCCGTCCTTGCAGGCAACCAGGTCCAACTCGCCGTGGGTGGTATGCAGGTTGCGCTCCAGGATGGCGTAGCCGTGCGCCTGCAAATAGTCCGCCGCGGCCTGCTCGCCCCAGCGGCCGAGGGCTTGCCGGCGGTTGGTCACGTCCGCAGCCTTTCGACCAGGCTGCGGAAACGCGCCTGCAGGCTGTGGCGGCGCGGGGCGGCCTCGGCCGCCAGCCGCTCGTAGCAGGCCAGGAGGACCTGCGTGGTGCGCTCGATGGCATATTGTTCGGAGGCCTGGCGGGCGTTTTCACTCATCCGCAGGCGCAGGTCCCCGTCGATGCACAAGCGGGTCAGCTTGGCGGCAAAGGAGGCCGGGTCTTGGCGGGCCAGGAAACCGGTCCGGCCGTCCTCGACCGTGTCGCCCACGCCGACCGACCGGATTCCGACCACCGGCAGCCCGCTGGCCATGGCCTCGATGACCGAGAGGGGATGGACCTCCGTCACCGAGGCGGTCACGAAGGCGTCACACATGGCCAGGTATTGTGGCATGCGCTCGTAGTCGACCATCCCGAAGAAGTGGATGCGGGAGGAAAGCCCGGTCTGGGCGGCCAGGGCTTTGAGGGTTTCCTCCTCCGGCCCGCCGCCCAGGATCAGCAGGTGGACGCGCTCGACCGCTTCGGCCACGCCGGCGAAGGCCTTCACCAGGAAGTCGAGGCTCTTTTCGGGGCCGAGCCGACCGGAATAGACCAGCAGGAGGTCCCCCGGTGCGAAGCCGAACTCTTCCCGGCAATCTTCGCAGGCGCCCCGGTAGCGGTCCAGCTCGACGCCGTTGGGGATGACTTCGATCGGGCAGGCCACTCCCAGCTTGCGCAGCACCTCCACCATGCCGGCGGAGGGGGAGATCACCAGGTCCACGGCAGCGCAGAAGGGCGGCATGTAGGTCTCGAGGAAGGTGGCGCTGATGTCCTCGGGGAGGAGCGGCAGGTAAGCCTGGGCGTACAGGTCATAACGGGTGTGATTGGTGAAGACGACCGGGATTTTCAGCGGCCGGCAGTAGTTCAGCGCCAGACGCCCGCTCAGGAAGGGGTGGTGGACGTGAACCAGGTCCATCGTCTGGAGCAGGGCCTTGGCGCGGCGGCTGTAACGGAAATTCAAATAGTAGCCGGTATCGACGAGCGGCAGGCCTGGGGAACGGACCACGTTGTCTTCCTCGTCGGGATAATCCAGATCCCCGAATGTGAAGATGAAGACCTCATGGCCAGCCTGCTCGAGATAGCGTTTATTTAACGAGATGTAGTTCGTAATCCCGCTGACGTGCGGCTTGTAAACGTCAGCCATCATGCCGATGCGCATCGTCACCTCTCCCGTAATCGTAAGTCAAGCAAGGGGCCCTGTCAAGGTAGGGTATAATTGTCCAGTTCAGGATGGTCCCATCCTCGTGTTAACGCGCCCTTCAAGGGTAATCTAATCCGAAGGCAGGCTATGGCTAGCGTTCCCCTTACTTTGCCTCCTGACTACTGGCAAAACATCACACTCAGCAAGAAAGACCTCGAATTCATCAATACATTTTTGTTTGAGAACGAGACGCCGCTCAATGAATCGGAGCTTGTTCCCGTTTTGGTCGAAGAGCGCATTCGCAGCGAAAGCGAAGCGCTGGTCAAGCAGCAAAAATCGGCCGGGAACATCTATCTTCCGAAGGATCATTTCAAAATCGGGGACAAGCTGGTCTTCCCTGCGTTGGACTGGAGGGCGGGCAAGGTCATCGAATGCCGCCCGGGCGTGAATCCTTCCCTGCCCGGCCTGGAAGTCATCACGGTCGATTTCGGCGAGGGGGGTTCGCGCCTCTTTGCGGCCGGCCTGGCCGAGCACAAGCTGAACAACCCCGTGGAAGTGGCCGGCGACGACCAGCTGCTCAACGCCGCCAACGTGCTCAAAGCGCACGGCTTGGCGATCGAGAAAAAACTGGCCGATATGCTCACGCAGGACAAGGACCTGGTCAAGGTGGCGGCGCGCTGGTTCCCGCGCGCCCTGCTGGTCGATGTAAACGTCGGTCACCTGAACCTGGCCGAAGCCGTCCTGGACGAGGCGGCGGGGAAGCCCCTCCCGACCGCTTTACTACTCGAACAGGTCGGGCTGCCCGAGAAGGTCAACCCGAAGTTGATCGAATTTTCTCTCAATTATGCCTTGCAGGAAGACGGCCGCTTCGACGAAGTCGGTCCGGCTGGGGAAGTGCTCTGGTGCCTGAAGCGGCTCGAGCCGCAGGACGTCCAGCAGATCCCGGCGCCGCTGCAGTACATCGAGATCCCCTACGACCGCTCCGCCCTGACGCCGGCGATGCTGGCCCTCGAGTCCGATCTGGACGACGAGCTCGCGGAAGACAATGCTCCGGCCGGCGTGGCGGAAGAGGTGACCATCAGCCTGAATTACCCGCACTGGCGGGCCGGCACGCTGCCGGTCTCGGCGCGCGTCCGCGGCCTGTTCCCGACTGCCTACGAATCGCCGCGCGTTCGCTTCACGATCGTGGACGGGCAGTCGAAGGAAGAGATCCCGGCCTGGGTAGTGCGCCAGCACGGGTATGTTTCGGGCCTGGGCTCCCTGTACGAAAAGTATGGCCTGATGCCCGGCAGCCTGCTGGCGATCACCAGGGGCAAGAAACCCGGCCAGGTGATCGTCACTCCCCGGATCCGCCGGCCGACCCGCGACTGGGTCCGGACGGTGCTGGTGGGGAGCGATGGCGGGATCGTCTTCGCCATGCTCAAGCAGAACCTGACCAGCGAGTTCAACGAACGCATGGTGGTGGCCGTCCCGGATCCCTCCGGGGTGGACGAAGCCTGCGAGCAGGTCGCCAAGCAGCACCGGCCGTTCGAGGAGCTGGTGGCCGGGATGATGGGCGAACTGGTCAAGATGAACGTCCAGGGCCACGTCCACGCCCAGGAACTGTATTCTGCCATCAACATCCTGCGCCGCTGTCCCCCCGGACCGCTCCTGGCCTTCCTGACGGGCAGCTCGAAATACAAACACGTCGGCGACCTGCATTATCGCCTGGCGGAAACGGAGGCCAACGATGACTGAGCCCAAGAAAGTCAGCCTGGTCAAGCCGACCATCCAGACGCCTTTCCATGTGGATTTCGATTGGTGGCGCGCCAACGACAACAACTGGCACGTGGCCTTACAGGGCCTGCTCTGCCCGGAACACTCGGAGGCTTTCGCCAGCTTGCCGGAGGGGCAGTCGATCGACTGGGTCGACCCGGAGACCGCCGAGGTCCGTCAACTGGATGGCCTGCAGCACACCATCATCAGCCATTGTGCCAAGCAGGAGTCATTCCTGAGCGAACACACCGCCCTGGTGGAAGGCATCTTCCGCCTGCTGCTGATGAACGGAAACGCCCCGATGACTCCGGAGGAGTTGAGCATCCGGCTCAACCGCCCGGCGGACACCATCCTGAAAACGATTGCCGGACCGCGGGTCTACAAGGGCCTGCGCCCGTACGTCGCCTGATCCCGCTGCCCCTGTAGCTCAATGGACAGAGCACCTGCCTTCTAAGCAGATGGTTGGGCGTTCGAGCCGCCCCAGGGGCGCCTCGTTTATCTGGTAATTCACCATTATTGGTATCCAACAAGGAGGATTAAGATGACAACCGAACGATTTGGGATCATAAAATTCAGGGGCCAGGACGCCACCGTCCTCGGCCCTGACTTGAAAGCCGGTCAAAAAGCCCCGGAGTTCACCGTCCAGGGGCAGGACTGGGCGCCGTTCGCCGGCCTGGCGAAGACCGAAGGAAAGGTGCGTATCATAGCGGCCGTTCCTTCCCTGGATACGGATGTCTGTGACCGCGAAACCCGCCGCTTTAACACGGAAGCCGCCGCATTGGGCAAAGATATCGCCATCCTGGTCATCAGCACCGACCTGCCTTACGCCCAGAAACGCTGGTGCGGGGCGGCCGGCGTCGACCAGGTGACTGTCCTGTCGGATCACATGGCGGTGGATTTCGGCGCCAAGTACGGCACCCTGATCAAGGAAGGCCGGGTCCTGCGGCGGGCCGTTTTCGTCGTGGATCGCAGCGGGAAACTGACCTACGTGGCGTATATGCCGGCCCTGGGCGAAGAGCCCAATTACGCCGAAGTCCTGGCGGCAGCCAAGGCCGCCCTCGGATAAGGAGGCAGCCATGTCCTCACACGTTTTGAAGTCCAGCCAACCGGTCGACCATAGTTTTTCCGGCCTGCGGGCTATTGGTTGGCAGGTGGGCGTCCATTCTTATGAGTGGAGCCCACCGACGGATGTATACGAGACGGAAGCCAGTTTCGTCATCCGGGTGGAAGTGGCCGGGATGCGTGAAGCCGATTTCACCATCGACGTCCAGGACAACTTCCTCGTGATCAGCGGCATGCGCAGCGACACCCCCGAACGGCGCGCCTACCACCAGATGGAGATTCGCTATGGGGAATTCAGCAGCGCCATCGAGCTGCCGCTGGGCGTGGATGTGAGCCGGACGGAGGCCGAGTACGAAGATGGCTTCCTCAACGTCATCCTGCCCAAGATTAAACCGACCAACATCCCGATCAAAGGATAATCGCTTTCCATGAGTGCCTCGCGCTGGCATACCGGCCCATTGGACGTATTCGACTGGCTGCAGGAGTCCGACACCTCACTAGAGGAAGTATTTCTGCCATCCATCTTCACGCGCCTTCAGAAGAAAGATGAGCAGGACAAGGGTCCGGCCGAGTCTGTCCCTGCTGGGGAAGAGGCAGTCAGGTATCCAGATGTATTGCCGATCCTGCCGCTGCGCGGTGTGGTCGTCTTTCCCCAAACGGCTGTCCCGCTGACGATCGGGCAGACCCGCTCGATCAAGTTGGTGGACGACATTTCCGGCACGCCAACCAAGCTGATCGGGCTGGCGGCAGCCCGCAACCCGGATATCGAAGAACCCGGTCCAGCTGACCTGTATCCGGTCGGCACGATCGCCACCGTCCACCGCCTGTTCCGCGCTCCCGACAACACCATCCGCCTGCTGGTGCAGGGGCTAATGCGCTTCAAGCTGGGCGAGTTCATCCAGACCGATCCGTATCTCAAAGCGCAGATCATGGTCCTGCCTGAGACGGTCGAAACGGGACTGGAAATCGCCGCCCTGGCGCGCTCGGCCCGCGACCAGTTCGACCAGATCTCCGGCCTGACGCCTTCCATCCCGCGTGAGCTGGTGGCCTCGATCATGGCGCTCGAGGATCCGCTCCAGACTGCGTATACCATTGCCAATTTCCAGAGGATCGAGCTGAAAGACGCCCAGGAGCTGCTCGAGCTGGACTCGGCCAAGGCCAAGCTGGAAAAGCTGGTCGACCTGCTGGTCCGTGAGACCGAAGTGCTCTCGCTGGGCGCCAAGATCCAGAACGAGGCCCGCTCGGAGATCGAGAAAGTCCAGCGGGATTATTTCCTGCGTGAGCAGATGAAGGCCATCCAGAAGGAACTGGGCGAACACGACGAGCAGGCTGCCGAAGTGGAGGAATTCCGCAAGAAGATCGAGGCGGCAAAGATGCCCGAGGAGGCTGAGAAGCTGGCCCGGCGCGAGCTGGACCGCCTGTCGCGCCTGCCGACGGCTGCCGCCGAATACGGGGTCATCCGCACCTACCTCGACTGGCTGGTTTCGCTGCCCTGGACACAGGGTACGACCGACAACCTGGACATCGCCCACGCCCGCAAGATCCTCGACCAGGATCATTACGGTCTGCAGGACATCAAGGAACGCATCCTGGAGTTCCTGGCGATCCGCAAGCTGCGCCTGGAGCGCAAGGACGAAGCGGCCGCCGAGCCATCCACGGACCTGATCCGGCGCGAGCGCGAGGGCGTGATTCTGTGCTTCGTCGGCCCGCCAGGCGTTGGCAAAACCTCTCTTGGCCAGTCGATCGCCCGCGCCATGGAGCGTAAATTCATCCGCATCTCGCTGGGTGGCGTGCGCGACGAGGCCGAGATCCGCGGCCACCGGCGCACCTACATCGGCGCCATGCCGGGTCGCATCCTGCAGGCGCTACGGCGGGTCGAGTCGCATAACCCGGTTTTCATGCTCGACGAGGTCGACAAGCTGACGGCCGACTTCCACGGCGACCCGGCTTCCGCCCTGCTCGAGGTGCTCGACCCCGAACAGAACGTCGAATTCCGCGATAATTACCTGGAGGTCGCCTACGACCTCTCGCAGGTCTTCTTCATTACGACGGCCAACCAGCTCGAGACCATCCCAGCCCCGCTGCTCGACCGCATGGAAATCATCCAGCTTTCGGGGTACACCGAGAGCGAGAAGGTGGCCATCGCCAAGGGCTACCTGATCCCGCGCCAGGTGCGCGAGAACGGCCTGCGCCCCGACGAAGTGGCGTTCACCAGGGATGCCATCCGGACCATCATCAACGAATATACGCGCGAGGCCGGAGTCCGCAACCTGGAACGCCGCATCGGCGCGATCTGTCGCAAGATCGGGACGCACATTGCTGAAGGCAAGAAGCAGGCCTCCCGGATCACCCCCAAGGGGATCAAGGACCTGCTCGGGCATCCGATCTTCCTGGAGACCGAGGAGATCGACACCCGCACTTCCATCCCCGGCGTGGTCCCCGGCCTGGCCTGGACGCCTTTTGGCGGCGACATCCTGTTCATCGAGGCAACGAAAATGCCCGGGGCCAAGGGCTTCCAGGTGACCGGGTCCGTGGGGAACGTGATGCAGGAATCCGCCCGGGCGGCGCTCTCCTACGTCCGCTCGCACGCGGCCGAGATCGGCCTGGCGAAGGACTTTTTCGATAAATCGGATTTCCACCTGCACATCCCGGCCGGCGCTCAGCCGAAGGATGGACCCTCGGCAGGGGTCACCATGGCGACCGCCCTGGTATCCCTGGTTTCCGGCCGGCCGGTCAGGAAGGGCGTCAGCATGACCGGCGAGATCACCCTGCGCGGGCAGGTCATGCCGGTGGGCGGCATCAAGGAAAAGATGCTGGCAGCCCACCGCGCCGGGCTGAAGACGATCATCCTGCCCAAGCGTAACCAGCTGGACGTCGAAGACGTACCCGAGGAAGTCCGCAAGACCCTTTCCTTCGTCTACGCTGAGTCTGTCAACGATGTTTTGAAAGCCGCCCTTGAAAAACCTGCATCCACCTCGAAAAAGCCACAACAAGGGAAGAAAACAGAATGACCAAAATCATGCTGGCCGATGACGATTACACGATGGTCGCCCTGCTCAAGACTCTGCTTGGCATGGAGGGCTACGATGTGGCGACCCTGCTGGACAAGACCGGCGACATCCTGGATAACATCCGCAAGGAGAAACCGGACGTCCTGCTCATCGACGTCTTCCTGGGCGACCGAAATGGGGTGGACCTGGTCAAGGACATCCGCCAATCGCCGGAGATCAAGGACATCCGCATCGTCATGGCTTCGGGGATCGACAAGACCGAGGAATGCCTGTCTGCGGGTGCGAACGCCTTCCTGCTCAAGCCGTACATGCCGGGCGACCTCTTTGCGGCCCTTCGAAAGGAGTGACCGCGACCCGTGAGCGACATCCGGCTGCGCGAGTTCCGCTTCCCTGACGACTATCCATCTGCCCGCCGGCTGTGGGACCATGCCGGTCCGGGCATTCACGTCCGGCGCTCCGACGAACCTGAGGAGATCCAGAAGAAATTGGAACGCGACCCCGACCTGTTCCTCGTCGCGGAGGACGGAAAGGACCTGATCGGGACCGTGATCGGCGGTTTCGATGGCCGGCGCGGTCTCATCTATCACCTGGCGGTCGACGGGAAATACCGCCAGCAGGGGATCGGCAGCTTGTTGATGGACGAGGTCGAGCGCCGCCTGAAGGCCAAAGGTTGCATCAAGTGTTACCTTATGGTGGCGGACGATAACGAAAATGCCATCCGTTTCTACGAAGCTCGCGGCTGGGAGCCCATGCAGGCCATCCTGACCTACGCCAAGGAATTCTAGCCGGCCTCCCGGCTTAGAGTTGGAATTGAAGATGACCCTTCGTTTTGGAATCCTGACTGTTTCCGACCGCTCGGCGCGAGGCGAGCGGCCCGACCTTTCCGGCCCGGCGCTGGAGGAATTCATCCGCAGCCAAGGCTGGACGGTCATCCGGAGCGCCGTCTGCGCCGACGAGCAGATCGCCATCCAGGAGACGCTGATCGCCTGGGCGGAAGGCGATGTGCTGGACGTGATCCTGACGACCGGCGGGACCGGCTTCACCGCCCGGGACGTGACCCCCGAGGCGACCCGGGCCGTGCTCGAGCGTGAAGCCCCGGGCCTGGCTGAAGCCATGCGCCAGGAGGGTCTGAAAGTCACCCCGCATTCCATGCTTTCGCGGGCCGTGACCGGGATGCGTGGCAGGGTGCTCATTCTCAACCTGCCCGGGAGCCCGAAAGGCGCCGTGGAGAACCTGCAGGTGGTCGCCCCGGTCCTGGAGCATGCCGTCCAGCTCCTCCATAACGATCCGGATGCCGAAAAGCACCATTGAGAGAATGAGAATGGGCCTGCCGGCAGGTTGCCCCCGGTCTGAAAAGCCTCTTGCCCTCTTCTCAGGTCTGGCAGTATAATCCCGCCCGCTTGCAATTTTCAAAAAGGAAAACGCTATGATTGATGTAAACGAACTTCGCAAAGGCGTCACATTCGAGTTGGACGGCAACCTGTGGCGCGTGTTGGAATACAGCCATCACAAGCCCGGCCGCGGCAATGCCACGATCAAGATCAAGGCCCGCAACCTGCGCTCGGGTGCCACCCTGGAAAAAACCTTTATCTCCGGCAGCCAGGTCCAGGAAGCTCGCCTGGATTTCCACAGCGTCCAATACCTCTACACCGACGGCGACAACTATTACTTCATGGACCAGGAAACCTTCGAGCAACCCGGCATTCCCAAGGAAATCCTGGGCGATTCCGCCGGCTTCCTGACGGAAGGCATGGTTTGCAAACTGACCTTCTACAACGGCGAGCCTCTGGACGTGGAATTGCCCCTCAGCGTTGACCTGAAAGTCGTCTACGCCGAAGTTGCCGTGCGCGGCGATACCGCCACCGGCGTGACCAAAAAGGTCAAGACCGAGACCGGCGTCGAAGTCCAGTGCCCGAACTTCGTCAAGGAAGGCGATGTCATCCGGGTGGATACCCGGACCGGTGACTACCTCACCCGCGTGTAGATCGATCCTCCCGCAGGTTCAAATCTGCGGGAGTTTGCTAATTGCGCCATGAAAACTCCTGCCGGAACGGAATGTAAATATTTTTACGGTGATTATTACCGCGGCCGCGACCACG
>DATJPX010000071.1:0-17792 GCA_035506155.1 Anaerolineales bacterium
GGGCGGGCAGGCGTCTCCACCCATACTGGATTGCAAGGGCGGTAAGGTCGTACCAGTAACCGGCCAGGTAGGATTTCATCAGGCTCCCGCCGTTCTCGTAGGCAGACGGGCTGCCGGTCCGCGTCGAGAAATCCCAGGGGATTTGGGTCAGCGGCATGCCCTCGGACCCATCTTGGGCAGTGGTGCGCAGGTAGACTCGCCAGTAGGTTTGTTCCCCGAAATCCTCCCGCACGATGACCATCCAGCCGGCCTGGATCAGGGCCTGGTTGAGGGTGATCGCCCGGCCGGTATACAGCCAGTCGTCACCCAATCCCGGGTCGAGAGGAGTGGTCAGCGGGATATATGCGTTTTCCAGGCTGGCGAGGGCGTCCCAGCCGATGTCCCTGGCGACCTGGCCCCGGAAAGCCGCATAGGAATCGTAGGCCGGCTCGACCAGTTGCGGATAGGGCACCTGGACGCCGCTCAGCGGGAGCAAGGCCAGCCGGCCGGATATTCCCACCGACTGCGGGTTTGTCACAGGGTTGAACAATGGCGCAGGAGTCACCTGGGCCACGGATTGGAACGCGCCCGGCAAAGCCACGCTGGAATATCCAAAGGCCAGGCCGTCCAGCGGACCCTGAAGCAGGACGGGTGGAAGGCTGATCGTGCCGTTCGAAGAAAAGCCCGTCAGGAAGGTCTGATTGGGGGCGGTCAGGCGGGTGGCCATGTGGCTGTTATCCTGCCAGACCGGCCAGTCGCCGGCGCCAGCCAGCCGGGCGGGAGTATTCGGGTTGCGCGCGTCCCAGACGTAGATCCCGGTCAGGCCGGTCGCCGCGTCGGTGCCCGACCAGGCCAGCTGGCTTCCATCGGGAGACCAGGCGGGATGGGAGATCCCGCTCAAATTCGAGTTGCTGATGTTTACATCCAGGCTTTCATCTGGATGGTCCAGGTCGACCAGCCAGATTTGCGCACCGGAGCTTCGGGTCGAGACGAAGGCGATTTGCCGTCCGCGCGGCGACCAGACCGGGGTCATGTCTGCGGCAGGATCGGCTGTCAGCCGGATGGGTGCCTGGCTGCGGTCCGTGACGGACTGGATGTAGACATCCATGTTCCCGTTCACGTAGGATTCATAAGTAATGTAAGCGCCATCCGGCGACCAGGAAGGGGCGCCGTCATATTCAGGCGTGTCCGTCAGTTGGATCGTTCCGCCGCTGGCAAGTTCGAGCAGGTAGATATTCCAAAATCCATTCTTGCGGGAGGAGTATGCCAGGAAATGACCGTCCGGGCTCAGCGCGGGAGACAGGTCGTCCCAGCCGCCATTCGTGATCCTGGTCAGCGGCAGGGTCTGAGGTGAATAGGCGAAGAGGTGATAATGACCGCCGTCCGCGAGCGACAGGAAGAACACCCCCTGGGGCGTCGTTGTGGCTGCCGCCGTTGCGGCGGAGGTGGCGGTGATGACGTAGGGAGTCTGGGTGGGGGCGATGGTCGGTGTCAGGCTGGCCGTCGAGGTCGAGGTGGGGGGAGGGGGCGTTGGGGTGAGGGTGACCGTCGCAGTGGGCGTGGGAAAGACCTGCGGCCCGCAGGCGCTGGTCAGGACGCCGAGCAGGCAGGCGGATATTCCTGCCCGGACGAGTAGAGTGTGCACGGTGTGTGAGCGGAAGGGTGACGGCATTTTATTCAGGAAACAGGAACCTCAATGGGAATTTCGCGCCTATCCACTTGCCCCAATTCAGGATAAACAAGACTGGCGGAGAGGGATGATTTTCCATCGCCCGAAGGCCGGATCCGGATGTGCAGGGTCACCTCGAGTTTCCAGCCGACCGGTTCGACGATGCTGGTCGAGACCAGTTCGTTCCCATCGCCATCCTTCAGGGCGATCTCGATGGTCGGTCGATTGAGGAAGGGGGTCAGTTCGAGGGCGACTCGCAGCCTCCTGCCGTCAGCCAGAAGCTCGGCGTGCAGGTCAAGGATGCGGGTCTTTTCAGGAGCAAGGCGTTCGATGTTCGGGTCGGAGAGGAAAAACTCCATGCGGTAATTATAACCAGAAACGAGCTTTCGGACGGCTGGTATAATTCGTCCATGTCACCTGAATTGACCCACCTCGATCCAACCGGACGCGCCCGCATGGTGGATGTGGGAGCCAAGCCTGATACGGAACGGCTCGCCATCGCCCGCGGGGAAGTCCGGATGAAGCCCGAGACGCTGGCGCTGATCCGCGGCGGGACGATGAAGAAGGGAGACGTCCTGACGGTGGCCCAGGTGGCCGGCATCGGCGCTGCCAAGCGTACTTCCGAGCTGATTCCGCTCTGCCACCCGCTGCCCATCAACCATGTCGATGTCACTCTCGAGCTGGATGAAACGCTCCCGGGGGTCGTGATCACCGCCTCCGTCAAAACGACCGGGAAAACCGGCGTGGAAATGGAAGCCCTGACAGCCGTCTCGGTGGCCGCCCTGACGGTCTACGACATGGCCAAAGCCGCCGAAAAAACCATGCAGATCACGAACATCCGGCTTTTGGAAAAGCACGGCGGCCGGTCGGGCGACGTGGTGAACGAATAGTGGTAGCCTGTGTAGAGGAAAAATGAACCGGATACAGATTTTATTGTTTGCAACCTTGCGAGATACGCTGGGGACCCGCCGTCTCCAGTTGGACCTGCCGGCGGAGGCGACGGTGGCCGGCTTGAAAGACCTGCTCGTCGCGACCTACCCGCAGTTATCCCCGTCCCGCAACTCGATCATGGTCGCGGTCAACCAGGAATATGCCGGCGACGATTCGCCGATCCCCTCCGGGGCGGAGATCGCCCTCTTTCCTCCCGTCTCCGGCGGTTAGGCCATGGAATTTCCGACTGTCATCTCGATCACCGAGGACGTGCTCGACCTGGACGCGCTCCTGGCCCAGGTGACCCTGGATTCGACCGGCGCGGCCGCGGTCTTCACCGGCATGGTTCGGAAAGTCACCGCCCGCGGCGAGGCCCACGAAACGCTCTACCTGGAATACGAAGCCTATCAGCCCATGGCGGAAGCCAAGATGCGCCAGGTGGCGGACGAGATCCGCTCGCGCTGGCCAGCCGTGGAAGGTATCGGGATCGTCCAGCGCGTCGGCCGGCTCCATCCGCAGACCCCGACCGTCCTGATCGCCTGTACCGCCGCCCATCGCGATACGGGTGTATTCGAGGCTGCCCGGTACGGCATCGACCGGCTGAAGGAGATCGTCCCGGTGTGGAAGAAAGAGGTCAGCCCGCAGGGGGAGTTCTGGGTGGAAGGCGATTACATCCCGAAGCCGGGTGAATGATGCAAGTGACGGATATCGTCTGCACGAACTGTGGGCGGGGTTTCCCGTCGCATGGCTCCCCATACTGCTGCCCGGTTTGCGGTGGGTTGTTCGATTTCTCAAGGCTTTTTCATTTCGATCCGTCCCGGATCGATCCGGCGTTGCCCGGGATCTGGCGCTACCGGCATGCCTTTGGATTGCCGGACCGGGTCGCGCCGGTTTCCCTCGGCGAAGGCGACACCCCGTTGATCCGCGCCCGGGCTTTCGGGCGGGAGTTGGCGGTGAAATGCGAGTATCTGAACCCGACGGGTTCCTTCAAGGATCGCGGTTCGTCCATCATCGCCGCCTGGCTCAAGGTGTGCGGGGTGGAGCTGGCCGTGGAGGATTCCTCCGGGAATGCCGGGGCTTCCTTTGCAGCCTACGCGGCTCGGGCCGGGATGCGCGCCCGGATCTTCGTCCCCTCAGCGGCTTCGGGACCAAAGCGCCGGCAGATCGAAGCTTACGGCGCGGAATTGGTCCCGGTTGCAGGCTCCCGCTCGGACGTCTCGGCGGCTATCAAGCTCGTTGCGGACGAGGGGACGGCTTACGCCAGCCATGCCTACTTGCCGTTCAACCTGGCGGGTTACGCGACTGCGGCCTACGAGATCCACGACCAGCTTGGCGGGATGCCCGGGAGCGTGCTTGTCCCGGCAGGACAGGGCGGCCTTCTTCTAGGCCTTGCCCGGGGATTCGATGCGGTGCGGGCAGCCGGGAATATCAGCGAAAAACCAAGAATGGTCGGGGTCCAGGCTCGGGCCTGCGCACCTCTCTGGACCTTGTCGACCATGGGACCGCAGGCAATGGGCTTCGTGGCCGAGAATCCCACCCTGGCGGAGGGGGTGCGGGTGCGCTATCCCTTGCGAGGAGATGCCGTCCTCAAGGCGGTCGAAGCTAGCGGGGGGACGATGGCGGCCGTCGACGAAGAGGCGATCTTGCCTGCCCGCGACGCGCTTGCCCGCCTGGGTTTCTACGTGGAACCCACCTCTGCCATCGTATGGGCTGCCCTGGCCGAACTGATCGATAAGCTTCCGGAGCCGATCGTCCTGGTCCTGACCGGGGCTGGCTTTAAGTATGCGGAAAATACTATAATATAGACGACGTACTCATCCTCAAATTCTCCAAAGGACGCATGCCATGGCAGACATCCAATCGTTCAGCAAAAGACTGGTCGGCAACCTGGAAAAAGTGATCGTCGGGAAGCGGCAGACGATCGAGATGATCGTAATCAGCCTGCTTTGCCAGGGGCACGTCCTGATCGAGGATGTCCCGGGGGTTGGGAAGACTGTGCTGGCCCGCAGCCTGGCCAAATCCCTCGGCTGCTCTTTCAATCGCCTGCAGTTCACCCCGGATATGCTCCCGAGCGATGTGACCGGCGTTTCGATCTATGACCAGGCCAAGCGGGTTTTCGAATTCCGCTCCGGGCCGGTCTTTGCCCAGGTGGTCCTGGTGGACGAGATCAATCGCGCCACCCCCAAGACCCAGGCGGCCCTCCTGGAAGCCATGGAAGAGAAACAGGTTACGGTCGACGGCGAAACCCACAACCTGCCCAACCCGTTCATGGTCCTGGCGACCCAGAATCCGATCGAGTACGAGGGGACCTTCCCGCTCCCCGAAGCGCAGCTTGACCGTTTCCTGATGCGCGTCCGGCTGGGGTATCCCAACCCTTCGGACGAGATCGAAGTCCTCGACCGGCAGCAATACAAGCACCCGATCGAAGAGCTCGAGTCGGTCATCAAGGTCACGGAGCTGCGCAAGGCAATGGAGGAAGTGAAGTCGGTTTTCATTTCGGAAGCAGTCAAGAAATACATTGTCGACCTGGTCAATCGGACCCGCCAGAATGCGGATGTCTACCTGGGCGCCAGCCCGCGCGGCAGCCTGGCCCTTTATCACACTGGCCAGGCCATGGCTGCCATGAACGGGCGCGATTATGTCCTGCCGGATGACATCAAGGCGATGGCCGTCCCTGTCCTGGCCCACCGGGTGATCGTCGGACCGGCCGCCCGGCTGCGCGAACTGAGCGCCGAGAAGATCATCCGGGAGATCCTGGACAACCAGCCTGTTCCCGGGGGAGATTATCAGGCCTCCTGAAGGAAAAATGAAGCCATCCACTGCCTCACGCTGGCTGCTGGCTGCGCTGGTCCTGGCAGGCCTGGCGGGCTGGGCCGTGACCGGCTTGTTCCTCTACGCACGCCTGGCATATCTGGGCCTTTTCCTTTTTATCGGCGCGGGCGCCTGGGCGATCCTCTCGATGCGCGGCGTCCGGCTGAAGCGGATGGCGCGCTCGTTGCGGGCCAGCATGGGGGATGTCTTCGAGGAGGAATTCGAAGTGGAAAAAGGCGCCTGGCCGGCCTGCGCCTGGATCGAAGTGGATAACCGCTCCAACCTGCCGCTCGCAGCCGGATCGCGGGTCCTGACCCGGATTGGCAGCCACCAGCGGCGTTTTTATTCGGCCCGGACGCTTTTGGTCCGGCGGGGGGCATTTCAGCTCGGGCCGACCACGCTGAGGACGGGGGATCCGTTCGGCCTTTTTTCCATCGACAAACACCAACCGGCCGCCGAGACTCTGATCATCCTGCCCATGGCTTTCCCGATCATCACCTTCCCGCCGCCGCCCGGCCTTCTGCCCGGAGGCAAGGCCACCCGCCAGCACAGCCTGGATGTGACCCCGCACGCCGCCGGCGTGCGCGAGTACGTCCCCGGGGATCCGATGAAACGCATCCACTGGGCAAGCACTGCCCGGCGCGGGCGGTTCATGGTCAAGGAATTCGAGCAGGACCCACAGGCGGATATCTGGCTGTTCCTGGACGCCGAAGAGGGGGTGCACGCCTCTATGCCCGAGGAGGAGATTTCCTATCAGCAGGACGGATGGTGGCTGCGCCATCCGCAGATCGGGCTGCCCCGCAATTCTTTCGAGTATGCCGTCAGCATGACTGCCTCGCTGGCAAGCTTTTTCCTGACCGACCGGCGTGCGGTAGGCCTAGCCAGCGCGGTCGGCAAGCTGGCGGTCGTCCCGGCGGATCGCGGCGAACGCCAGATGAGCAAGATCATGGAGACGCTGGCTTTTCTCCAGCCGGAAGGCAGCCTGCCGCTTTCAGGACTGGTCGCATTGCAAGCCAAGCTGCTCCCGATTGGCAGCGGGGTGATCTTGGTCACACCGTCCATCCGCCCCGACCTGCTCCTGGCTGTCGAGGACCTGAAACGCCGGAATCTGCGTCCGGTCGTGGTGCTGATCAAAGCCGAGACCTTTGGCGGGACGCCAGGCACCGAGCAATTGGCTGCCGGCCTAATCAATCACAATGTCCCCGTTTGCCAGGTCGGATTTGGGGATGATCTAAGCGTCAAGCTGGCCCTCCCGGCGGTCTACTTCCAGCAATTTCGGCTCTCGAAGGCATACCATTCCTGAAAACTGCAAATGGATAAGATCATCGTTATCGATACGGAATTGAACGGCCGTTCAGGATCGATCGGTTCGTTTTTGTTACCCTATGCTGGCGGCGGGATCCTGGTGGACGCCGGCCCCGGCTCGACGATCGAAAGCCTGACCCGGGCGCTTGCCGTGCATGGCCTGGAACCCGGGCAGGTTACCGATGTCCTGCTCACGCACATCCACCTGGACCATGCCGGGGCGGCCGGCTGGCTCGCCCGTAAAGGTGCGCGGATCCACGTCCATCCGGTGGGCGCGCCGCACCTGTTGAATCCCGAAAAGCTGCTGGCCAGCGCCCGCCGGATTTACGGCGACCGGATGGACGAATTGTGGGGGGAGTTCCTGCCGGTGCCGCCCGGGCAATTGTCTGAGGTCCGGGACGGTGAGGAGATCCGGATCGGCGAGTTGACTTTTACCGCCCTGCATACCCCCGGTCATGCCGAGCATCACATCGCCTACTTGTTCGACGACGCCTGCTTCTGTGGGGATGTGGGTGGGGTCCGCCGCTCCGGCCCTTTCTACGTACGCCTGCCGTTCGTCCCTCCCGAGACCGATCTGGGAAAATGGCATCAGAGCCTGGAACGGATCCGATCGACAAAACCCGCCCGGGTCGCCCTGACCCACTTCGGAATCTTTGCGGATGCCCCGGCCCACCTGACGTATGCCCTCCGCATGCTGGAGGATGTCGAAGCATGGCTGGATAAGACCATGCCCGATGTCCCGGACGTCGAGACGCTCATTAGCCGGTATATTCCCTGGCTGCACGAGATCGGCCGGGCGGAAGGGCTGTCCGACGAGCTCCTGACCGCCTATGACCAGGCCAGCCCGGCCAACATGGGCGCCAGCGGGCTTCTTCGCTACTGGCAGAAGGTCAGAAGGGTCGATTAATGTGCCCTTTTTCATCCCGGAAGTTGTCAGTCAACACTTGACGAGAACCGGGCTGTGCGTGATACTCTTGGAGTATAGGAGAGAAAAAGATGAAGCATTTTTTGGATATTTCCGATTATTCGTCCGAGGAATTGCAGGATCTGCTTACCCTGGCGGCCCGCCTGAAGAAGGAATACTTCGCCCGCGGGAATAAGCCGCTCTTCAAGGGCAAGGTGCTGGGGATGATCTTCCAGAAGCCCAGCCTGCGAACGCGTGTCTCTTTCGACATGGCCATGCGTCACATGAGCGGCGACGCTCTCTACCTGTCTCCGAACGAGATCGGCCTCGGCGCCCGCGAATCGATCGCGGACGTTTCCCGGGTGCTCTCCGGATACGTTCAGATTTTGATGGCGCGGGTCTTCTCCCACGATCACGTCCTGGAACTGGCGAAGTGGTCCAGCATCCCGGTGATCAACGGCTTGAGCGATTTCAGCCATCCCTGCCAGGCCATGGCGGATGCGCTGACCATCCAGGAAAAGTTCGGCAAGGGCAAGGGCTTGAACATCAGCTACGTCGGAGATGGAAACAATGTGGCCGTGTCGTTGATGCAGATCGCCGTCAAGCTGGGTTGGAACTTCACGATTGCCAACCCGGACGGCTATGCCATGCCGGCCGAGCCGGTCGACGCCTGCAAGAAGGTCGCGGCCCTGAGCGGCTCCAAACTTACTTTCCTGCGCGACCCGCACGAAGCAGTCCGCAAGGCTCAGGTGATCTACACCGATACCTGGACAAGCATGGGCCAGGAGGAAGAATCTGCCAAGCGCGAGAAGGTCTTCCCGCCTTATCAGGTCAATGCCAGGCTGGTCGGCGAAGCGGACAAGGATGTCATTGTCATGCACTGCCTGCCGGCCCATCGCAACCACGAGCTGACCGACGAGGTCGCCGATGGTCCGCACTCGGTCATCTTCCCGCAGGCGCACAACCGTCTGCACGCCCAGAAGGCGGTCCTGGCGAGATTGCTGGAAGTTGCATAGCAGAGAACGGATGGATTGTCCTAAAAAGTAAATAAATCGTAATTGCCTCTCGACTGCGTGGCGCTCGGGGCTGAGTATCTACTTATCCTAATGAGGTGAAACCATGAACACGCAGGATTATATAGAGCTTGAAGAGCATTACGGTGCCCACAACTACCACCCGCTGGACGTCGTCATCAGCCGCGGGGAAGGGGTGTGGGTCTACGACGTGGACGGCAGGAAATACCTGGACTGCCTCTCGGCGTATTCCGCCGTCAACCAGGGCCATGTCCATCCCAAGATCCTGGCGGCACTCCAGGAGCAGGCGGGCAAGATCACGCTGACATCCCGCGCTTTCCGGAATGACCAGCTTCCCCTGTTCTACAAAGAACTCTCCGAGTTGACCGGTTACGGGATGTCCCTGCCGATGAACTCGGGTGCCGAAGCGGTGGAGACGGCCCTCAAGCTGGCCCGCAAGTGGGCGTATGCCATCAAGAAGGTGCCCCGCCACCAAGCGGAAATCATCACCTGTGCCGGGAATTTCCATGGGCGCACGATCACGACGATCTCCTTCTCCACCGAGCCGCTCTACCGGGACGATTTCGGCCCCTTTACGCCGGGTTTCATTACGGTTCCTTATGGGGATGCCGAAGCGATCGCCAAAGCCGTCACGCCGAATACCGCTGCCGTCCTGGTCGAACCCATCCAGGGTGAAGGCGGGGTGATCGTCCCGCCGGCGGGGTATTTGAAGAAAGTCGCCGAGATTTGCAAGAAGAACAACGTCCTGCTGATGGCGGACGAGATCCAGACCGGCCTCGGCCGGACCGGGAAGCTGTTCGCTGCCCAGCACGAGGGCGTCCGCCCGGATGTCACCATCGTCGGGAAGGCGCTCTCGGGAGGTTTCTATCCCATTTCGGCGGTCCTGGCCGATGAGCCTCTGCTGGGACTCTTCCAGTCCGGGGAACATGGCTCGACCTTCGGCGGCAACCCGCTGGCGGCGGCCATTGGCCGGGCCGCCCTGCAGGTCATCGTCGAGGAAAAGCTGGTCGAACGGGCGGCCGAACTGGGGGAATATTTTCTCGAGCAGCTTTCGGAGATCCCCAGCCCGCACGTCAAGGAAGTGCGCGGGAAGGGCCTCCTGATCGGGGTCGAGTTGAAGAAGTCTGCAGGTGGAGCCCGGAGATTCTGCGAAGCCCTCCAGACCAGAGGCATCCTGGCCAAGGAGACCCACGAAAATACCATCCGCTTCGCCCCGCCGCTGGTGATCGACCGGGAGGTCATCGATTGGGCCCTCCCGTCCATCCGTGAAGTGCTGAATATGGATTGAGCGTTTCGGTTCCCCTGTTCCTTGCCAGAGCTGGAGGTGCATGATGGATATCGGTATCCCGAAAGAACGCCGCCCGTTTGAGTTCCGGGTCGGACTGTCGCCGGCCGGAGTGGAGATGCTCTGCCAGAACGGGCACACTATATTCGTGGAGCACGAAGCCGGCAGCGGGGCGGGATTTGCGGACAAGGAGTATGAAGACGCCGGAGCCCGTACCGTCTATTCGAGTGAAGAGGTCTTCGGTCGCGCCGAGCTCGTCTTGAAGGTTTCCCGCCCGACCGAGGAGGAGATGGCCTTCCTGCAGCCGGGCGCGGCGGTAGCCGGCCTCCTGCACCTGGCCTCCACCCGCCAATCTAGGATCGAAACCCTCTTGAAGAATAAAATCTCGGCCATCGCCTACGAGCAGATCCGTGAGCCGGACGGTTCGCTCCCGGTCCTGCGTCCGTTCAGCCAGATCGGAGGCGCCATGGCCGCCGAAGTCGCCGCCCGCCTCCTGCGCAGCGACCAGGGAGGCCGCGGCGTCCTGCTCGGCGGCATCCCCGGCGTCCCGCCGGCGGAGGTGGTCATCCTGGGCGCCGGGACAGCCGGCACCCACGCAGCGCGCGCGTTCAACGGCCTGGGCGCGCACGTGACTGTCCTGGACAAGGACGTCAACGCCCTCCAGCGGATCAGCGAGTGCGGCGTGAACCTGGTGACGATGCTCTCCACCCAGCGGAATATCGAGCGGGTCTGCGAGTTCGCCGATGTCCTGGTCGGGGCGGTGCTGGTCCCGGGCTCGCGCGCCCCGGTGCTTGTGACGCGTGAGCTGGTCAAGAAGATGAAGCCGCGTTCAGTCATCGTGGACATCAGCATCGACGAAGGCGGCTGCGTGGAGACCTCCCATCCGACCACGCACGATCACCCCACTTTCATCGAAGAAAACGTCGTCCATTATTGCGTACCGAACATGCCCGGTGTGGTGGCGCGCACGGCGACGCACGGGTTCGTCAACGCCGCGATTGCCTACATCCTGGATATCGCCAACCTGGGTGTGGGCGGGGCGATGGCAAAAAATTCGGCCATCGAGCTTGCCGTCAACACCCACCAGGGCGAGATCCGCCATCTTTCCCGCCTGATCAAATAAGGAGTCGAGCATGGACTGGAGCACGGTCTACCAATCCCGCGTGACCACCGCAGAAGAAGCGGTCAAATCGATCAAGTCCGGCAATCGCCTGTTCATGACCGGAAACGTGTCCGTCCCACAAAAACTCCTGGCGGCCCTGGTGGCCTACGCGCCGAAAGTAAAGAACGTGGAGATTTGCCAGGCGCTCTCGGTCGGACCGGCGGACTACGTCAAGCCGGAGATGGAAGGTCACCTGCGGGTGAATACCCTGTTCATCAGCGCCAACGTCCGCAAGGCGGTCCAGGACGGCCGGGCGGATTTCACCCCGGTCCTGCTTTCGGAATTTCCCCTCCTTTTCAAGAATAAAATCCTTCCTGTGGACGTGGCGATGATCCACGTCTCGCCGCCCGACGAGCACGGATTCTGCTCCCTGGGCGTGGAAGTCGGCCTGACCAAGTCCCCGGCCGAGTCGGCCAGGATCATCATCGCCGAAGTCAACGAGCAGATGCCCCGCACCCTGGGGGATTCATTCATCCACGTCAGCCGGCTGACCCACATCGTCCCGGTGGATTACCCGATCCCGGAGATGCCCATGTCGGGCGAGCAGACCGATCCGGTCACCGAAAAGCTGGCCGGCTATATTGCCGACTTGATCCCGGATGGGGCGACCATGCAGCTCGGCATCGGCGCCATCCCGGATGCGGTCCTGAAGTTCCTCTTCCACAAGAAGGACCTGGGAGTGCACAGCGAACTCATCTCGGACGGAGTGGTAGACCTCTTCGAAGCCGGGGTGTTGACGAATGCCCGCAAGACCCTTCACCCGGGCAAGATCGTCATTGGCTTCATCCTGGGCTCGCAGCGGTTGTATAAATGGGTGGACGATAACCCGCTCTGCGAGTTCCACCGCACCGAATATGTCAACGATCCTTTCGTGATCGCCCAAAACGAACGGATGGTGGCGATCAACTCGGCCATCGAGGTGGACCTGACCGGCCAGGTTTGCGCCGACAGCATCGGCCCCAAGTTCTTCAGCGGCGTCGGCGGGCAGCTGGATTTCATCTATGGCGCCTCACGCTCGAAGGGCGGGGTGCCGATCATTGCCATGCCCAGCACGAATGTTATGAAAGATGGCAGCCAGGTGAGCAAGATCGTCCCGACCCTCAAGCCGGGAGCGGGCGTCGTGACCAGCCGCAACCATGTCCATTACGTCGTGACGGAATACGGCGTGGCGGACCTGTACGGAAAATCCGTCCGCCAGCGGGTCATGGAGCTGGTCAAGGTGGCCCACCCGGATTTCCGGGCCGACCTGGAAAAGCAGGCTCGCGAGCTTAATTGGATATGATCGAATGTGTAGGACAAGATATTATCTTGTCCTACGATCTTCTCATACTGTTATAATAGCGCCCCATGAATAGAAACGTAAAGATCGTTGCCACCGTAGGCCCCGCATCCCAGGAAGAAAGCATCGTCGAGAAGTTACTGCTCGCAGGGGTGGACGTCGCCCGCTTGAACTTCTCGCACGGCGATCATCAGGCCCACGCCGAGCGTATGACCCTCTGGCGCCAGGTCGCCAAGCGTCTCGGCCGGCCTGTGGCGATCTTGCAGGACTTGCAGGGTCCCAAGATCCGCGTCGGCGTGCTGACGCAGCCGCTCACTCTGGCCGTCGGGCAGCACGTCAGCCTGTATCCCGAAGGCAGCCCAGCGCCGGATGACCAAGCCATCCCTGTAGATTTTCCCCAACTGTTCGATTCGGTCCGCCCGGGCATCCGCATTCTGCTCGACGATGGGCGGTTGGTCCTGTCGGTCAAGCAGGCGGAGAAGACCCTGGTGCACGCCGAGGTCATCACAGGTGGGGTGTTGACCTCCAACAAGGGCATCAACCTGCCGGGCATCCGCCTGGACATTCCCGCTTTCACCGAAAAGGACGCTGAAGATTTGAAGTTCGGCCTGTCGATGGATGTGGACGCAGTGGCGATCTCGTTTGTCCGCCGTTCGGGCGACGTGATGCAGGTCCGCAATGCCATTACCTGCGAAAATCCGACCACCTGTCCCTTGCTGATCGCCAAGCTGGAGCGCCCGGAAGCGCTGGATAACCTGGACGCCATCCTGGAGGTTGTGGACGGTGTCATGGTCGCCCGCGGCGACCTGGGGGTCGAGATGGCGCCCGAGGAAGTCCCCGGGGCGCAGAAACGCATCATCCAGGCGGCCAACCGGAAGGGCAAACTGGTCATCACCGCCACCCAGATGCTCGAGTCGATGATCCATAATCCGCTGCCGACGCGCGCCGAGGCCTCGGACGTGGCCAACGCCGTCTTCGATGGCACCGACGCGGTCATGCTTTCTGCCGAGACGGCCGCCGGGGAATATCCAGTCGAGGCGGTAATCGTAATGGATCGGATCGTCCGCCAAGCGGAACAGGATTTCTCGAAGTGGGGGCATCTGCAAGAAAACGAGCAGGATGATCGCAACGATGCGGTCGCCCTGACGCATGCGGCGCGTGAGCTGGCCCATGATCAAGATGTCTCGGCCATCGCCGTTTTTACCCGCATGGGCCGATCGGCTTTGCTGATGTCCAAGGCCCGCCCGCGGGTCCCGATCCTGGCATTTTCTCCCGAGGAACGCACTTATTCACGGCTGGCCATCGCCTGGGGCGTCCAGCCGCACCATATCGCTTTTGTGAACACGGTGGAAGAGATGTATCGCTGTGTGGAGGCCGCCCTGCGGGAGTCTGGAATGGTCCAACCCGGCCAGCAGGTGGTCCTGGTTTGCGGATTCCCGCTCGGCGAGATGCGTACGCCGAACATGGCGCTGCTGCATACGATCGGGTGAGGACAGCAAAATGACCACACCACATGATGAAAGGGACGAACGCGGATGTTTTAATCGGCGATGCTGGAGCTATGCATTTCGTCTGCGCTTGCCCCGCTCAACGTCTTGAGTATCGAAATTACTAGTTTTTTATCCCTTCGATCATTTTTATCGGTGGTTCAAAACTTCAGAATTAACAAAAGCGAGGCTGTCCAAAAGGACAGCCTCGCTGCATATCTTTATGCTCAGCTCTTCAGGAACTCTTCCACCGCTTCCTTGCTGATGCGGTAAGCGTTGCCGAGTTTCTTGGCTTTCAGGCTGCCGTCGTTGATGGCGGCCATGACGTCCTCTTCGGAGACCTTCAGGAAGCCGGCCGCCTCGGAGGGGGTCATCACATCCGGCATGCTGCCACCGCCGGAGGAACCGCCGCCGTTGGGGGCTTTGGGCGCACCGTTGTTCTGCATTCCGCCCTGGAGGGCCTGGCCCATCAGGTTGCCGATGCCCATCCCGGCGCCGATGCCTGCCGTCAGGCCGGCACCGCCGCTCGGGTTGTTGGCGGCGTCCCGCATGGAGTCGGCGGCCTGCAGCTGGGTGTAGGTGGCCATGTCCAGCATGCCCATGTCGCGCAGTTCCTGGGCAGACTTCTCGGACGGTTTAAGGTTGGAGACGTAGAAGGACTTGACCGTCAGGCCGACGGCGTTGAAGTCCTCTTCGACGCTCGAGCGGACGAAACCGCTCAGCTCGTTCGTCTTGCCGATCATCTCGGGGACGGCGTACTTGGCAGCCCATTCACCCAGGGCGTCCTGGAGCTTCTGGAGCAGGATGGCGCGCAAGCGTTCCTCGATCTCGTCGATCCGGAAGATGGCCTGCTTACCGACGATCTGCAGGATGAACTGCTGCGGATCCTTGACCTGGAAGCTGTAGGTGCCGAAGCCCTGCAGGAGGGCGACGCCCAGGCCCATGCCGGGGTTGCGGACGATGATCGGCTGGGGGGTTCCCCACTTGCGGTTGGCGAATTCCTTCATCGAGACGAAGTACACCTCGGCGGGGAAGACGGTCTTGCCGCCGGTGAACCAATCCTGCAGTTTGTCGGTAATGATCGGAATGTTGGCGGTGGCGATGACGTGCCGTCCGGGCCCGAACATATCCAGGGCCAGGCCATCGCGGAAGAAGACTGCCGTCTGGCCGTCGCGGACGATCACGTTCGAGCCGAGACGATACTCCGCATCCGCACTCCCATCAGGGAAGCGATGAACGATCTCTTCGGCCATTTCATTCGGGTATTCAATGACATCAAAAATTTTCGCCATAACTTCTCTCCTTTGTAAGGGCGTCATGAACATTATAGCCGACGCGGGTTTGACAGACAAGTTCTTTATTCAGATAGATTTACGCAGTATTTGGATTAAAGTTTTATCCTTCCGCGAGCTGGGCGCCGCGATGGAACATGCGCTGGTTGTCGGCTGGAAGGGTCATTTCGGTTCTTTCATCGGTTTGCCGGAACCTTCGCCCCGGAGCATGAGAATCTCTGCCAGGATGCTGACAGCGATCTCCTCGGGGGTTTCTGCGCCCAGGCCCAGTCCCATCGGGGAGCGGACGCGTCCGAGTTCCTGGTCGGTCAGGCCGGCTGCATTCAGCTTTTCGACTGTCGTCGCCCAACGCCGACGGGACCCGATGACTCCGATATAGCCGGCATTCGTTTCCAGGAGGGCCGGCAGGCCGTCCACGTCCACCGAGCTGCCGCGGGTCGTCAGGACCAGATAAGTTTGAGGGGTGATCGAAAGTTTCTTGGGAAGTTCGGCCAGCGGGACCGGGTAGAACTCATCCGCATCCGGATTGGCATCCGGGGTGCAGAATTCGGGGCGGTCGTCCGAGACGGCCACGCGAAAGCCGAGCCATTTGGCGAGATGAGCCACGGCCTTGCCGACGTGCCCTCCGCCGACGACGACCAGCACGGGAGACGGCAGGATTGGTTCCACGAATACCTCCACTTGTCCGCCGCACAGGCCGGGATCGCCGCGGGCAGGATCGGTCATTTCGTAGGCAAGCAAACGCGGCTTGCCGTCCGATAGGCTGGCCAGGGCTTCCTTGCGAACGCGTTCCTCGAGCTCCCCGCCTCCGACCGTACCGAGGATGCGACCGTCCGGATGGACCAGCATCTTGCTGGTGCTGTGCCGCGGCGTCGAACCGCTGGTTCGCACGACAGTGCAAAGAGCGGCGGGCTTGCCTGAACTTTCGAGCTCTGCGAGGGCTTGAATAATCGTTGTCATCAGGGAATATTATAAACGACCTCCGTCTCCTGAGCTTGCCTGATTGGGATCGGACATGTATAGATTTCTCTGCAATGTTTTCATAATGGCTTTGCCATGCGCCTGCAACCCACCGGAAAGGGCTTTCCCCCTATACTGTACGCAAGTCGTCAGACAACCCAGGATAATCGGTGAGTATGTTGATCAAGCGTTCAATCAAAGGTTTGGTGATCGGGTTGGTAGCCTTCATCCTGGCTTCCATCACTTACGCCTATGCTGCCTCGAATACGGTCGATAACAACAAGGCCGGGGATGGCTCGGCAGGCATCTCGGGTTATACCGTCACGGCGGTGACCTATACGTTGGATTCGAGCAACCCGGTAAACGTGACCATGGCTCAAATCACCTTGAACTCTAGCGCCGCGACCGTCAAGATCCGCCTGGCAACGGGCGGGACCCTGTTCCCTTGCAGCGGCGGACCGACCGTCTGGAATTGTCCGATCAGCGGTGTGACCGTTACGGGTGCAACCAACCTCGAAGTCGTCGCCGCCCAATAATATCCGTCATTCATCAGAAAAGGAGATCATATGTTTTTCAAACGTGCAACTACTGTCTTCCTCATCGGCTTGCTGGCATTCGCCTTCGCCTCGATCGTCTACGCCTATGCTGCCACGAACACCGTGGACCTGAGCAAGGCCGGCGATGGCGTGGCCACGGTCAGCGGCTATCATGCCCAGAACGTGACCTACACGGTCGGCACCGCCAACCCGGCCGACATCACCTCCGTGGCGTTCGATCTGGACAGCACGGCCAATACCGTCAAGGTTCGCTTCTCGGGCAGCGCCACGCTCTACACCTGCACTGTTACCAGCGGCACACACTACAGCTGCCCCGTCACGCCGAATACCATCACCGTGACCAGCATCACCACCCTGGAAGTCGTCGCCGCACAATAATCTTGAAAGGTTCGAATAGGAGATCAATCCCATGTTTGCAAAACGCGCCCTCACTGTCTTTCTCATCGGTCTGTTAGCCTTTGCCTTCGCCTCGATCGTCTATGCTTATGCTGCCACGAACACCGTGGACCTGAGCAAAGCCGGCGACGGGGTCGCCACGGTCAGCGGCTACCACGCCTCGAACGTGACCTACACCGTCGGAACAGCCAACCCGGCCGACATCACTTCGGTGGCCTTCGACCTGGACGGCACCGGCACGACTGTCGAAGTCCGCTTCGCTGCGGGCGGCACCCTCTACAACTGCTCCAATGGCGGCAGCGGCACGCACTACAGCTGCACGATCACGCCGAACACCGTCTCGGTGACCAGCATCAATTCGTTGGAAGTCGTCGCTGCACAATAGTCTTCGTAACATCGGGCCGGGATGGTCCTTGCGAAGCAGCCATCCCGGCCCTCTCTTGAACCCGGCCTGCCCCACGACCCATCCCCATGTGGGGATCGTCCTTGGGCAGGCCGGTTCGCTGAACGGGATTAGAATCCAAGCATGAACTCGTACCGGCGTTGGTGGCAGGCGTTCCTGGCGGCCGTCCCACTCGTGGGGATGCTCACGATCTGGATCCTGTTCGCGCCGGTCCAGTTGGACGGCCAGACCACCTACGTGATTGTCAACGGTTCGAGCATGGAGCCCAATTATCATTTTGGCGACCTGGCCGTCCTGCGCCAGGCTGTCGACTACCAGGTCGGGGATGTGGTCGCCTAC
>DATJPX010000072.1:0-31603 GCA_035506155.1 Anaerolineales bacterium
AGCATATCCCTGGACAAGTCCAACCCCACGACTCTTGCGCCATGACCGGCCAATCGAATCGCCACTCGTCCCGTACCACAGGCAAGTTCCAATACGCTCCTGCCTGCCTGCTTTGCATCTGCGGCCATCTCCTGATAGAAATCGATCTCGTTCGGCCAGTCCGGCACGGACTCATCATACGTCTCTGCGTAGAATTGATCCCCGCGTTCGTCTTCTGATTGACTCATTGGAAACCACGCATCCTTTCATGACGGCAACCTGGATGTCATTGAACCTGGCTGGTGAAATGTTACATCTCGAGCGACCTGTGCGAGCGCCGCCCAACGGGATGGTTCAGCCGCCGCCGGGGCGGGCGAGACGAGACTGCTGAAAATCACTGGCGAGCGGGCCGGAATCCCCGGCCCGAACGGGGCGGAGCCGGTTAAATATCCATCGATTTGAGTTTCCGGGCAAGTTTATAGTAAACAAAAGACACGCGGAGAAAAGAGGCGAGAAGTCACTTGACAAGGCGGAAGAGCGGAACGCTGCCGGAGGCCGGGTGGTTATAGACATAACAGGCGACGCCTTCATCGGTGTAGCCGTAATTGCTGATCGCGTTTGTGCGCTCGCTGGCCCAGGTGGTGTAGAAGTGTCCGTACGAACCGGTGCCGAGCAGGCGGTAGAACGGGACTCTGTCCGCCGAGCCCTGGTTGCCGTAGACATAGCAACAGGTTCCCTCAAGGACATAGCCGTAATTCCTTACAGCATTGTCGCTTTCGGCAGCATTGGTCGTGTAGAAGTGATCGGTGGAGCTGCGCAGGCGCAAAAGCCCCGTCATGCCTTTGGCCGGAGTGGGGTAGACGTAGCAGGCAATGCCTTCCAAGGAATATCCGTAGTTTTTACAGGCGCTGTCGCGCTCGGAGGCGCTGGTGGTGTAAAGATGTGCGCCTTTTTTCGGGAACATGGCGGCAGGGGAAGCCTGGACATAGTCGGGGCGGAAGAAGCCACGCTGAATGGGAGCCCAGGAATTCATGCTGGGAATATTGAGGGCAATATTCGATGAGTTCAGGGTGAAACTCATGCTGACTGAATCCATGCCGCTGTCCACTTGTGGATCATAGATATTCAGGGTGACCAGCCCCTTGGGGCCCAGAGTATAGCCATAGGCAAGCAACATGTGGTGCTTGGGGAGGTCATCTTTCAATATCTTCACAAAGTCATTGGTCTGAGGTTCAGTCACCACCCAGATCGGGCTGGGATGGTTGTTATCGATTTCGGGCTTGACGTGATTATTCCATTCATTGCAAGTGCGAGAGGAAAGGGTCTTGCTGGAAGCCTGGATCCAGTCGACCGCCTTGTTATAGTTGTTATTGCCATCGGAGGTAAAGGCATCCACTTCGCGATGGGTCAGGTAGTTGAACAGGGATGTTCCTTGTGCAGGTGCCGTAGTATCGGGCGGGGGGAATAGGCGGGGATTGCTGTAATATAAATCCAGGACGGTGAAAACAAAACCGTCACAAATACCGTCCTGGGCATACAAGTTCACGCCACAGACCGACATGAAGGGGCCGCTGGTGGAGGCAAAAGAATTATCCTTGAATAGAAAGCCGTTCTTGCTGGGGGCAAAATCGGAGACCCAAACGTCTGGCATAAGGACCACCTTTCTTTATTATTTATGGCAGCGCAGAATTATTGGAGAGTCGGTTTTCGATAGAAGGAACCAACGGTAGAACCGGCTCAAAAAATGTGTTTGTCATAAACAGGCTAACTATTGCTCATGCCACAAATTCAATTCTTCTTTTGAGAATAGGCCGGCTCCCGATCTCCCACCGATAATTTCCCACCACATTCTGTGCCGATAAAACTATACAACAAATCCCCGCCTCATTCAAGCGCTTTCCCTCGATACTTTCGCAAGGCTTGCTGTTCGCCAGGGAATGAATTCCCCGGCTTACTTCCCGCGGATCTGCTCCGCCATCTTCAGGATCGCCTGGATGACGATCTCGGGCTCGTATTCGGAGATGAAATGCTGGTGGGTGGGGGCAAGGATGAAAGTCCCTTTCGAGGACAGCTTTGCCTGGTCGGCGATGATCTTGACCAGGATGGCGGACATTTGGTCCTGGACGAGCGGATCGAATCCGCTCAGTTCGCCCGCGCTGGGAGTGTGAGAGATCACTACCAGCGGCAGGTTCCCGAAGCTGCCGGCTTGGCGGACCTGCTCGTTGCTGGCCGCCATGTCCAGACCGTCCATCGATGCCGCGGGGACGACATAGATGTCGGTGGCGCTGAAGCGGTTGGTCGTCACGGAGGCCGGTTCGCTTGGCGAGTAGGTCGGATAGGCGGTGGCGTAGAGGATCCCCGCCTCCGGCAGGATCGAGGTCGTATCCACCAGGATCAGTCCCGCCACCTCGCCCCGGTAGTCGTGGACGAAGACGCGTGCGTACCAGCCGCCCAGCGAGTGGGCCACGATCAGGTACGGGCCCGGGATGGGGACCCCGGCGAGCATGCGGTGCAGGGCTTCGGCCGCCTCCCGGGGGGTGTGGACGGGTATGCGATCGTAGATGCAGATCCGTGTGACCGGGGAGACGCCCTGGATGACCGCATTCCAGCTAAGAGTCTCGATCGGCCGATCGTAGGCCCCGGCTTCGACCACGACCGTCAGTGCGCCTTCCCCGTAGCAGGCGTAAGCCAGCTTGCGCCCGTTCCCCGCGTCGAAGGAGCCCGCCAGGTCGGGCGGCGGGAGGGATGGCATTTGCTGTACTTCCGGCGTGGGGGTGCCGGCGGGCGTGGGCGTCCCCGCCGGCGCGCCGATTCCACAGGCGGCTGCGAGGATCGTAATAAGGACCGCCAGGCTTAACGGGATGACTCGCTTTTGATTTGACATGTCTTCCTCCTCGAATCTCCACTCCATGGGGCGGGCCCGAACGGCCGGCCGTCTCAAAGCGACTTCAGGGTTCTCCCGGCGCATTCCAGGCCGGTGTAGAGCGCCCCCCCCGTGGACGGCCCGGCGAAGTAGTCGCCGCAGAAGAAGACCGGGCCTTCCTGCGGGTCCTGCCAGAAGGTCTGCAGGGCGTCCAGGTAGCCGGGGCGGAAGGTCGGCAGCTTGTCCTGCCACTTGAAGATCCGCTGGGCTTGGAAGGTCCCTTTCAGGGCCGGGAAGACCGTGACCATCACCTGGCGGGCTTCTTCGGCCAGCTCCTCCGGATCCCGGCGCATGTCGAAGGTGTAGACGTTCGGGTCGGTCAGCATCAGCCAGCGCCCGTCCTTGTATTTGTCGAAGGTGATGCAGTTGATCGCCATTTTCGCCGAGCGGGGCACGAAGGTCGCCCGGACCGGCGGCTGGTAGTCTGTCTCGGCGATGTGGTAATGCAGCGCCCCGGTGCTGTAGGCGACCTGTGGGAAGAAGGCCTGCCAGGCCGGGCGCGGGTCCTCCAGCAGCGGCAGGACGTGGTTGCCCGGGACGGCCATCACCAGGCGGTCGGCCGTGACCGTCTTTTCCTTCCCCTCGCGCGTGTAGCTCACCTTGACCCCGCTGCCGTCCGGCAGCATGGCAACTTTCGTGACCCGGGCGCACAGCTCCACCTCGAGGCGGGCGGCCAGGGCCTTCGGCAGGACCCCGATCCCCTCCTTGAAGGTGACCGAGTCGGCGTTCAGGTAGCTCGACAGCAGCGCCACGAAGGCCTTGCGCGAGACGTCCCCGCCCTTGTAGGCGCACATCGTCTCGAACATCGGGATGGCCCAATACTCGAACATCTCCTCGCTGATCCTGGTCTTGAAGAACTGCTCGAAGGTCTCGTCCAGGTCGGGGCCCCTGGCGCGCTCCAGGTGGTAGACGTTCTCGAGTTTGCCCATTTTCAGGAAGTACGGGGCCAGCTTGAGCATGGCCAGGCGCGCCCGGATGGAGACCCCGCTCCAGCCGAAATAGGAGAGGATGGACAGGAAATTGGCGCTGTGCAGCTTGCCGTTCCGGTAGATGGTGATGGTCAGGCCTTCGTCGGACTTTACCAGTTGGTCGGTCAGGCCCATCGCTGTGACCATGCCGGTCAGGGATTTGTCGGCAGTGGTGACGAACTTGGCCCCGATGTCCACCTGGAAGCCCTCCCAATCGACGTTGGCCATCCGGCCGCCGGGGTAATCGTTCCGCTCCAGGACCAGCACGTCGTGGCCGGCCTGCTTGAGCTGGTAGCCCGCCGTCAGGCCGGCGATGCCGGCGCCGACGACCAGGATCGATTTGTTCGCCATGGGAACGCTCCTTTCATGGATGAGCCGGAACGATCGAATCCATTTTCGCCCCAATCTCCGGACGCGTCAAGCAAAATGGTTTTTCTCTTGTCCCTGCACTTCCATCGTCTTGCTCACCCGTGGACCCGGGCGGCAGCCGGAATGGCAGCGCCGCCGGGCGCGGACTGTTGTATAATGCGGGGCGGCATCTTTGCCTCGCTATCTCTCCCTTTAAAGGTTGTCCATGGAAACTCCCAATCCCCGTCCCATCCTCGTCACCGGCGCCAGCAGCGGCATCGGCCGCCACCTGGCCCTGGCCCTGGCTTCCCAGGGACACCTCGTCTTTGCCACTGCCCGCAAGGAGCGCGACCTGGAGATTCTCGGCCAAGTCGAGAACATCCTCCCGGTCCGGCTGGACGTGCGCGATCCCGCCCAGGTGCGCGAAGCCGTCGACCTGGTGGCCCGCAACGGCCAGGGGCTCTACGGGCTGGTCAACAACGCCGGGGTGGGGGACCTGGGCCCCGTCAGCACCTGGACCGACGAGGACCTGCGGGATATCTTCGAGGTCAACGTCTTCGGCCCCTTCCGCCTGACGAATGCCTTCCTGCCCATGCTGGTCCAATCGCACGGGCGGATCGTGCTGGTCGGCTCGCAGGGCGGGATGATCTCGATGAAGTATTACGGCCCCTACACCATGACCAAGCACGCCCTGGAAGCCTACTCGGTCACCCTGGCCGATGAGCTCGGACCCTACGGGGTGGGCGTCAGCATCGTCCAGCCCGGCGGGGTGGATACGGCCATCGGCGAGAATTCCTTCCCGGGCACCCTGCGCCACTTCCAGAGCGCCGAGCCGCCCTTCCTGGAGGAAGCCCGGGCCGTCCTGGCCGGCTACGACCAGCCGGAGGAAGCCCACGCCGCGGACGAGCCGGAATCCGAGACCAACCGCAAACCCTCCCCGCCCGACATCGTCAGCCGGGCGATCTTCGATGCTCTTTTCTCAGAAAAACCGAAGCTGCGCTACCTGGTGGGGACCAAATGGGAGGGCGACCGGGTCATCCACGCCCTGCTCGAAAAGCTGATCGACGAGAACGACAACCCCATGCACGATTATTCACTGGCCGAGCTGACCTGGCTGCTCAGCCAGAAGATACAGGCCCGCAAGGGGACGGGGTAGGGGGATCGATCCCCGGTTTTCCGTCTATAATTGCCGCATGTCCCGGCCCGCCCGTCGCTGCCTCCCGGCGCTCGTCTGCCTGCTCGGCCTCAGCCTGGCCTGCAACGTCTCCCGCCTGCCTCGCGCCGGGACGACGACGGTCCCGGCCCCGCTGCCCACCCTGGCGGCGCCCCTCGAGCCGACCCTGACCGCCTCCCCGACCGCGACGCTCCCGCCGCCGACCTGGACTCCCGTTCCGACCCCCATCCCCCAGCCGATCTTCGCCGGCCAACCGCCTGCCGGGCGGATCGTCTTCACCTGCTCGTTCGATTCGTTCGACCAGATCTGCCTGATGAACGCCGACGGCAGCCAGCTCACCCGCCTGACGACCTTCGCCGCCACCGAGTTCTACGCCTCGCTGACCCGGGACGGGAGCGAGATCCTCTTCTCCTCCCGGCGCAGCGGGGCCTTCCAGATCTACGCCATGAACACGGATGGGACGGACCTGCGCCGCCTGACGAACGGGCTCGGCAGCCTCTACGCCCCCGAGCTCTCCCCGGATGGGACGGCCATCGTCTTCACCGTCGAGAGCGGCGGGACCCAGGCCATCTGGCTGATGGACCCGGACGGGTCGAATCCCAGGTCGCTGACCGCCGGGCAGGGCGACAGCATCGACCCGACCTGGTCCCCTGACGGGACGCAGATCGCTTTTGCCTCCACCCGCTCCGGTCCGCGCGAGCTGTGGGTGATGAACCGGGACGGCTCGGACCCGCGCCGGGTGACGGACCTGCCGAACATGGGCGGGCGCAGCTCCTGGTCCCCGGATGGGGCCCGCCTGGCCTTCTACGAAGGCCCGACCTCGGACCACAACGTCTACACCATCGCCGTGGACGGGAGCGACCTGCGCCAGCTGACCCACGGCGGCGACAACCTGGCCCCCAGCTATTCCCCCGACGGCGCCTGGATCGTCTTCACCTCCTTCCGGGACGGGAACAACGAGATCTACGTCATGCACCCGGACGGCACGCAGCAGACCCGCTTGACGTTCGCCTCCCGCGCCGACTGGCAGCCGCGCTGGGGACCTTGATCCTTTGAGCTGTAGGGGCAGGCCTGCCTGTCTGCCCAGGGCGCGAAAAGAGGCGGGAACCGTCCCCGCCTCTTTTCGCGTGAGTTCGAATCTTCGCGACTGGCCGCGGCTTCGTTCTACTTCGGCGTGTTCCCCTTGTAGACTGCGTACAGGATCATCTTCCCCAGGCGGATGGTCGAACCGCCCGGCAGCAGGTAGGCCGTGGCCGGCAGGATGCGCTTGCGGTTCAGGAAGGTGCCGTTCGTGCTGTCCAGGTCGGTGATCTCGTAGGCCGTCCCGGTCCAGAGGATCATGGCGTGCCGGTGGGAGACGCCCAACTCGAACCCGCCGTAGGGGGAGAGGTCCACCACCGCCTCGGGCTTGAGCGGGTTCAGCTTCCGGCCCAGGATGAATTCGGCCTCCTCGCGCACGGCGATGGGCTGGGAGTCCTTCATCATGTACAGGGCGATCCCGACCGCCGGGACGACCAGGGAGGTAATGTACTTCCGCTCCTCCTCGTCCGAGAGGGGCATGGAATCTGGGTCGATCCGCCGAGTCGTCGTGGCGGGACCCGGCTGGGCGAACTTCAGGGACGTCCCGCAGAACTGGCAGTAGACGTCGCTGATGTGGTTTTTCCGTTTGCAGACGGGGCAAAAAACGCCGCTCATCTTCTTCTCCCGCTCTGTGCGCTTACGAAATGAAAATTGCAGACAATCCTTATAACACCACCTGCGCCGAATGTATTCGTATCATACAACATCCGGGCGGGGAATGCAATTAATATTTGATTTGAATATCCTTCATTCTGAGCAGAGGCGCCGATGTTTTTCCCTGGGCCGTTGCGAACGCTTATTTTGCAGGGATGGTAGCCTATCCCGTTCGTCGGGCGGGAGGGGGTTGGTGGACAGCGTTCCCCTGCGGCCTGAAGGACACAGGCGTACCATGCTGTAAGCCGGGGGATTGATCCCCCGGCGACTCTTGCCTCCTCGGGTTCTCCTTCCCGCCTGCCCGGGGTTTGGATATTGCCTTTTTCCCTCCTTGCCTGTATACTTCGCAAAACTTTACTGGTTTTATCCGGTTTATCGGTACGAGGGAACCCATGGCCCAACCTTCCCCTTCCGCACAACCCGACCCGTCCCAGCCTGCCCGCCGCCTGCCCCCGGCGCCCGGCGGACGCCTGCGCGACATGGTCCGTGACCCGCTCCAGTTCTTCCTCAACCTGACCGCCCAGAACGGCGACGTGGTCTGCTACCGCTCCGCCCCCGACCCGGCTTACATCGTCAACCACCCCGACTACGTCCGCCACGTGCTGGTCGACAACAACCGCAACTACACCAAGGCCACCTCCTCCAACCAGGTCTTCGACAAGATCGTCGGCGAGGGCCTGCTGACCTCGGAGGGTGAGACCTGGCGCAGGCAGCGCCGGATGATGCAGCCGGCCTTCCACCACGCCCGCATCGAGCACCTGGACGGGCTGATCGTCTCGGCGGCCCGCGCCATGCTGGAAGGCTGGGACCGCCTGTACGAGTCCGGCCAGCCGGTCGACATCGCCCGGGAGATGGCCGCCCTGACCCTCAACATCACCACCCAAGCCCTCTTCGGAGTGGACCTGGGCGAGGACGCCCGCCGGGTGGGCGAGCTGGTCAACCGGGGCGTGGCCTTCCTCGAAAAGCCCAGCGATCCGCGCCTGGTCGAGTCGGCCGAGGAGATCAAGGCGATCACCCGCCGGATCATCCGCCAGCGCAAGCAGGACTTCAAGGACGCCGGCGACCTGCTCAGCTCGCTGATCCTGTCGCGCGACCCCGAGACCGGGATGGGCATGGACGACGAGCAGCTCCGCTCCCAGGTGATGACCCTGATGCTGGCCGGCTACGAGACCACCGCCAACGCCCTGGCCTGGACCTGGGTCCTGCTCTCGCAGAACCCGGAGGCAGCCGGGCGGATGACCCGGGAGGTCCGCTCCGCCCTGGGGGAGCGCGAGCCGGCCTACCCCGACCTGGAGAACATGCCCTACACCCGCCTGGTCCTGAACGAGAGCCTGCGCATGTTCCCCCCGGCCTGGACGCTCGGCCGGCGGGCCGTGGGCGAGGACGAGATCGGCGGCTGGTACGTGGCCCCCGGCACGGTCATCGCCATCTGCACCTATGCCCTGCACCGCCATCCTGCCTTCTGGGACCGGCCGGAGGTCTTCGACCCGGAGCGCTTCAGCCCCGAGAACTCCGCCGGGCGGAACAAGTACGCCTACGTGCCCTTCGGGGGCGGGCCGCGCCAGTGCATCGGCAACATGTTCGGCCTGATGGAGGCCAGCCTGATCCTGGCCTGCATCGCCCGGCGCTACGAGCTGCGCCTGGTCCCCGGCACGGAGGTCAAACCGCAGGCGCTCTTCGTCCTGCGTCCCAGCCGGGACCTGATGATGAGCCTGCAGAGATAACCAAAAACTTCCGGGGTTTTCGAAACTCCGGAAGTTTCCTGGATGATGGTTCAATGAGTTCCCGGGCCGCCTGCGCGGGAGGCCCGGCCGGCCAGGCTACTGGAACGAGCCGACGGCCTGGTGGATGTCGTTGAAGACCTGGAAGAAGGCGTCGAACCCGACCGTCTCGAGGATGCGCCGGACGTCGGCGTTCGGGTTGACCAGCTTGACGTGCTCCTGGAGGCCGCTCTGGCGGTCCCGGTCCATGGAGCGGAAGGCGGCCCAGCCTTCCTCCCGCTCGGCGGGTTTCTGCCCGCGGAAGAGCAGGGCCACGGTGTGCAGGGCCGACAGCCCGGCGCTGCTCAGGAAGTCCAGCTGGCTGAAGTCCAGGAGGAGATTGCGGACTCCGGCATCGTATTGCTTCTGGGCTTCGGCGATCAGCGTTTCGTAGTTGCTCCCGTCCAGCTTGCCCTGCAGGTGCATGACCGTGACGGGGAAAGCCCCCTGGTCTTGGGAAATAGATATCTCCATGGTTCGATCCTCCTTTGAAAGCCCATTATACAGCATAATCAGACCTGTTTGGTCGGAATATAGCCGTTCCAAGGGCCGCCCATCCTAAATAATGGGCCAGGCCCACCCGTTTGGAGGATGCCCTGGCCGGAGCAGGGGGATATACTCGGAAAAGGTCAGGCGGATTATTACTCTGCCTGCCGCCCAACCGAATTACAATCAGGAGCAGCTATGTCCAACGTATTGGTAGACCTCTCGAATTCTATGGCCGCCGCCGCCGAAAAGGCCGGCGCCTCCACCGTAACGGTCAACGCCCGCCGGCGCATGCCGGCCAGCGGGATCGCCTTCGCCGCCGACCTCGTCCTGACCGCCGACCACACCGTCGAGCGCGAGGATGGGATCAGCGTCTTCCTGCCCGACAAGACCGAAGTGAACGCCAGCCTGGCCGGGCGCGACCCTGGCTCGGATCTGGCCGTCCTGCGTCTGGAGAAATCCGTGGCCGCGCCGGCTGCCCCCGCCGCGGGCGTCAGGATCGGCCAGCTCGTCCTGGCCCTCGGCCGCCCGTCGCCGGACGGATTGGAAGCCAGCCTGGGTGTGATCAGCGCCCTCGGCGGCCCGGTCCGCACGCCGCGCGGCAGCCTGGAGCGCTACATCCGCACCGACACCACGCCGTATCCCGGTTTCTCGGGCGGGCCGCTGGCCGATGCCGAGGGCCGCGTGGCCGGGATCAACACCTCCGGCTTCGGGCGCGGCGTGGCCCTGACCATCCCGGCCGACCTGGCCTGGAAGGTCGCCCAACAATTGGCCGAGCACGGCTCGATCCAGCACGGCTACCTGGGCGTGCGCAGCGAAGCGGTCGAGATCGCCGCAGCGGCCCAAAAGGCCCTCAAACGGGAGCAGGCCAGCGGCCTGCTGGTCATCAGCGTCGAGAAGGACAGCCCGGCCGAGGCCGGCGAGCTGATGGTCGGCGACATCCTGGCTGCCATCGACGGCGTCCCCGTGCCCGACCACGACACGCTCTTCGCCAGGCTGGCCGGCGACATCGTCGGCAAGTCTGTACCAGTCGAGGTCCTGCGCGGCGGCCAGCCGAAGACCCTCAAGATCAAGATTGGAGCGCGCCAATGAACCTCCCGGTGATGCTCGATTCCGCCCTGGACGAGCTCTATGCCCGCATCCGCCCGGTCCTGGCTGTCGTGCGGGATGGGCGGCGCGGCGCCGGGGCAGGCATCCTGGCCGGGAACGGCCTGGTCCTGACCAACCTGCACGTGGTCCGCGGCCGCCACCCGGTGGAAGTGACCCTGGACGACGACCGGACCTATCCGGCGAAGCTGGTGGCGAGCGACAAGCGCGTCGACCTGGCTCTGCTGGAGATCCCGGTCGACGGCGGGGCCGCGGCGGTCCTTTCGAAGGACTCCCCCCGCACCGGGGAGCTGGTCTATGCCTTCGGGCATCCCTGGGGCCAGCGCAACGTGCTGACCGGCGGGGTGCTCTCGGCCGTTACTTCCGTGCACGGCCAGGACGGCGAAGTCCCGATCCTGCGGGCCGACGTCCAGTTGGCGCCCGGCAACTCAGGCGGCCCGCTGCTCAACGCGGCCGGCGAGGTGCTTGGCCTGAACGCCATGATCTTCGGCGGCGACCAGTCTGTGGCTATCCCGGCCGGCGTGGTCCGTGAGTTCCTGGAGGCCGCCCGCAGGGAGCATGTCCCGGAGGGCGTGCTTTGATCCGGGTCGGCATCCTGGCCCCCGGCCTGGCGCTGCGCCTGGGCCTGCGTGAAGTCCTGCGCAGCCTGCCCGAGGTGGAAGTGGCGGATGATTCGAGCTCCCCGGCCGGCCTGCCGCCGGTCGATGTGCTGGTTGCGGCTTCGGCGGACCTGCTTTCCGAGTTGGATGAGGAAGCCCCGCCGGTCCTGTTGCTGACCGACGACCCGGCCGAAGCGGCCCGCCTGGCGGATTTCCCGGTCTGGGGCGCCCTGCCGCTGGAGGCCGGCCCCGAGGAGCTCTCGGCGGCCCTGCACGCCCTGGCGGAAGGGCTGGTGGCCGGGTCCCCGACGTTGCTCCAGTCCATGCTGGAGCGGCACCCGTTCTCGGACGTCGCCGAAGGCGAGCCGGTCGTCGATCCGCTGACCGGGCGCGAGCGGGAGGTGCTGCAGCTGGCCGCCGAAGGGCTGGCCAACAAACAGATCGCCGCGGCCTTGGAGATCAGCGAGAATACGGTCAAGTTCCACCTGTCGTCGCTGTACGCCAAGCTGGGAGTCACCAGCCGGACGGAGGCCGTCCGGGCCGGGGCCCGCCGGGGCTGGGTAGTTTTATGAAGTCGTAGGGCAAGATATTGTCTTGCCCTACGGATCCGCTTTTGTCACAGGGCCTGTTAAATCAAAGTGGGGCGGGATAGCATCCCGCCCCACATCACTTTAATTCGAACGAACTTACATGACCGCCACTTGCTGGGGGTTGGCCGGGTTGTACTTGATCTTGATCTTGTCGCCGGCGCGAGGGACGGCGATGCGTGAAACCATCGTCTGGGTGGTGACGTCGAAAGCCGCCCCGGCGGCCGGGGTGACCTTCATGACCAGGAGCACGACCGGGTTCATGTTGACGGTCGCGCCGGTGTCCTGGACCGAGACCACCTCGGCGGTGGCGTCGGCGCCGTTCTGGGCCAGCCACTGCTGCTGCTGGAGCCCGTCCAGAGCCGCCTGGCCCTGGTCCATGGCGGCGTTCATGTCGTTGACGAAATCCTTGCCCATGAAGGCTTTGGTCAGGCCGCCGGTGATCCCGCTGTTCATGGTCTTCTTGGCGTTGTCCAGGGCCTTCTGGGGGTCCTTCTCGATCTTCTTGCCCATGTTGAACATGTTCCTTCTCCTTTGATTGGTGGAATAATTGGATATTACTACTCCGAAAACGTCGCTGCAAGCTTACCGAAGTACTAGACTGGCGTAGGTCTCCGCAATCGCTGCGAAGGCGGGGGGATACCCTTGACACCTAGTAATACTAGGTATATGATGGGGGCCATGATCGGCGAAGCGCTGAAAGGACACCTGGATATGCTCCTCCTGGCTGTGCTGGAGAAGGGCCCCGCCCACGGCTATGCAGTCATCTGCTCGCTGCGTGAGCGCAGCGGCGGCACCTTCGACCTGCCCGAAGGCACGATCTACCCGGCCCTGCACCGCCTGGAGAACCAGGGACTGCTGGCCAGCAATTGGGACGAGGCAGGGCCGCGCCGCCGGCGCATGTACGAGCTTACCGCCAGGGGTGTCGAAGCCCTGGCCCGCTCCCGGGGGGAGTGGCAGCGCTTCGCCCGGGCCATCGATTCGACGGTGGCCCGATGAAACCGGCAGAAGACCGCATCCGGAACTACCTGCGCTCCCTGGAGCATGCCCTGTGGCTGCGCGGGCTGGAGGATGCCGACACCCTGGCGGAAGTCGAAAACCACTTGCGCGAATCGGTCGAGCAGGAGTTGGAGCGCGGACTGGGCCCCGAGGAAGCGGAACGTGAGGCCATCCGACGTTTCGGTCCGGCCCGCCGGATCGCCGCCGATTTCGAAAAAGAAAGGATTGCTCCCATGCAAAAAGTATTGCTGATCCTGGCCGTTCTCTCCGGCCTGTTCCTTGCTTACCTGGATTCACGTCCGGGTTGGGACGCCACCGGCATCCTGGCCGGAGGCCTGTTGCTGAGCGCCGGCCTGCTGACCCTGCTCGGTTACCGCCGGCCCTGGCTGATCGCCCTGGCGGTCGGGGTATGGATCCCGCTCCACGACATCTCTCTCACCCACGACTTCACGATGCTCTTCGTGCTGCTGTTCCCCTTCGCCGGCGCGTACCTCGGGTGGGCGGCGCGCCTAGGCGCCCGGAAGATGCTCCACCTCACCTAGCAGATTTCGATCGACAGAGAACGAAAGAGAGCGGCCAAGCGGCCGCTCTCTTGTTATTTGGAATGCCAGACCCGGGATTCCGCTCAGCAGGTGATGGTGTAGGTCACGTCGATGCTCTTGACGCTGTTGGGGGTCGTGATCACCAGGCGCACCCAATACGTCCCGGCTGTCAGGGGCGGCGTGAAGCTGTGATCGGTGACGTTCTGCGGGCCGTATTTCGTGAAGTTCAGGGTATGGCTGGAGAGGACGCCGCCCTGCTGGGTCTCGAAGTGCCACGTCACCGAGACCGGTCCGTTGGTTTCGATGGTCCCGGTCAGGCTGATCGGCGCGATGGGTCCCATGCAGCCGGGGACGCTGATCGCGGCCGGGGGTATGGCGGTCACCTTGGTGACGAAGGGGGTCGGCGCAGGGACGACGGGCACGCTGCCCAGGTTCCCGGTGGCGTCGGTGGCGCTGCCGGCCACCCAGCACTGGGTGGTAATGTTATTGGGGTTGGTGATCTGCCACCAGGTCCCGTCGCCGTTCTGGCCGAGGATCGGGACCGTTGCGCCGGCCATCAGCCCGCCGATACCGACGTAGCTGGTCCCGGGGCCGAAGCGGCAGTTGACCGCATCGGTCTTAGGCGTCACCATCGGGCTGGCAGGCGTGTCCGTCGGGGCGATGGTGGCCGTGTCGGTCGGCAGGGGAGCCGGTGTATCCGTAGGCGGGACTGCCGCAGGGGCGCTCGTGTCCGTGGGGCCCGAAACGGGCGGTTTGGTCTGGGGACCCGTATTTTGCGGGGACGTGGACGGCAGGTTGCATGCGGATGCAAGGATGGCGAGTACGGCAAGAACTGAAATAATTCGCGGCGATTTCATCTTTCCTCCTGGTCGATTGGGCTGACTGGAAACCAGTCGAATTCATCTTACAACAGGCATCCAGGGATTGCAATAGGAGAATCGTTAGGGGAGACGGAAACCGGGCGATCCGGCGAGGGTCGCCCGGTCGATATCAATTGCCGGGGCTGAGCTTGGCCATCAGGCTGGCAATGCTCTTCAATTCCAGCCACCATTGTTCCTTGGGCCGCTCGTGTTTCGGGTCGATCATGCGCTCGAAATCGCGCATATCGTGGAAGTTGATCTGGCCTTTCTGCAGGCCGATGAAGGAGCAGTTCCCCTCGCCCTTGTTGCACTGTTCGATCAGGTATTCCAGGCAGAGACGGCCCAGCCGGGTGGCCTGGATGCGGTCGAACGGGGAGGGGTCGCCGCCCTGCTGCAGGTGGCCCAGGATGGCCGGACGCACATCGAAGACGTCCCGCCCTTCCTCTTCGAACAGGGCGCACATGAAGGGGGTGTTGTAGATGGCGTTGGCGTATTCGGCCCGGATGATCAGGCCGAGGCGCTTGCCGGCGTCGAACGCCCGGTTGAGGTTTTCCACGTCGATCTGCATGTCGCGCAGGGTGACGCCCTCTTCCGGGATGTACGCCCGTTCCGCCCCGGTGGCGATCCCGCTCATCAGGGCCAGGTAACCGCTCCAGTGGCCCATCACCTCGACGACGAAACAACGCCGGGTGGCCACAGCGGACTGCTTGATCTTGTCCACGGCTTCGACGATGCTGTTCAGGGCCGTATCCGCCCCGATGCTGAATTCGGTGCCGGGCAGGTTGTTATTGATGGAAGCCGGCAGGCAGATGATCGGGATGTTGAACGCCGGGAAGTTGGGCCGGCTGACGAGCATGGTGTGGACGGCCCGGTAGCCGTCCCAGCCGCCGACGACCAGCAGGGCGTCGATGTGTTTGTCTTCGATGACCCGGGCGATGGCGTACAGGTCGCTGCCCTGCGGGATCAGCCGGCTGGTGCCCAGCATGGATCCGCCCAGGGAAGCCCAGCCGCTCACGCTCATCCACTTCATTTCCTCGACTTCGCCCTTGGCCAGGCCTTCGAAGCCATTGCGGATGCCGAGCATGATGTGGCCCTGGTCCAGGCCAAGGCGGATGACCGCCCGGCTGGCCGTGTTCATGGCCGGGGCCGGTCCGCCGGCGTTCAGCACGCCAATGCGGAAGCGCTTCTGGTCGGGGACCAGCGAGTGGGGCAGGGCCCGGACCATGGTCGTCAGGGTATTGAAGGATTCCTTGAAACTGGTGCTGCGCAGTTGCATGGCTTTTTCGTAGTCCTTGGCGGCGATCGCCTCGGCTACGGCGCGGGTCTTTTCCACGCATTCCACCAACTGGAAGTGTTTGATGTGGTTGGCCTTCGTGCCGACCACCACGGGTTCGTCTTCGGGTTTGGTCTTGAGCAGGGTGATGACCGCCTCGTAACCCAGCTGGGTGGCCAGGATACGGTCGTAGGCGCTCGGCCGGCCGCCGCGCTGGACGTGCCCCAGGACGGTGACGCGCACTTCCTCGCCGAGGTGCTCCTCCAGGACGCGCTGGACGTCAGTGCTGCCGATGTAATTGCCGTCCCGGTCGCGGGCGCCTTCGGCCATGATGATGATGTGGTCCCGGCGGCCGGCTTTCGTCCCGGCCTTCAGGCGCTCGATCATCACTTCCTGCCAGTTGTCCACGTCGGGCGGCGCCTCGGGGATGAGAACCCAGTCGGCGCCGGTCGCCAGGGCGCTGTAGAGGGCCAGGTAGCCGCAATTGCGTCCCATCACCTTGACGATGAAGGTGCGCTGGTGGCTGGCGGCCGTGCTGGTGATTGCGTCGACCGCCTCGGTGATGCGATGCAGGGCGCTGTCAGCGCCGATGGTCATATCCGGGCCGGAAAAATCGTTGTCGATCGAGCCGACCAGCCCGACGATCAGCAGGTTCGGATGGGTGGCAGCCAGTTCCTTCGTGATCTCGCCGCCCTTGGCCAGGTCGGCGATGATGGACGGCCATTCGTGGCGGAAGAGATTGGCGCCGGTCAGCGAGCCGTCGCCGCCGATGACGACCAGTCCGTCGATGCCGTTGCGGATCATGTTGAGGGCCGCGGCGCGGCGTCCTTCAGGGGTGCGGAAAGCTTCGCTGCGCGCCGTGCCGATGACGGTCCCGCCGCGCTGCAGGATCCCGGCGACGGAATCCCAGTCCATCTTCCGGATGTATTCTCCACCCTCCACCAGGCCCTGATAGCCTTCGTAGACGGCGTAGACTTCCGCTCCTTTGTCCAGGGCAGTCCGCACCACGGCCCGCACGGCCGCGTTCATCCCCTGGGCGTCACCACCGCTGGTCAATACTGCAATTCGTTTTGTTGCCATTTCTCCACAAGCTCCGATTATGCAAATTAAGGCGGAATTGTACCCTAGAAATGGTCATTTCAACATTGGCATCTTGATGCCATTTCTTTTGGCAGCTTCGATGGCTTCATCATATCCGGCATCCGCATGCCGGACCACACCCATCCCCGGGTCGGTGGTCAGGACGCGCTCCAGCCGTTTGGCGGCCGCAGGCGTGCCGTCGGCCACGATGACCTGGCCGGCGTGCTGGCTGTAGCCGATGCCGACCCCGCCGCCGTGGTGGAACGATATCCAAGTGGCCCCGCCGATGGCGTTGATCAGGGCGTTCAGGATCGGCCAGTCGGAGACGGCATCCGTGCCGTCCTTCATGGCCTCGGTCTCGCGGTTGGGGCTGGCGACTGAGCCGGCGTCCAGGTGGTCGCGGCCGATCACGATCGGGGCCTTGACAATGCCCCTGGCGACCAGGTCGTTGAATTTCAGCCCGGCCTTGGCGCGTTCGCCGTACCCCAGCCAGCAGATGCGCGCCGGCAGCCCCTGGAAGGGGACTTTCTCACGGGCCATCTTGAGCCAGCGGTGCAGGTGCTCGTCATCCGGGAAGAGCTCCATGACCGCCTCGTCGGTGCGATAGATGTCCTCCGGGTCGCCGGAGAGCGCCACCCAGCGGAAGGGACCCTTACCCTCGCAGAACAGCGGGCGGATGTAGGCCGGGACGAAGCCGGGGAACTCGAAGGCGTCCGTCACGCCATAGTTGTAGGCTTGCTGGCGCAGATTGTTGCCGTAGTCGAAGACCTCGGCGCCCTTGCGCTGGAATTCGAGCATGGCCTGGACGTGTTGGGCCATCGAGGCCATGGCGCGCTTTTTATATTCCTCGGGATCCGTCTTGCGCAATTGGTCGGCGGCCGACACCGAAAGCCCGGTCGGGACGTACATCAGCGCTTCGTGGGCCGAAGTCTGGTCGGTCACCACGTCGGGGATCACGCCGCGCTCCGCCAGCTCACGCGTGACCTCGGCGGCGTTGCCGATCAGGCCGATCGACTGGGGCAAACCCTTGTCCTTGTATTCCTCCACCAGGGTCATGGCCTCCTCGAGGCTGTCGACCACCCGGTCGACGTAACCGATGTCCAGGCGGCGCTTGGCCCGGGCCGGATCGACCTCGACGATCAGGCCGACGCCTTCGTTCATGGTGATGGCGAGCGGCTGGGCGCCGCCCATCCCGCCCAGGCCGGCGGTCAGGCAGAACTTTCCCTTGAGCGAGCCCCAGCCCTTTAATCGGGCCAGGGCGCCGAAGGTCTCGTAGGTGCCTTGCAGGATGCCCTGGGTGCCGATGTAGATCCACGAGCCGGCCGTCATCTGGCCGTACATCATCAGACCCTGGGCGGCTAGTTTATCGAAGTGCTCCCAGGTGGCCCAGTGCGGCACCAGGTTGGAGTTGGCGATCAGGACGCGCGGCGCATCCGCGTGGGTCTTGAAGACGGCCACCGGTTTGCCGGACTGGACCAGCAGGGTCTCGTCGTCCTCCAGGTTCTTGAGCGACTCGAGAATGGCGTCGAAACATTCCCAGTTGCGGGCGGCCTGGCCGCGCCCGCCGTAGACGACCAGGTCCTGCGGGCGTTCGGCCACATCCGGGTCGAGGTTGTTCTGAATCATCCGATAGGGGGCTTCGGTCAGCCAGGATTTACAGGTAAGGGTGGTGCCGCGCGGGGCGCGGACGGTGCGAGGTCCGGACATGCTGAGTCTCCTTTGTTGGAATAGAAAATCCCCTCCCTGCAATTATACGCCGGGAGGGGATGGTGCGATAAGGAAGATCGGTCAGTTCATCGCCAGGGTGTCGAAACGGGTCTCGCGCAGCCGCTTGACCAGATCCTTCTGGGCGACCGTCCAGATATCGTGCAGCGGGCATTCGCCTTCGAAGACACAACTGGCGGGATCGCCGACGCACTCGTTCAACAGGATCGGCCCGTCGATGGCTTCGACGACATCCAGGAGGGTGATCTCCTTCGGGTCGCGCGCCAGCGTGACGCCGCCGCGGGCGCCCCGCGAGGTGTGCAAAAGACCGGCGATGGACAACTGGGAGATGATCTTGGCCAGGAAGGATGGCGGAATGTGCATTTCCTTGGCAACTGTACTGGTAGCAGCGCGTTGACTGTCCCCTTGTCCGGCCAGGTAACGGACGGCGCGGATGGCATAGTCGGCCTGACGAGTGATCTGCATGGATGGGTTTCCTTTCTGGAAAACAAGGTAAAGTTTATCGTCTTATATTATATTAAGCGGTCCAATTCCGGACAAGTGATGGAGGTCACAGATGAAATATGACCTTTTACTCCGATTAATATCCGATTTAGGAGATAAATTCCGGAATAAAAACCGTCCCGTTTTCATGAAAACGGGACGGTTGGGTGGGGTAAGTCGTCTTAGCGGGTGATGGTCAGGTTGCCGGCCCCGATCGAGACGACGATCGTCAACTGCGGACCGCTGCCTGTTTGGGTCAGCAGGCTGCCATCCTCGCTCCAGCCGGAGTCATGGGTCACGTTCGATACGCCTTGCAAAGTCATCTGGACCGGGATGCCGGCCGGGATGACCAGGGTGAGGTTGCTGATCCCGGAGGTGATGCGCACACTGCCGCTGCGGGTGAGCTTCCCACTGAAATCGAGGGTGTAGTTTCCGGCTCCGCTGTTGAACTCCAGGCTGTCGAAGTTGGCGTTCGCCAGGCCGGTCAGGGAAACGTTGGATGCGCCGGTGTCGTAATGCAGGGCCTGCATTTCGACGGCGTTCGGGGTGGCGAAGTCCAGCTTGGATTCGGCTGCGCCGTCCTTGATGGTCAGGTTGTTCAAGGCCAGACCGCCGAACTGGTATTCCGCATGGTAGGCGCCGGCTTCGATCGTCAGGTCCATCGGAACCGACCCAAGCGACAGGTCCCACTCGTTCTTGATCTTGGACACGTCGGGAATGCCGTTCAGGTGCCAGTTGCCCTGTTCGATGCGGACCGTCGAGCCGTTTGCTGTGACAATCGGCTTGAAATCGGCGATGTTATAAGTCGCCGTGCCTGAGACCAGGGTTGCGGATCCCGGATTCAATTTGAGTGTGCCGGCCCCGAAAGCCAGGGAAAGCTGAACGGCCTGGCCGCCCTCGGGCAGGGGAACGTTGATCTGGTCGGTCTGGGTCGGTCCGGGGGTCACCGTGTTGATCGGAATGTCGACGTGGAATCCGCAGGCCATCACGCTGAGGGCCAGGACGAGGAAGACGGGGATCAATTTTCGGATCATGGAATTCTCCTTATTCAAATTCAAAAGCCGGCGACTGAAACCGGCTTCGGTTCTACCCTGATATACGCTGATCCCCGGGAATCGTTTTAGGAATTGGAAAGTTCTTCTTTGAGAACCTCGGCCAGTTCGGAAGTCATCGTCAGGATCATATCGGCCCCGCAGTCGCGGAGTTCCTTCTCTTCCCCGAAACCGCATAACACCCCGATGGTCTGGGTGCCGGCGGCTTTGCCGGCCCGGATGTCCACCGTCGTATCGCCGACCATTAGGCAGCTTTCCACCGGCACTCCCATTTGCTTGGCCGCCCAGACGAGCGGATCAGGGAAGGGCTTGGTGTGATCGCAGGTCTGGTCGGTGGCGATGCATTTGAAGTAAGGGACCAGCTCGAACTGGTTGAGGAAATCCATGGTCGAGGAGGTATCGCGGGCGCTGACGATCGCCAGTGGATAACGCGGGCTGAGCTTCTCCAGCATCTCCTTCGTCCCCGGAACGAGCTGGAAGGGCTTCGTTTTCTTTTTCTGCTGGCGGACGAGCCAATCCTTCAGCGCGAAGATCTCCTTGTCCAGTCCGACCAGGTCGGGCAGGCCGACCAGGAAGTTCGCCGGAGCCTCCGCCTCCATAACGATTTCACGGGCGACCCGGATGAGGTCTTTTCCTGGGAAAAGGAAATGGAAGGGGAACAGGAGTTCGGCAAGCTGGGCGACCATCACGTCATCGGTATCGCTCAACGTGCCATCCACGTCGAAACAAATGGCTTGAATTCGGGCAACATTCAGTGGCATAGGCCTCTCCCGGATAGGATGGATGGATAGGATTTTACCGCACTTCCCTGGCGTATAATACGGACATGGCATCCTGGATCGTCCACCTCCGAATTGCCGAAGAGCTGCTCGATCGCATTCCCGGGCTCGACCCCGAGAAATTTGCCCTGGGAAGCGTGGGCCCCGACTCGGGCAAACCGGACGAGAAATGGGAAAATTTCACGCCCTCCACCCGCATTACCCACTTCCAGGCGGAGGACAGCCTGCATCACGACTGCGCCGACCTTGAATTCTTTCGCCGTTACCTGCTGCCGCTGCGGGACGGCGCCGAGGCGCAGTACATCCCCTTCCGCCTCGGCTATTTCTTCCACCTGGTGACCGACAACCTGTGGGGGGAGAAGATCGGCCGGCCCACCCAGCAGCGTTGGTCGGCCGAATTCGCCGCCGACCGGGACTTCATCTGGGAAGTCAAGAAGGATTGGTACGGCCTGGATTTCATCTACGTCCGTGACCATCCGGATTGCCTCTACCGGCGTGTTTTCCTGGGCGCCCTCCCGGATTGCGCCGGGTTGGAATTCCTGGTTCCAGAAAGCCTGGCCTGGAGCGTCGATCATATCCAGCGATACTATCAGGAGACCGGGGAACGGGTCCAGCAAGCCTGTCAGCGACCCTTTATTTATCTCTCCCGGGCGGAAGCCGATCGTTTCGTGGACGAATCGTCGGCGCGGCTTTTCCGTATATATCAACATCTGTGGATTAACGGTGCCTCCACGGGAACGCTTGCGACTGCCTTGGATTTGAATATCGGTACGAAAGGAGACGATTGAATGGCAAATAAACGCGACATCCTGACGAACCAGAATAGCGGTTTCTTCCAGGATTTGATCCTGAAGATCAAACTGATCCTGCGCTTGATGGGGGATAAGCGCGTCAACATCTTTCTGAAAATCCTGCCCCTGGCCGGCTTGATCTATCTCATCTCGCCGATCGACATCGTCCCGGATATCGTCCTGCCGGTTGTTGGTTATCTTGACGATGCGCTGGTCATCTGGCTGTGCATGACGCTCTTTGTGGCGCTTTGCCCGGATGAGGTCGTCCAGGAACACCTGAATGCCCTGCACAAGGTCGTCCCGGGCGCCTGGCGGGAGGCCCGCGGGGAGGATGCACCGGGAGAAGTGATCGACGTGGAGACCCGCCATGTTCCCCCCGAGGAAAAGTAACTTCCCAGGGGGGCGGAGGATCATCGGGTTTCTCGTCCTGCTCGGACTGGTTCAGGCGGCCTGCGGGTTGCTCCCGGCCGGGACGTCTGTCCCTGCGCCGACCCGATCCCTCCCCCCGGAAATTGCCTCCGCCACCCCAACTTCCCTCCCGCCGCTTCCATCCATTACACCGACCGCCGCGCCAACGGCCACGCCTGCACCCAGCTTTCCCGACCCGCTTGGCTATGCCTGGGTCCCGGCAGTCACCGGCCTGAACCTGCCGGTCGATATCCAGAACGCCGGGGACGGATCCGGCCGGCTGTTCATCGTTGAAAAGGCCGGAGACATCCGCATCTTCCAGAACGGACAACTGCTCCCGCGGCCTTTCCTGGACATTCGATATAAGGTGGAAAGCGATCACACCGAACAGGGATTGCTCGGACTGGCCTTCCACCCGGATTATTCCCAGGCGGGCGTCTTTTTCGTGAACTACATCGACCTGAATGGGAATACGGTCATCGCCAGGTTCCACGTTTCGGCCGACGATCCAAACCGGGCCGACCCGTCCAGCGAAGTCGACCTGCTCCACGTCCAGCAGCCTTTTGCCAACCACAACGGCGGCGGCCTGGCCTTCGGCCCGGATGGCTACCTCTACATCGGCCTGGGCGACGGCGGCTCGGCAGGGGACCCGCTCCGGAACGGCCAGAATACACAGACTTATCTAGCTAAATTACTGCGCATAGATGTGGATAGCGGTTCTCCGTATGCCATTCCGCCCGGCAATCCGTTCGCGGCGGGTGGCGGCTTGGCGGAGATCTGGGCATACGGCCTGCGCAACCCGTGGCGCTTTTCCTTCGATCGGCAGACGGGCGACCTGTATATCGCCGATGTCGGCCAGGATGCCTGGGAGGAAGTGGACGTCGTCCCGGCGGGGACGGCCGGCGGCCTGGATTTCGGCTGGAGCTATTTCGAAGGGATGCATTCCTACCATCCAAATCCACCCGCCAATGTTGCCTTTACAAAACCGGTCGTGGAATATTCGCACGCCAACGGTTGTTCGATCACCGGCGGGTACGTTTACCGCGGCACGGCCATGCCGGCTTGGCAGGGAGTGTATTTCTACGGAGACTATTGCAGCGGCCTGGTCTGGGGCCTGATCCATGCAGCCGACGGCAGCTGGCAGTCGCAAGTGATCTTCAACACCGGTGCGCAGATCACCAGCTTCGGCATCGACGAGGCCGGGGAGCTCTACATGAGCGATTATCGGACCGGATCGGTTCTTAAGTTGACCCGCCAGCAATGAAATTGCAATGTTTGTGGACTGGAATAGTCCGAAAAGCGCGCATTGTCACGTTGATTGGTGATGCCTGTCACTAGATAAATCGTTCAACCTGGCATAAACTGTGCAAAGTTCAGGAGATGTGCCATGACCGAACTAATTTGGGAAACCAGCAAGGTCTGTTACTGCGAACATGCGTCCAGCCAGGTTGCCCTGCAGGTGGAGGTCCTTTACCCCTCGGATTACCTGCCCGACCCGCCGCGCGTTCTGGCGCATCGCTGCTCCCACGGCGCCGAGTGCAACCAGCTTACGAAGGCTGCCTGTGTATGGGCTGGCACAAATCCGGGTTACGACCCATTCCGTCCATAAGCCTGATGGCCTGACCCTCCTTCAGGATCATCACGGCGATTCCTCTCTCCTCCCTTTGAGTTGGTCCAACTGATCCCGCGAAACTGTCGCGGGATCAGTCCATTTATTGGGCATTCCACTATTCGTTCCATTTGAACCCAAGGAATGAAACGACTATTCGTTCCATTTGAACCCAAGGAATGAAACGACTGCGGGCTTGTTACTGACTGCGGTCGTTCCTTATAAAAAAAGCCCTCCCTCGATATGAGGGAGGGCAGATCCGGTCATTTCAACTTGATGCGCGGTTTCGGCTTCTGCGCCGGCGCGGAGGCTGCCGGGGCCGCCTTGCCCTGGGGCAGGTGGTTGATGATCCAGGGGACGAAAAGCAGCGCCACTAGGATGACGAAGAACACGAGGAAGACCAGCCAGGAGGCCGAGCTGGCCACTTCCGGCAGGACGCCGCCGGGGTTGTACTTGGCCTGGGCGGAGGCGGTCCCGCCGAGCGAAACGGTCAGGGTGCGGCCCTGCCCGTCCCGGAGGGTCGAGGGGGAGGTGTAAGTGATCCGGTACTCGCTTTGAAGGGCCCGGCCATAGAGTTGGAACAGGTTGCTCAGGTCAGCCTGGTTGCTGGCGGTGCTATAGACGCCGCCGGCCCGTTGCGCCAGGGATTGGAGCGTGCCTTCATCGAGGCCATAATACGGGCTGGACAGGCTGGCGTCCCCCAAGCCGATGGTCGAGATGGACAGTCCGCTCGTGCCAATGGTCTGGATGACCTGATCGGCCGTGTGGGTGGACTGGTTGTCCAGGCCGTCCGTCAGGACGATGATGGCCTTGCGGCCGGTGACATCCTTGAGAATCTGGGTAGCCTGGTCCAGGGCGTCGAACATGGCCGTGTCGTTCTTGGCGTGCAGGTTCTTGATGGCCTGGGACAGGGCGTCGTGATCGGAGGTCAGGGGCTGGACGTAGACCACCTTGGTGTTGAAGGTCACCAAGCCGGCCTGGTCGCCCGGACGCATCTGGTCGATGTAAGCCTGGGCGGCCGCTTTGGCTGCGGTCAGCTTGCCGCCGTTGTTCATGCTGCCCGAGACGTCGATCACCAGGAGCGTGGTCAGGGGACCGATGTCGCCGGAACCGCTGACCTTGTCGGCCGTCATCAGCTTGCCGTTTTCGAAGATCTGGATCGTATTGGGGTCCACGCCCAGCGGTTCGCCATTGGCGTCCGTCACCGAAACGTATACGGTCACCTGGGGGAATTTGGAATTATCCACTTGGGTTACGCGGATCTGGGCTCCGCTGTCCTGGGCGGAAGCGGCCCGGAAGGGCGTACATGCCAGGAGCAGGATCAGGACAAAGAGAAAAGCTCGCATCGTTTTCATCTTTACCTCTTTTCGTGATAGACCATCTCGGTGTTGCCCATGCGGATCAGGGAGTTGTTGACAAGCTCGGTCCGCTCGATGCGTTTCTTGTTGATGTAGGTGCCCGAGAGGCTCATATCCTTGATCGTGAAGTGAGAGCCATCCCCCGTGAGCATGGCATGCTGGGGGGCGATGTCCGGGTCGGGGAGGACGATCTCCGACTTGAGGGCGCTGCTGCCGATCGCGATCGCCGGGCCCTTGGCGCGCATGAACTTGTCCAGGATGAATTCGGTCCCTTTGAGCTTGCCGCTCGTGACCTGCAGCCAGGCGCGGGAGAGCAGGACGACGATGAGGGAGATGAATGCGCCGGCAGATGCTCCCAGCAGGATCAACCCGAGGGCCTTCCCGAACATGGAAGCTTTCAGGATGCGCTGGAGGCCCTCCAGAAGGATGCCGCCCACGGCGCCGCCCAGCAGGCCGCCGAACATACCCTTCCAGATCTGGCTGCGGCCGACCACGCCTTCGGCCAGGCCGATCAGCATGCCGAAGATGCCCCAGCCGACGGCGCGGCCGAAAACCCCGGCGCCGACGCTCTGAAAGAGGAATTCACTGAGCGGCAGGCCGATCGCGCCGGCGCCCAGGCCCAGCAATCCGCTGAACAGTCCGGATTTGCCGATCTGGACCAGGTTACGGGTGAGGACACCTTCGGTGATGCCGATCAACAAGCCGATGCTCAGCCCCACCAACGCGCCGACAATAACTTCGCTCAGATAGAGATTCGAGACGAACGACAGGCCGAGCAGGTTGCTGATCTGCCAGCCGAACAAGCCACCAATCGCGCCAAAGACTGCGTAATAGTATGTGCGCATGCGTCTATTCATTGCGATCAACTCCTTTGTTCTCAGCCTCATCCGCCTCTTCCTGCAGGTTGTTCCAGCGGACGACGCTCCGGCCCGATTCGCCTTCGAGCTCGTAGAAGCCGAAGTAGCGACTCGGGTCGAGTACGCCGTCTTCCTTGCGGATGAAGAAACCACCGATGGCAGTGTGCGGTTCGATCACCAGTGCCACCTGCCAGGGCTCGGGAAAGAAGTGGTCGTGCAGCCAGGTATCGTAATGGGAGAGGAAGACGCCCATGCGTGGGTGGGTGTGATACCAGCCGACGATTTCCTTCCCGGGATACGACTCGTCGATTTGGGCGTGGATATCCACCAGGCTGTCCTGGGTGAAGGTCAGGAAGACGTTGCCCTGCTGGGTGAAACGGGCCGGCAGGGCCGCCACGACCACGATGAACTGCCGACAGGCCTCCACATCCGCGCACCACTTGCCGACCAGGATTCCGCCCACTTCGATATCTGATTCGGACGCGGCATGGACGACTGCCCGGCTGTAGGCGCTCTGGGCGAAGAAGACTGGAACGGGCGCGACGGTCCCGGATTCCTCGTAAGGGGAAACCCAGCGCCGGGCATTATCCAGCGGCAGGGTCGCCGACTGCGGCTCGGGAGGTTGGGGCGGGGAGAAGTGGATGCGGGTGTGGGTCATTTTTGGTTGGCAACACAGTATGGATAGTCCAGGCCGCCCCGGGGAGGGGAGGCGGGGCGGCCTGGCTGGAGGAATTCGATCAACCGGCCGTCACATCGGCGGTCATCATCAGGCGGTCGTCTTTGGGGACCCCGGCCTGGGCCAGCGTCTCGTCTTCCTTGAGTTCGCGGCCGAGGGCTTTGCTGTCCAGGCGATAGGACATCGGGCGCCCGTCCGGACCGGTGGTGGGGAGCTCCAGGGAGGTCGTCAATTCGGGGAGCAATTCCTTGACGACGACGTCGTCGGGGATCTCGGCAGTGCGGCTGCCTCCGGACGGAAGGACTACGGTTACGGGTAGGTCAGACATGGCTTACTCCTTTCTGAGTGCGGCTGGGCCACAGCCGGTTGAAAAAATTACTTGAGATGGATTTTGGGTTTTGGTTTCGCATCTGCAGGCTTGAGCTTGACCCGTTCGGGACGCAGTAATTCACTTTGGTCGACCGGGAAGGCGTTTGGATGGGTCTTCCGGTATTCCCGACACCAGCGCGCCGCTTCGGGATCCCATGGGAAGGGCGGCTTGGTGGGATCGTCGTGAAAGTTCTTGTACTCGATCATTTCACCCAGCATCACCACCAGGCGGTCGAGCGAGCGACTGGCGGTCCACCAGGCGGCATCGATACAGACCGAACCGTTCAGGTGATTGATGTTGGGGTGCCAGATCGGGCTGAGCCATTTCATCCCCGGCCAGCGCTGCGGGTATTGGTTGTGCAGGTAGATCTCGACCTGGTGGTGGTTGCCGAACTTGGGGTTGCCCTGCCGGTCGACGTCGATGATGCCTTTGCACTTGAAGGTGACGATATATGTTTCGGGCGGGGTGTTGCCATGGACCCCTTTGACCTGGAAACTGATCAGGTCGCTGCGGGCGGCCAATTCCTGCATCAGCTCGTAATCGGCGCGCAGGCGGCGCATGCGCGGGCTCTGGTCCAGGCCGATGGCGCCGGCGCCGGCGGTGATGTCGGCCGTCAGCATCAAATGGTCGTTCTCCGGGACCGAGGCGGAGGCCAGCGTTTCTTCGTCCTTCAGTTCCCGCCCCAGGGCTTTGCTGTCCAGCCGGTAGTACATCGGACGGCCGTCGGGGCCGACGGTGGGCAACTGCAGCAGGGAGGTCAGTTCGGTCAACAGATCTCGCATGTTGACGTCGTCGGGGACCTCGGCGTTGCGCGCCCCACCGCTGGGCAGGACAATGGTCACAGTCAGATCAGGCATAGTGTTCTCCTCCGAAAAACAGGTCAAGCGGTATAGTGAGGCACCTGGCAGGCGCCTGTGATTGCCCAACAATCTGCATGGTGCAGGGTGTGACAGATCTTGCATTCCACCACGCCGCGGGGATCATCCGGGATGATCGGCTCGAGGCAGTACGGACAGCGGTTGTCGCCCTCCGCGGCCAGTTGCAACTGCGGCTTCGGCTGGAAGGAGCGCCGTCGCTTGGGTTTGGCCAATGCCTCGGCTGTTTTCACGCGGGCGGCGCGGTCTGCCCGGCTGATCTTGCCCGTGACGGGCGAGGGCGTGATCGACCGGCGAGGACGTTTCTCCGGGATGCGGCGGGAGCGCTGCGGTCGCCTGACCGGAAGAGGCGTGGGTGCGGCTTCGATCGTCAGGACCGGTTGCACCCAGGCGTACATGGCCAGGATGGCGACCCCGGTTCCGAGCAGAAGCTGGCCCAGGCCGAGCCAGTCCACGCTTGCACGTCCGAATTGCAGGGAGAGACCGATCTGCCAGCCGGTGAACCACCCCAGGAGCTCCAGGGCGCCGATCAGGAAGGCCAGTGAAGCGACGATACGCAGGAAGGCTGTCTGTCTGTCCAGGATCCAGCGGGCCGAAAATCCGGCGATCAGGCCCACGGCGGTATCGGAGAGCAAGTGGGGGAGGAGCGGCGAGTAAATGTAGCTGTGACGGAGCAGGAGCAGCAGTCCCAGGGCGGCGGTGACCATGAGCAGGATGAGCAATATCAATTTCCGTACCAGCACGATCTGGACTGGTTCAGGGGAAGAAGGCAGGGGGTTACTCATAACGTCCGTTTGCATGGTTGCTCGGGTTCTGATATCAATTCTGGAGCTTCACACGGCCTTGCGCCGGACTTTGGGAAGCATCCTTAAGATGGATTTCATCCTTGATGCGGACGCGCCCCTGCAGGGCGTTCGGTCGGACGACCTGTTCGAAATGGTGGAAGTGCAGCGCTTCGGGCAAATCGCCGGTCAGTTCGTAGAAACGATATTCGCTGCCATTACGGGCCCGCAGAATGTGAAGCGGGGGCACCCCGATGTTGGCCAGGGTCCGGTGCAGGTAATTCTCCTCGCCGGTGATCAGGTGGGTGAGTTCGGTTTCACGCAGGTTGCCGCAGGTGGGACAATGTCCCGCTTCGAAGCTGATGGCGCTCAACGGTTTGAGCGTTTGTTCGACCGTCTGGCAGGTCGGGCATTTCAGGGAGGTAATCAGTTCCTGATCCAGCTCGATGACCGCCTCGGGTCCCAGATCGGCGCGGGCGATGCGGAGCATCTCCTCGAGAGTGGTCCGCTCGGAACGGGCAGGCAGTTCGGTCACGTCGCCATAAGTCCAATGGCTTTCACAGTCCTCCCTGGGGACGTACGCGGTCGTGTGCATCTCGTTGACCATGCCGTTGTAGTGGATGACCTTGCCGGGTTCGACTGGCATGCCGTTGATCAGCTTGAGGGCTTCCTGGGATTGCATGCCGCCGATAATGGAAGCAATGGTCGGGGTGGTGGGCACTTTGCCGAGCAGGATATTCTGGCGGGCCAGAAGCGGGCAGGAGTAGCGGAGGGACAGGTCGCGAATGGCCGCTTCGGTCAGGGTGCACTCGTAGCAGGCGCCCTGGCCCGGAACGAAAACGCGCACCAGGCCAAGCAATTCCTGAATGGCGCCGTCCACCCAGGGCCTGTTCATCCAGTAACAGAAACGGTTGATCGCCAGGCGGGCCTCCCGGTTATCCAGGCAGCCGATGACCACGTCCATGCGGCGGATGACGCCCAGGCCCAACTGGGTCATCACATCGCCGTTCAGGTACTGGACGTGGATCTGGGGATTGAGCGACTTGGCCCGGGCCGCGGCGACTTCCGCCTTGCTGCGGCTGTTGTCGGATTCACGAAAGAGCACCGAGCGGCTCAAATTGGCGGCTTCGATGGTATCGAAGTCGACGATGTAAATGTATCCGATGCCCATCAGCGCCAGATTCTTGATCACGTCGTTGCCAAGAGCACCGGCTCCGACCACCATGACGTGGGCGTTTTGGACCTTCTCGCGCTCCCACCAGGAGATGAATTCGAAAGTCCCAAGGCGGTCGGTGTGCAGGTTGGGGATGTGCAGGGGCTTGTCTGGAGCAACCGGGACGCGGATCGGTCCGGTCGGGGGCTCGTCGGTGGCCGCGTGGGAGTTGAGTGCTGCATTCTGCCGCGCCAACTCGCGCGCCTTGGTGACGTTGGCGTCGTCGATCTTGCGGGCGAACCAGCCTACGTTGGGGTGGGATTCGATCAGGTGGGCTTCTTCGAGCGTTTTGAGGGCCTCGCGCAGGGTGGCCCGGCTGACCCCCAGTTGGTTCATCAGGTCCCGTTCGGAGGGCAGCTGGGTGCCGGGGACAAGACTCCCATCCAGCAGGGAGGCGGCCAGCTTTCCGGCGACCGTTTCAGCAAGCGAAGTATGGGTAACGGGTTGAATTTTCATAGGCTCCTGTGGTCTGGTGGTCAGACCAGATGTATCATCAGTATAACCTTTCCAGGTTCGGAGTCAATAGGTTAAGGCAGGAATTAAGTACTAGGGCATAAATCAAAAAGGCGACCCGGTAAGGGGTCGCCTTTTTCTGTGCGTTCGGGCGAAGACTACTTGACTTCGACGACGGCGCCGGCTTCTTCCAACTTCTTCTTGGCATCCATGGCGGCGTCCTTGCCGACGGCGCCCAAGACTTTGGCATCCGCGCTCTCGGCCAGGGCCTTGGCCTCGGTGAGGCTCAGGTTGACCAGCTGGCGGATGACCTTGATGACCTCGATCTTCTTGGGGCCGGCATCCTTGATGACGACATCGAATTCGGTCTTCTCTTCGGCGGCTTCAGCAGCACCACCGGCGGCGGCACCACCGGCAACGGCGGCGACAGCAACGGGAGCGGCGGCGGAAACGCCCCATTTCTCTTCCAGTTTCTTGACCAGCTCAGCAGCCTCGAGAACGGAGAGCCCGCTCAACTGCTCGACGATTTTATCCAGATCAGCCATTTCAAAACTCCTTCAAAGTTTCTTGAGAATATTTTATTTGATGTGACGACGTTCGTCGTCGCCAATCGATCATGCCGCGGCGGGCGCAGCCTTGTCGGAATATGCCTTGACCACAGAGGCCAGGGACCGGCCAGGCTCGGCCAGCGTGCGGACCAGTTTGCTCGCGGGAGCCTGGATGACGCCCAGCAACTGGGCTCGCAGGACCGGCAGGGACGGCAGGTTGGAGAGCGCCTTGACCTGGGCAGCATTGAGGACTTCCGCGCCCATGAAACCGCCTTTGATCTTGACGGCTTCCATGCCCTTGGTCGCTTCGGTCAGCGCCTTGGCGAACCCGGCGGGATCGGAATATGCAAACCCGATGGCCGTGCTTTTCTCCGTGATGCCTTCCGGGACCTTGTAGCCGGCCTTTTCCAGGGCGATCTTCGCCAGGGTGTTCTTGACGACATGGAACTCACCGCCGGCTTCGCGCGCCTTGGCGCGGATTACATCCAGGTCCTTCATCTTCAAACCGGCATATTGCACCAGGACGACGGCCTGACTCTTGCCAAGCCAACCCGTATACTCGGCTAGCATGGACTCTTTCTGTACCTTTGATTTTGCCAAAGAATATCACCTCCTTTCCAATCAAAAAGTCTTTGCCCGAGCGTATCAGGCAAAGACTTTTTCACTCCGGTAAGGGAGGAGGTGACTTGCCCCCCGATACGGGGGGTTCCACCAGTCTTCACCTGGGCAGGGAATTAAGCTCTTCGACAATGCTCAGAGCACCTGCTGTCTACGGCGAAGGAAAATCTCTCGGGCTATCCGAATAATGCTATTCGGCTTCCTCCAACGACTGGGCCAGGTTGGCGTCCACTTTGACGCCGGGGCCCATCGTAGAAGTCATGGTGATGTGCTTGATGTAATTGCCCTTGGCCGCCGCGGGGCGGGCCTTCTTGATGGCATCCATCAGAGCCGCGAAGTTTTCGTTGAGTTTCTTCTCTTCGAACGAGGCCTTGCCGATCGAGACATGAATGTTGGAGGTCTTGTCCAGGCGGAATTCGACGCGCCCGGCCTTGGACTCGGTCACGGCCCGGGCCATGTCTTCCGGCCCGACCACCGTGCCGGCTTTCGGGTTCGGCATCAGGCCGCGCGGGCCGAGCACGCGCCCGAGCTTGCCGACTTTGCCCATCATATCGGGCGTGGCGATGGCGACGTCGAAGTCCAGCCAG